>JBLFXJ010000283.1:0-10794 GCA_047609825.1 Myxococcota bacterium
CCCGCGGGCGGCCGGGTGTCTGCGGGCCGCCTCGATGTGGTCGGCGGTCGAAGACAGTGACTGTCCGCCGCGGGCACCGGACCCGCGCCCATCGCCTGGATCGCCGATGTTCGCCCTCCTCCTATCCCTGACCGCAGCCGCCGACGCTCCGGCGGCGCTGACCGTCGGCGTGCACCAGGGCGCCATCGGACCGGGCGGCACCGTCACGTTCTCCGTGCCGCTGGTGGCCGGAGAGCGGATCAGCCTCGGGACGATCGCCAGCGGCGCACCGGTCGCCGTCGCGCTGGCACCACCCAGCGCGGATCCGACCCAGGCGAAGACCGACCCGATCACGCGCCGGCTGGCTCCGCTGGATGACCGGGCCACCGTCGCCAGCACCTACGTCGTGACCGTCACCGGGCCCCCGGCCACACCGTTCACGCTGGTGCGACGCCACACGCTCACCGGCACTCCCTGCGATCAGCTGGCGGCCCTCGAGGTGCCGGACCCATGGGCGCTGGACGGCGTGGACGCCCCCGGCGCCAGCGCCACCGCACGCATGCGCGAGCTCGTGGCGGTGCTGCCGTGGGCGGACGCATGCGTCGTCCAGCGCCTGCAGATCGACCTCGGTCCCAGCTGCACCGCCACCCGCGCCACCGAGGCCGAGGCCCGCGCGCTGTACACCAGCGTCGCCAAGACCTTTCGCGCCTGTCATGACGGCTGGTGGGTGGGTCCCGAGGACGACCCGGACGGTGAAGGAGTGACCGCCGAACGCGGCGACCGGATCCGATTCCTCCGCGTTCGGGCCGTTGAAACCGGAGCCTGGCAGGTCTCCACCGGCACGATACCGCCCATGTGATGCCCGACACCGGAGCGCGGATGCCACCCCGGATCGACACCGAGCGCCTCGTGCTCACCTGGCCCAGCGACGCCCAGCTCACGGGCTACCACCAGGCGATCATCGGCACCGACATCTTCGACACCCTGCTGTGGGACGGCCCAGAGCACGACCGGTCGCTCCACGAGTACTGGGCGCTCCGACGCGCGTGCGATCCCGACGACCTCAGCGAGCCGTTCTCGCTGTCGATCCTCGAGCGGTCCAGCGACGCCTGCATTGGCGGCATCTCCCTGCGCCCCGTGAACGGCGACGCTCGCATCCTCGACATCGGGTACGCCATGGCGCCCGCCTGGCACGGCCGTGGGCTCGGCACCGAGGCGATCACCGCCATGGTGGACGAGGGATTCCGCGCCCGCGGCGCAGAGCGCGTCTTCGCGACGATCTTCGTCGGTAATGTGGCGTCGCGCCGGGCCGCGGAGAAGGCCGGTCTCCGATTCGAGGGCACCCTCCGCCACGCCGTGCTCAAGCGCGGCGTGTGGCGGGACGAGTGGCTGCTCGCCATCACCCGACCCGACTGGGCGGCGGCTCAGTCCTCGTAGTCCACCGCCCAGCGGAACTCGCCTTCCCCCTGCCGGAGCATGGCGCCGAGGGCCTGCTTCACCGACACGTGGAACGGGTCGGTGTCGTAGGTCGCGTAGTCGTCCGGGTCATCCACCGTGACATGAAGCAGCAGGTCCACGTTGCCCACATCGGGCAGCGTGTTCAGTCGCACATCCAGGCGACGGATCACGTCCACCCGCCCCACCATGCTGCGCAGCAGGCGGGCGGCCTCGGGCGGGTGCGCCGGATCGGCGAAGCGGAACATGACGACGTGGTGAAACACAGGCCCTCCGGGTCGGGGCGCCTCGTATCGCCGCTGACGCCTCGCGGGGGTACGCTGGCCCGATGCTCCTGCTCTTCCTGCTCGCGTGCGCCGGACCCAAGGGCATCGATTCCGCCTCGCCCGCCACCGACTCCGCTACCGCGCCGACGAGCACTGGAGCGGGGTCTGTGCCCACCACGGCGTCCGAGCCCGCGGCGGCCGTCTCGGTGCACACCGGACCACTGGCGAGCTGCGCGCTCACCGACGCAGGTGCCGTGCTGTGCTGGGGTGAAGCTCCGGTGGCGGACGCGGTGCCCGAGGGTCGGTTCGTGGACCTGGCCGTGGGCACCATCGCCTGCGCCGTGCACGAAACAGGCGCTCTCGCGTGCTGGGGGGATGACACCTTCGACGGCGGGATGCTCGCCGCGGTGCCCGCTGGGGACTTCGTCGCAGTGGATGTGGCAGAGCTGTTCGCGTGCGCCCTCGATGGGACCGGCGCGGTGACCTGCTGGGGCGCGCTGGACTGGGTCGACGGGGACCTGTCCACCGTGCCTCCACCCACCGAGCCGCTCGCCACGGTGCGGGCCGGCTCGTACATCGCATGCGGGCTCACGCAGACGGGCACCGTCGCCTGCTGGGGGGCCGACGAGGAGTTCCCGCCGAACCAGCCCGACCTCGACCTGCTCGATGACGCACCGCAGGGGCAGCCAGCCACCGACGTGGACGCCTTCCGCTACGCGGGCTGCATGCTCGACCTCGATGGCGCGCTGGCCTGCTGGGGGGCCGAGCTGGGCTCCGAGTCCGACACCGGAATCGCTGGCCGTCCACCAGCGGGCCGATTCGTCGATCTGTCGCTGGGCCACCGACAGGCCTGCGCTGTTGACGACGGCGGCCGGCTCCACTGCTGGGGCGTCGGCGCCACCACTCCGCCCGCCGGCGACCACGTCCAGGTGTCGGCCGGCTATGACCACGGGTGCGCGGTGAAGACTGATGGCTCGGTGGTCTGTTGGGGCGAAGACGACGCGGGCGAGACCTGGGTGCCGCCGGCGCTCAGCCCTGGATGAACGCCCGTCCTTCGCTGCAGCGCCCGAGTCCGTGAATCCCTCGGCGAGCCGGCCCGGTCGGCGCCCTGCTACCGTGTGCGCCACTTCACGACGGAGCTCCGGTGCTGCTACAGCTGGTCGCCGCCGCCCTCGCGGCGCCCCCACCCCCCGTCGCCGGCCTCACGCTGCCGCCGGAGCGCGCCTGCCTCGAGGCGCCGACCCTCGAGTCCGTCGAGGCCACCGGCAGCACTGGCGCCGACGAGGTGTCCATGGCGGCCACGGCGGGGCTCAGTGTCCGCCAGATCAAGGCGTCGCTCGCCCCCTTCTACCGACACCTCGACGCGTGCGGTGCCCTCGGCGAGGTGGTGCCGGCCGGAGAGGAGATCGTCGAGATCACCGTCGCCTGCACCGGTCGGGTGGCCGACGTGTTCGCGCTCGGTGGCGCTGAGTGGCCGCCGTCGGTGAGCGCCTGTGTCGCAGACGCCCTGCATTATGCGGCGTTCCCGGCCCACGCCCTGCCCGATGGCGCCACCTTCATGGTGCCGATCCGGTTCACGGACGCCGGCAAGCCAGGCGCACCCGCACCTCCGCCGCCCGAGCGCGTCGCGTCGGCCTGGGCGCGGGGACAGGGGCCATCGTCCGCCGAGCCCGCGGTGACCTCGGGTCCGGGTCGGCGCTCCCAGTCGGCGGTGAAGACCGGCCAGCTGTCGGAGAGCGGACCGCTGGAGCTGTCGGCGATCGAGCCCATCGCGCTCCCCACCCTGCCGGATCGGTCGACCGACGTTGCGGTGGCGCGCCCCCCGGCGCCGCGACCATCTGTTGCCGTGTCTCGACCGCCGGTCGCGCGGCCTCCAGCCCGTCCTGTCCAGTCGGGTGACGCGTGCGACCGCGGCGACGCGGCCGCGTGCTACGCGCTGGCCAAGATCCAGGCCGCCGATCGGGACACCCGCAAGTCGGTCGCCCGGGCCACCCTGACCAAGGGCTGCAGCGACGCCCACGTCTCGCCGCAGGCGTGCTTCCTGCTCGGCGTGTACCAGGAGGCCGGCGTCGGCGGCGACCGGGACCGCACCGACGCCTCGCTGTCATTCCGCCGGGCCTGCGCGGCTGACCACGCCCAGAGCTGCTACCGACGCGGGGTCCTGCTCGCCGCTGGTGTCGGTGTGCGCCGGGATGAAACCGCCGCCCTCGGCGCACATGAGCGTGCGTGCACGCTCGGGATCACCGAGGCCTGCGTCGCTGCCGGTGCCCTCGTCGAGCGGGGCACGACCACAGCCCGCGACCCGAGCCGCGCCCAGGCGCTGTACGGCGCGGCGTGTACCGATGCCGACCCGGTCGGCTGCACCCAGCTCGGACGGCTTCGGGCCGACAGCGGAGACCCTACCGGCGCCCGCGACGCGCTCGAGCGCGGGGTCGAGCTGGGCTCTCCCGAATCGATGCGCCGTCTGGCCGCGCTGCTGTGGACCGGCCTCGGCGGCCCGAAGGCGAAGGGTCGAGCGAAGGACCTGTGCCGGGATGGGTGCCAGGCCGGCGACGCCAAGGCGTGCTCCGGGCCCGCGCTGCAGTGACACGCCATCGCCCGATCGTGAGCTGAGACCGGGCGGACCGCATACCCCTTGCCCATGTGGCGCCCCCCCTTGCTGCTCGCCGTCCTCGTCGCATGTGCCGAGCCGGCGCCCGATGTAGGCGGACGGGACGGGACGGTCCCCGCGCTCCAGTTCGACGGGTTTCGCCCGCGCAACCTCCTGTTCATCTCCATCGACACCCTCCGGCGCGACCACGTGGGCCCGTGGAGCACGCTGGGGCTGACCCCATTCCTCGCCGACCTGGCCGACGACGGACTGGTCCTCGACAACCACCTCCAGTGCGCCAACTGGACCATGGCCAGTGTCACCTGCACCCTCGCCGGCCGAACCGACATCGACCGCGGGCACCTGCCCCGCCTCCAGGGCCAGCCCGAACAGGTGCAGCCCGTGCCCGAAGGAACGCCGTTGCTCGCCGGATGGTTGGGAGAGGCCGGATTCGTCTCCGTCGGCGTGTCGAGCAACAGCTACTTCGGCCAGAAGGGGGGCAACCACCAAGGCTATGACCGCTTCGACCGCTTCGGCGGCGGCGGCGGCAACGGCTGGGACAAGGGTGTCGCGAACCTGGAGGAGATCCGGGGCGACTCACGGTGGTTCCTGCACGTGCACCTGCTCGAGCCACACGAGCCCTACATGCCGCCGGACGGCTGGCTCGACACCGGCGACCTCGCGCCCTGGCCGTATGGCGACCTGCGCTGGAACTGGCAGCGGTTCACCGACCCCGAGAACCACTCCCGCCTGACGAGCGACGAGGCGACGCTGCTCGAGGCCCACCTGCGCGCCCTGTACGCGGCCGAGGTCCGGTACACCGACTCCCTGGTCGAGGGGTTCATCGCCGACGCGCAGCGTCGCGGGCTGCTCGACGACACCCTGGTGGTCGTGTGGAGTGACCACGGCGAGCAGTTCTGGGAGCACGGCGCTCAGAGCCATGCCCACCGCCTGCACCCTGAGGAGAACGACGGCGCCGTCATCTTCTGGGCGAAGAACCTGCGACCCGGACGATACGAGGGCCCGACCCACGCCATCGATATGGCCCCAACGGTGCTCCAGGCGCTCGGACTCGACATCCCCGCGGAGATCACGGGCTCCGCAGTGGGCACCGAGGACCCCGACCGACTCCGATTCACGGGCGCGCTCGCCCGCGACGGAGGCGTGCAGGCCGTGCACCACGGAACCCGCAGCCTTCACTACCACTGGGCCAGCGGCACCCTGACCAGCTTCGACCGCGCGACGGATCCGCACGAGCAGCATGACCTGTACGACCCCAGCGATGCCGAGATCGGTGCCCTGTGGGACGCGCTGCGGCCAGCCGTCGACGGTATGGCCGAGCTCGTGGTCGACGGCGACCCTGCACCCGTGTGGCCCGTCCTAAGTGAGTGAGCGCACGAGCCGGATCATCTCCCCCTCCCGCAGGTCGATGCGGTAGCCGGCCCCTTCGTAGAGCTGGATCAACGGTCGGTTGGTCGCGGCGGTGTTCGTTGCGGAGCGGACCAGACCGCGGCCCCGCATCCACGCCTCGTCGTGGGCGAGCAAGTGCCGGGCGACCCCGGTGCGACGGGCCGTAGGGAGCACATAGGTGGTCGACACCAGCCCGAACGGTCCGGTCGCGTCGACCTCCACCCGCACGATGCTCTGGCCGACCACTTCGCCACCCCGCTCGGCGACGAACACAGCAGCGTCGGGCCGCCCAAGGTGCTCGCCAACCCGCCCGCGGAGCCAGTCGAGCGTGTACATCGACCCTCCGCGCTCAGCGCCCAGCACGTCGATCAGGGTGGCCCGCATCCGGAGTGCGACCCCGTCCACCTCGGGAGAACCCGCCGCCAGTGCCCGCACGGAGACGCCGCCACTCACCGTCCGCGACGCCGGTCGATCTCGACATAGACGCGGTCTCGCCATTCCAGCAGCGAGGCAAATCCCGCCGACAGGTCGTCCGAAGTCCAGCAGGAGCGCGCCCGCGCGCCGAGGGGGTGGGAGCGATGGGGCTGGACGAACGACAAGCCGACCGCCAGCGCCACGTCCGCGTAGGAGAACTCGGGCAGCATCGTGTCGCGGCTCCCGAGCGCCTCGGCGATCACCTGCAGCTGTTCGCGCATGCGCGCCGACTGAGCCGCAGGCCCGGCGCCGTTGTCGTACTTCCGGAGCAGCCGGTGCGCCTCGGCCCGCCCCACGGCCAGCCCGAGCGGCCCGAGTGGTTGCATGAACGCCGGGAGGCTCTCCGACAGCGCGTCGGGGTCGCCCAGCACCTTGTGGGTGGTTCGGATGCGGCCGGCTGCGAGCAGTCGATCCGCCACCCGACACCAGTACTCCACGGCACCGCTGCTCTCGGCCGTGATCAGCGGCCGCTCCGACCGGGCGCTCCCCCACTTCACGATGGCGAGCGAGTCGTCGATCGGTGGACCGTCGTGGAGCAGCACTGGCAGGGTGAGCCGCCCGACGGGCCGCCGCAGTTCGAGGCGAACGCGGGGCTCCGACACGCCCGGCACGTAGGTGCGCAGCGCGAACGGCACCCCCATGGCCTCAAGCGCCAATTTGGCCCGGATCGACCAGGGAGAGAACGGAATTGAGACCAGCGTGGGCGTGGGCACGGGAGCATCCTGTCACACAGCGCGGTGAGGATCCCAGGTGACCTCGCGCAGAAAGCTGCCGCGGAGGTACTCGCGCTGGATCACCTCGGCCATCTCTTCGGTGTCACGGTACTTGTCCCACGACACCCGGATCACCGGCACGGTGCGGGAGATCCCGGTGACGAACTTCTCGTACTCGGCATACAACGCCCGCAGGTATTCGATCTGGATTCCCGACTCGACGCCTCGGCTGCGCTGCTGGATGCGCTCCAATGACCGCTCGGGCGACACGTCGAGGTACACGATGACATTGGGCCGGCACATGAAGTTCGACATGTGGCGGAACAACGACAGGTAGGTGCGGTAGTCGCGCTGCTCCATCAGCCCTTGGTCGACCAGGGTCTTCGCGAACACCGCATCCTCGTAGATCGTGCGGTCCTGCACGCAGCCGCCCCCCCGCCAGATAATTTCCTGGTGCTGCTGAAACCTGCGGTTCAACAGGTAGATCTGTGTGGCGAACGAGTATTTTGCCGTGTCGCGGTAGAAGTCCGCGAGGTACTCGTTGTCGGCGACCGGCTCGTAGTACACGGGCAGGTCGAGGTGCTTGCCCAGCGCGGTGGCGAGGGTCGACTTGCCGGCGCCGATCAGCCCAGCAATACCGATGAACAGGTCCTGCAGGCCAGTGCTGTCGTGCGACACATCATCTCCCTTCGAGGGGTCACGAGCGTTGCCCCTTAACCGGCCCCCCGCCGCGGTGTAGGTTCTGGTGAAGTGCAGTCCGGTGGCCCGTATTCGGGCACGCCACAGACTCTACGACCCGCGCCATCCGCTAGCACTCGGCGGAGCGAGTGTGCTAGTTCAAGCTCCCTCCAGCCCCCGGAGGCCTTGTGGCCACGAGCAGTGTTGCGAATCGGATTGAAAGACGCGATCTTCGGCGCGCGAAGCGGCGCGACGCGTTGTTGGATGCCGCCATGTCCATCGTCGAAGAGGATGGCGTCGATGGCCTCACCGTGGCCCGGCTCGCCCAGCGCGCGAACGCGGCGGTGGGCGGCCTGTACCGCTACTTCGACGGCAAGCAGGCCGTGGTCGCGGGTCTGCAGCACCGTGCCGCCGCCCGGTTCGGCGCGTTCCAGCGGGATCGCCTCGCGGCCTGCGCGGCGCGGGCAGCCGGTGCCCCCGACACTGTGTCCTCCCTCGCCTGCGTCTGGGTCGCGTTCTCGGCCTGGTCGGAGTTCGCCGACGCCGAGCCCGTGTTGTACCGCCTGGTCGACAACGCCCTGTCCAGCCCCGTGCCGGTGCTCGACGACGCGCTCGCAATCGACGTGGAGGGCACGGTGACCACGGTGCTCGACCAGGCGAGCGCCCAGATCGACGCCTCGGTCGCTGCGGGCGCCCTCGTCGCAGGTGATTCCCCGCTGCGCAGCCTCATGTTGTGGGCCAGCGTCCACGGCATCGGGCACTTCCGCAAGCGCGACCGGTTCATGCCCGAGGCGCGGCACGCGAGCCGTATGCAGGCCGCCCTGTTCACCGCCTGCCTCGTAGGATGGGGCGCATCCCCCGAGGCCGTCTCGGCCTGCCGCACGTTCACCTGACCATTCCGCGCGCCCGTGCAACAGCGTACGGCGCCCCCCCGGGTCGCTGCGGCGTTACGCCAGCTCAATGACCTCGCCCAACGCCGTACAGGTGACCGGACTCGCCCGTCGCTTCGGCCGTCGCTGGGCGCTCGCTCGGGTCGATCTCACCGTTGCCGAGGGCGGCGCCTGCATGCTGACGGGCGCCAACGGCTCCGGCAAGAGCACCCTGCTGCGCTGCCTGGCCACCGCCCTGCGCCCCCATGAAGGAACCGCCACCCTCGGCGGCCGCGACCTGTGGACACATCGGGCCGCGCTCCGGCCGCACATCGGCTACCTCGCGCACCAGCTCCACGTGTGGGATGACCTGTCACCTGCCGAGAACCTCGCCGCATGGGCGCGTCTCGGGGGCCTGAAGGCCGACCCAGCCGAGCTGCTCACCCGGGTAGGGCTCGAACCGCGCCGCGCCGACCCCGTGCGGGCCCTGTCTGCCGGCATGAAGCGTCGACTGGCCCTCGCCCGGCTGCTCCTGAAGCGGCCCCGCCTGCTGCTGATGGACGAGCCCTTCTCCGCGCTCGACCCCGACGGCAGGGCGCTGCTGATCGACGTGGTCTCCGAGCTGCGCAGCGCCGGCGCCACCCTGCTGCTCGCCACCCACCTGCCCGGCATCGGACGCCAGCTGTGCGACCGTGCCGTGAAGCTCGAGGCGGGCCGAAAGGTGTGGGAGGGGACCGCCGATACCCTCGTGGAGGCGATCGCGTGATCGGACAGATCGCCGGAGTCCTCGCCAAGGAGCTGCTCATCGAGTGGCGCGACCGCTCGCGCGTCTCGGGGCTGTTCTTCTTCGGCTTGGCCGTGCTGCTGATGGTGGCGTTCGCGTCACCCAGCGAGGGCGCGCTGCGCGACCAGGCAGCGGGCACGCTGTGGGTGGGGCTGCTGCTGGCCTCCACCCGCGCCCTCGACCAGGCCTACTCCATCGAGATGGAGCACGACGCCATGGAGGCCATGGTGCTGTGGCCGGTGGATCCGCGCGCCATCTTCTACGGCAAGGCGCTCGCGAACACTGCACTGCTCACCCTCGTGGCCGTCGGCCTCGTGCCGCTCTTGTTCGCGATGTACGACGTGCACCTGCGCGGCAGCATCGCCATGCTCGGCGGCTTCCTCGTGCTCGGCTGCGCCGGCCTGGCCGCCCCGGGAACCCTGTACGGACTTGTCACGGCACAGGCGCGCGGCTCGAGCGTCCTGTTGCCACTGCTGCTGTTTCCGCTGGTTGTCCCCTGTATTTTGTCGGCCGCGAAGGGCACCGGCGTGGTGCTCGACGGCGACCCCATGGGCCAGGGCGACTCGTGGATGGGCTTGTTAGTGGCATTCAACGCAATCCACTGGAGTCTCTCCGGCGTGTTGTACGGCAGGATCGCGGAGGACACGTGAGCAGCGAGGTCGCCCAGCGCGCCCCTACCGAACAGCGAGGCGTCCATTGGGAGCATCTCGTCGGCCTCTTGGGGCTCGTGTTGCTGATCGTCGGGCAGTACATGGGACTGTTCGTCGCGCCGCCCGAGCGCATGATGGGGGAGGTGGGCCGCATCCTGTACACCCACGTGCCCGCTGCCTGGCTCTCAATGGTGGCGTTCACCATCGCATTCGTCGCCGCCGCCGCGCACCTGTTCACCGGCCGGCGGGCGCTCGATTGGACCACCGAGGCGGCGGTCGAGGTCGGTGCCGGCCTGAACGTGTTGCTGCTGGTCCAGGGCAGCATCTTCGCCAAGCCCACATGGGGCGTGTGGTGGACCTGGGACCCGCGGCTCACCTCGTCAGCGATCATGCTGCTCACGTTCGTCGGCGTGCTGATGCTGCGCGGGGCCGTGAACGACGCCGACCGGCGCGCAACGTGGACCAGCGTGGCCACGGTGCTCGCATACGTGAACATCCCCGTCACCTACTTCAGCGTGAAGTGGTGGCGTTCGCTGCACCAGATCCAGTCGTCGCCCGACACCGTCGCCGACCCGATGGTGTTCATCCTGCGCCTCAACGCGTTCGCGTTCCTGTTCATCGTGATCTGGTTCATCGTCCGCCGCTGGCGCCTCGCTCGAACCCTCGCGCTGGCGGAGGAGGCACCGCCGCTCCCCGCACCGGAGGCCACATGATCGTATTTGCTACGTCTGGGGCTGGCGTCGTGCAGGGCGGGTGGGAATACGTCTACGCAGCCTACGGCGTCACCTGGCTGTTCTTCGCCGGCTACACACTCAGCCTCGTCGTTCGGCAACGCGCCGCCGACGCGGCCTCGGAGGACCCATGACCGATGCCATGAAGCGTCGCCTGTTCGGTGTCGCGGCCCTCGCTGTTGCTGGCGCTGCGCT
>JBLFXJ010000284.1:0-10777 GCA_047609825.1 Myxococcota bacterium
TGTCGTCGGGGTCGGTGAACGGGGCGATCTGCTCGATCCAGTCGAACGGCTCGAGCCCGAACGCCTCGGGGCGGATGTCGGGGGCGAACATAGCGTGCAGGTTGAACAGCTCCACCCCGGTGAGCCCAGCATCCTGCAGGGTCTCGAGATCGGCCGGGTCGCGGCCCTCGGTGTGGGCGACGAACACCGTGCCGCCGGCGGCGATGGACGCGGCCAGCCCCTCCTCGCCGGTGTCGTTCAGCAGGCGGTGGCGCTCGTCAGGGTCGTCGTGCACATGTCGGTCGAGGGCGAGCGGCATCAGCTCATCCTCCACGCCTGGCAGCCAGGTGACCACATGCCCATCATCGCAGGTGATGGTGTTCGACGCCGGGCCGGGCGTGTCGTCGCCGCGGGCGAGCAACACGTCGTCCCAGGACTGCGCCGACAGGTGGTCGGGGTGGTCGGTGAGGAAGGCCACATCGACCCGGGTGGCGCACAGGCCGGCCCGCAAGTCCGACAGGCAGTCCTCGTCGAGCACGCCGTCTTCCCACCCCGCACCGTCGCATGCGTCGTGGGACCACGGGCTGTGCAGGTGCACGATGGCGCGGCGGTCTGTCAGGCCCCGCGGCGTCGGCAGGGTGGCGGTGGAGGGCAGCCCGCCGGACCACGGGATGAATGACGGCTCCGGCGGCGCACTGTCGGTGGACTTCGCGGGCTCTGGACCGGTGCAGGCGACCAGGAGGGCGAGCCACATCTAGGGTGCCGTCGTGCGGGGCACGCCCGCGATGTGCTCCAAGAACCGGGCGATGGCGCCGCCTCCGTCGGGCAGCTCGACGATGGACGCCACGTTGCGGTCGACGAAGTCGTCGCCATAAGGCTCGAGCAGCGACCGACGACGCTCGATGGCGCCGCGCACGTAGGCGGCGTCGAACTCGGGGTGCCACTGCACCGTGCGGCAGCGGTCCCCGATGGCCATGGCCTGCACGTCGGTGGTCTGGCTCCTGGCGAGCACCCGAGCGCCGTCCGGCACCTCCCGCACCACGTCGAAGTGGAGCTGGTAGCTCTGGAATCGGTCGGCATCGAACAGCGGGTCGTCGACCAGCACCTCCACCAGCCCCATTCCGTACTCCGGGCCGTTCGGGTTCGGGCCGCTGCGACCGCCCAGGGCGTGGGCGAGGAGCTGGTGGCCGTAGCACACGCCGAGGATGGGCACGCCTGCGTTCAGGGCGCGCACACACCAGGCGCCGGCCCGCTCCGACCACTCCTCACGGTCGTGGACCGACGCCGCCGAGCCCGTGATCAGGACCGCTGCCCAGTCCAGGTGCTCGGGTGCCGGTGCGCCGCGCTGGGCGTCCCACGCGTGTACGTCCACGTCGAAGGCCGCCATCCGCCCTGCGAACCACGGGTCGTAGTCGGTGGGCGTGCCGAGGCTGGCGATCGGCGCGCCCGTGCGCACGATCAGGACCGGGTGGGACACGGGAGACCTCCTGCACGGCCGGTCTAACCGGATGACCCGGACATCCCCGGTCGACGCGTCCGGCGCCGCGCAAGGTCGTGGCGCCGAAGACGAGGACTCGCATCCCGCGGCCCGCGGACCCGCCCTGGATCCACGTCCATGAACTTCGTTCGCATCGTTCTGGACATCGCGGAGCACCCGCGTAGTCTCTGCAGAATCCAAGGAGGCCCGTATGGAGGTCCGACCCGTCGCTGGGGAGATTGGCGCCGAGCTCATCGGGCCACGCCTGTGTGATCTGGATGATGCCGGAGTGCTCCAGCTGCGGCGCGCGCTCGCCGACCATGGGGTGCTGTTCGTGCGCGATCAACGCCTCACCCCGGCGGAACATCGCGGGTTCGCGCTCCGCCTCGGCACGCTGCACAGCCACCCGGCCTACCCCACGGCGGACTTCCCCGAGGTGACCGTGCTGCACCATGACGCAGCGTCACCCTCGAAGATCGACACCTGGCACACCGACATGACCTTCATGGCGGAGCCGCCGGAGGTGTCCATCCTGCAGGCAAATGTGGTGCCCGCTCGAGGCGGCGACACGATGTGGGCAAGCTGCGGGGCGGCATGGGATGCCTTGTCTCCAGAGATGCGGCGCTTCGTGGAGCCACTGCACGCCGTGCACGACTTTCGGTGGGGATTCAAGGAGAGCTTGTCGGAGCCCGGTGGCGCCGAGCGACTGGCGCCCGCGATCGCGGCGAACCCGCCGATGGTGCACCCGGTGGTGCGGCAGCACCCCGAGACGGGCCGCAAGCTGCTGTACATCAACCGGCTGTTCACTACGCACATCGTGGGGCTCACGCCGGCGGAGAGCCGCTCCGTGCTCGGCTTCCTGTTCGACCACGCCGAGCGACCGGAGCAGACCGTGCGGCTGCGATGGGGCGCTGGTGATGTAGCGATCTGGGACAACCGGGCCACCTGGCACCGCCCGGTGAACGACCATGGCGCCCAGACCCGCTCGCTCCAGCGGGTGACGGTGCGGCGGCTCGCGGCCCTCGCCTGACCGTTCCGAGCGCATTTCTCAGAAAGGACTCGGGCGCCGGCGGTACTACCCCTGCATGACGCCTCCCTTCGATGCCCTCAGAGCCGACCACGGACCCGCTATCGCGCGGCTCGTGGCGAGCTACCTGCCTCCGGGGCCCAGCCGCGATGACCTTAGCCAGGACATCTGGCTCGCGATCTGGAAGGCGCTCCCGCGGTTCCGCGGCGACAGCTCACCGCGCACCTACGTGTTCCGCATCGCCCACAACCGAGCGGCGACCTGGGTTGTTCGACGCCCGCCGCCGGCGGACGCGACCGACACGCTCGCACTCGCCGACACCGGACCGTGCCCGGAGCGCCAGGCGAGCGCGAAGCAGGATGTGCGGCGGCTGATGCGTGCTGTGCGCACTCTGGCGGTGGGGCAGCGCCGGGTGCTCACGTTGGTGCTCGAGGGCCTCAGCCATCGGGAGGTGGGGGAGATCCTGGGTGTGTCGGAGAACGCGGTCGGGGTGCGCCTGCACCGCGCCCGCCGGGCGCTGCGAGCGGCGCTGGAGGGCGGCCATGGATGATGAGCTGGCGGAGTGGACGGATCTGTACCGAGAGCAGGAGGTGGCCGTGACGCAGGTGGGTCTGGAGTTGAATCGGGTGCGGCTGCGGGACCGATGGCGCTACGCCGCCGAGGCGGTCGCCCTGGCCATCGTGGTGCTCGGCGGGATGTTCTACATCTGGCTCGGCGGCCTGAGCGTGCTCGCCGGTGTGCTGTTGCTGCTGTTCGCGGCCACCATGGTCACCTATCAGGGGCTGCGCGCACTCCGGGTCGAGGGGGCATCCTTCGCGACCCCGGCCGCCTATGCGGAGGAGCTGGCGCAACGCAACCTGCGGGAGATCCACAGGCTGGAGCCGTGGTGGCCGATCGTCGCGGCGGGCGTGATCTGCGTCGTGGTCGATGCGCAGATGCTGGTGATGGCCTGGGACGCCTATGCGGCGAAGCCCTGGCTGTGGCCCAGCGCTGTGGCGGGGGAGGCGGGGATCCTGGCCGGTGTCGTGTGGTGGCGTCGGCGGGAGCTGGCTCGGCTGGAGGAGGAGCGGCGCGCCATCGCGGCGCTGCGGGCGGGTCTGGAGGCCGAGGTCGACGGCTGATCGCAACTCTGCGAATCAATTCGCAGGGTTGCGGATGACTCAGTTTAGCGCGGTGCGCCGGCCGCGATCCAGGTCTCGATCGTCTGCAGCACGGCCGCGTCCACGGGGTCGCGCCCGGACGGCATGGTGTCTCCCCACCCGCCGGCGGCCACCTGGGTGCCGCGGAGCTTATGCAGCAGGTAGGACCCCTCAGGGTCGCCCGGGGCGATGAGCGTCCCTTCGATCTGTTCGCTCGGAACGCCGACGATCGCCTCATAGCCGCCCTCGATCAACACGAGGCCGGAGTGGGGGAATGCGGGCGTGTGGCAGCCCCGACACCGGTCCTGCCAGATGGCTTGGATGTCGTCGTGGCGCGGATCGGCGAGCGGGTGGGCCACTGGTTCGGGTGCTGTGTCGACGGTGTCGGTGACCTGCGGCGCGGTGGGTGCGGTTCGTGCCGTGTCAGCGGCCGTCGGCTTCGTCGACGCAACACACCCGCACAGCAGCACGATTGCAAACAAATGGTCGCGTGTGGTCATCGGGCCGGCGGATCGTAAATCTGTTGCATCTGATACTTTACAGTACTGGCTACTCGGAGGCTTCGTGCGCTCACTCAGTCCGCTGGCTGCATCCGCCTGCACCCTCGCCCTCGCCCTCGCTGCCGCCGGGTGCGGCGGAGAGGAAGAGCCAGCGCTCGCGGCGGTAGATCCCGGTCCAGCCGGTCTCGCCGTTCTCGGCGACTACACCCACTCCGCGAGTGCCGTGGATGTGCAGGTGGTGATGGGCAAGCGGGATGGCCTGGCCCACCCGTCGGATGTGGCGATCAACCCGAGCGAGCCCGGCCAGCTGTGGGTCACCAACCACCGCGATGATTCCATCGTGGTTGGCTTCGGCCTCGGCGCCGATGGTGTAGAGGAGTCCGAGGCGTTCTCGGCGTTCGGGAGCGAGCACTTCCTCGCGAAGCCGATGGCGCTGGCGTTCACCGACAGCGGCCGGTTCGCCACGATCCACGACACCGACGAGAAGACGCAGGGCGAGGGCGGCACGCCCGAGGACTTCATGGGACCTACGCTGTGGGATGACAATATGGACATGTTCGATGGCGGCCACGGCGGCCACCTCGACATGCTGCACAACAGCCCGCTGGGCGGCGGCATCGCGTGGGACCAGCGCAACGCGTTTTGGGTGTTCGACGGCTACAACCGCTCGATCACCTACTACGACTTCAAGGAGGACCACGACTACGCCGGGGCCGACCACTCCGATGGCGTGGTGCGGCGCTATGTCGAGGGCGAGGTCAAGCGCAAGCGCAAGGTGCCATCGCACCTGGAGCTCGACCGGGAGACGCAGCTCCTGTACATCGCAGACACGGGCAACAGCCGGATCGCGGTCCTCGACACCACCACTGGGAAGCGCGGTGACGAGGTGGGGCCGAACTACGATGGCACGGACCAGGTGGAGTGGAAGAACGCCAGCCTGTGGTCGCTGGTGGAAGACGCCGAGATCTCGATCGGCATGACGGCGCCGGCCGGGCTCGCGCTCCACGACGGCACGCTGTACGTCTCCGACCACGACGCTGGGCGGATCCTGGCGTTCGACCTTCAGGGCAACCTGCTGGACTGGCTCGATCTGGACGTTGGCGAGGGTGCCCTCGGCGGCATCGACTTCGACGCGGACGGCGCGCTCTACGTGACAGACATGGCTGCGAACGAGGTGTTGCGCATCACCCCGCTGTAAACTCCGCTCTGGCGGCCGGCGCGCTGGCGGCCGGCGCGCTCAGTCGCAGGAGTCCAGGGGGTCGAGCGCGGCGATGACCCGCACCCCCACCTCATCCGCGGCACCCGTCTCGGGGTCCGTGGCGCTGAGGCGCACGTCGAGCTCCAGGCCCACCAGCCCGCAGATGTAGGCTTGGTCCACTGCACCGGGATCGTCGAGGTAGGCGATCATTCCCTGCATACCGCCGATGCAGGTCTCTTCGTCCCAGTCCCACAGGAACACCCCGAAGGCGTTCTCGGCGCCGGCGAGTGCTTCGCCGGTATCCACCCGCGTGACCATGGGTTGCAAGGTCAGCGCCTTGGAAC
Organism: Myxococcota bacterium; assembly: GCA_047609825.1. Taxonomy (GTDB): domain Bacteria; phylum Myxococcota_A; class UBA796; order UBA796. Next base: position 5,665 of record JBLFXJ010000284.1, read on the forward strand.
CGCGGATCACGGCCGATAGCCCCACGTGCCACCCCCCCTGGGGGCCGTGCACCATCGTGACGGTGTCGCCATCCGCCAGGGGCACGCCATCGGGCTCGGAGAGCGTGTCGATCCGCGGGGGTTCGGGACATGTGGTCACGGCCTCGACCGCGGGCAGGTCGCCGGAGTCCTTCGATGGAGCCGGGTCCGTGCAGGCCAGGAGGACCATCGCAACTGCCACCGCAATCCAGCGAGAAGTCCGATAGCGACTCACCCCGAGGTGCGAGGTGTAAGCTCGCGAAAGGATGACGAGCGGCTGGCCGCCGTAGGCCTGATTATGCCGTATCAACGCCCCTCCTGGCCGCTCGATTCCACTCGGCTACTCGACGTGCAGCTCGGTCATCATCCCGAGGTCGGCGTGCTCGAGGATGTGGCAGTGCGCCATCCACACGCCGGGATTGTCCAGCTCGGTGTATACCTCGACCGTCTCGTAGGCATCCACTATCACCGTGTCGAGCTGCCCTGGCACGTGGTCCAGCACGTCGCGGTCGAGGATCTGGAAGAACTGGCCGTGCAGGTGGAACGGGTGGGGGGCGCCGGAATCCTCGACGATGCGGATGCGCGTGGGCGTGTTGCCGCGGGCCGGGATCGCATCGCCCATCTCGTAGGTAGCGCCGTTGATCGTCCAGTTCAGGCCGTTGGAGGTGTCGGCGCCGAGCACGATGTCGATCTCTTGCTCGATGGGCTTGGGCTCGGGCAACGCAGGGGCCGACCACTCCATGAACCCGGGCGAGGCCGCGTCGCCGGTGATCGCGCCCTCGAACTGCGGGTACTTGTACCAGCCGCCGTAGCCGTCAGGGAGCTGCACCTGCAGCTCGACCGAGGCCGCGTCATCCGTCGGCACCACCTCGAGATCCAGCCGGCGGCCCACTTCGATGAGGGCGTTTCGACCCGTGTTCCACGGGGAGGGCAGCAGGGTGCCGTCCACTGCGACCACGCGCCAGTCGGCGCCCTTCACGTCGACCCACATCGTGCGGGCGTTCGCGACGTTCACGATGCGCCACCGCTCGCGCGTGCCCCGGGGCACCTCGTCGACCAGCGTGTCGCCGGTGCCGTTGGCGAGGAGGATGTTGCCATGCCGCCCGTGCATGTCGTCCATGCCGCCGCCGAACGGGGAGTAGTCGCCATCGTCATCCAGGGCGACATCGTCGAGCACGAAGTAGCGCTCGCGATCGAACGTGGGGCGGTCGGCCGGCTTCTCGTGCACGACGAGGGCGCCGTACATGCCGTGCTCCATCTGCTCTGCGGTGCGCACGTGGGGGTGGTACCAGAAGCTGCCAGAGTCGGGCAGTTCGAACTCGTACACGAAGGTCTCGCCGGCACGGACGGGGTCCTGCACAGCAGGCACGCCGTCCATCGCGTCCGGGATGCGCAGGCCGTGCCAGTGGATGGTCGTGTCTTGCTTGAGGCCGTTGGTGAACACCACCCGCAGCGTGTCGCCGACCTCGGCTTGGATCAGCGGGCCTGGCACCACGCCGTTGTAGGCCCAGGCTTGGGTGGTGGTTCCCGGCATCCACTCGACCTGGGTCTTGTCGATGGTGAGGTGCACCTCGACCACGTCTGGCGCGGGGTCGTGGTCTTCCAGCGGCTCCAGGCCCCACACGTCCGGGAGCGGGGCCTCGGCCGCGTCGGCGGGCTTCTTGCCGTCGGAGGGCCCTGGGCCGCAGGCGACCGCGAAGGAGAGGAGGAGCAGGGGGCGCATCACGACTCCAGTTCAGTGGGGTTTATAGGCGCAACTAACGGAATCGTGGGCGTGAATCCACCATAATCACGGCTGTACACCCCTTTGGGTGCCGTTCGCATTCCAGCGAAAAGTCCGATAGCGACCAACCCCGAGGAACGAGGGGTACGCTCGCGAAAGGACGACGAGCGGCTGACCGCCGTAGGCCTGAGCCATGCGACGGAATTCGCGCCATTGCGAGACGGTCCGACCGGTGGTTCACCCGTCGCTGTCGCTGATCCCGAGCCGATCCAGGTGGCGGTAGAGCGTGGCGAGGTGGATGTCGAGCGCCTGGGCGGCGGCACGCTTGTCGTGCTCGCAGGCGGCCAGGGTGCGTCGGATGTGAGCTCGCTCGAACCGGTCCATGGCAGGCTTGAGGGCGGTGGGCATGTCGGTCTCGGCCGCCGTCGCGCCGGGGAGGAGATCGACATCGATCCACGGGCCGTCCGACAATAACGCGGCCCGCTCCAGCGCATTGGACAGCTCGCGCACGTTCCCGCGCCAGGGGAGGGCGCGAAGGCGGGCGAGGGCCTCCGCGGTGAGCCGTGGGGCGGGGCGGCCGAGGCTGCGGGCATGACGCTCCAGCAGCCGGGCCGCGAGGGGCGCGAGGTCGGCGCCCCGGTCGCGCAACGGCGGCACCTCGATGCGCACCACGTCGAGGCGGAACAGCAGGTCTTCGCGGAAGGTGCCCTCGCGCACGAGCGCGTGCAGGTCGCGGTGGGTCGCTGCCAGCAACCGGAACTCCACCGGTACGGGGCGATCTGCGCCGAGGGGGAGCACCTTTCGGCTCTCGATCACCCGCAGCAGCTTCGCCTGCACCGCCGGCGGCAGCTCGCCGATCTCGTCCAGGAATACGGTGCCGCCCCGCGCGGCCCGGAACACGCCCGCCCGGCGGCCGGCTGCCCCCGTGAACGCGCCCCGCTCGTGTCCGAACAGGGTGGCGTCGACGAGGTCCACCGGCTGGGCAGCGAGGCTCACCGGGATGAAGTCGCGGTTGGCGCGGTTGGAGCGCTCGTGCAGCGCCCGCGCTACCAGCTCCTTACCGGTGCCGGTCTCGCCGACGATGAGCACTGTCGCGGGCGACGGGGCCACCCGGTCCACCAGCTTGTCGACCGCTGCCATCGCCGGTGACGTGCCGATGAGGTCCACGCCCCCGGACTTTTCGGAGACCTCCTGGCGGAGCCGACGCACCCGCTCTTCGAGATCGCGGGTGCGGAGGAGAGCGGCGACCCGCCGGCCCAGGGCGTCGAGGGCGACGGGCTTGAGCAGGTAGTCCGAGGCGCCCGAGCGCAGCGCGTCCACCGCCGAATCCACCGAGGCGTAGGCGGTGATCAGGAGCGTGAGGGCCTCCGGCTGGGCCGACTGGAGCTGGTGGATCAGCTCGAGCCCGCTCATCCCGGGCATGCGCTGGTCGGTGATCACCAGGGCATATGCCGCCGTCTCGGCCAGCTCGAGAGCCTCCTCGCCGGAGCCGGCCGTGTCCACAGCGTGCCCCTGCAGGGTCAGGTAGCGGGCGAGGTTCCGGCAGAGCACGGCCTCGTCGTCGACCACCAGTATTCGCTCACCCATCGGCTTCTTCCTCCGGGAACTCGATGTCGAAAGCTGCGCCGCCGTCGGGCCCATCACCCACTCGCACGGTGCCGCCGAGGGCGGTGACCACGCGATCGACGACGAACAGACCGAGGCCGGTGCCCGATCCAGCGGCTTTGGTGGTGTAGAACGGCTCGAACAGCCGACCGCGGAGCTCCGGTGCTACGCCTGGCCCATCGTCGCTGACCCGGAACCGGACGCCGTCGAGCGTGCGGGTGGCGACGAAGGTCACGCAGCCGCCGGGCTCCACCGCGTCCACGGCGTTCAACGCCAGGTTCAGCAGCGCCTGCACCAGGCGGTCCCGGTTGGTGTGCAGCACCAGTCCCGGCGCCTCGGTGTGCACCAGGCGCACGTCGTCGGCCCGGGCGGAGTGGCGCACAAGGCGCATCACATCGGCGATGGCGGCGTCGGCGTCCACCGCCTCCACGTGGTCGCGGGGCGTGCGTCCCAGGTCCACGAGCTCCCGGAGCAGGCCGCCGATGCGGCGCACCTGGTCGCGGAGGACGGGCAGCGATTCGTGCATCGCGTCCGGGTCCAACTCGAGGAGCTCGAGCTCGGAGGAGAGGCTGGCGAGGGGGTTGCCGATCTCGTGGGCGAGGCCGGCGGCGAGCGTGCCGAGGGCGGCCATCTTCTGTTGGTGGAGGAGGTGGGCGCGGGTCTGCTCGCGCTCGGTCACGTCACGCGCGATCTCGAGCACGCCGCGCGGCCCGCCGGGGCCGGGCAGGGGGTACCGGTCCACCGCGAGGATCTCGGTGCGGCCGTCTGCGGTGCGGCCCACCCGCTCATCGGAGGTGGGCTCGCCGGTCGCCAGCACCGCCTCGACGGGGCAGGGCGCGCCGGCCTCGGTGCCGTGGATGGAGCGGCACCGCTGGCCCAACACGCCGTCGCCCCACGCCTCTCGGGCTGCGCGATTCGCTCGGATCACCCGGAGATCCCGGCCGACCACGAGGATGCGCTGCTCCACCGTGTCGAGCAACGTGTCGGAGAACCGCTGGGCCTCTTCCAGCTCTTCGACGGGGGCAGCGATCCGGTGGGCGAGCACCCCGACCACGCCGGAGAGGGCGAGGGCGAGTGCGACGCCGAACGCCAGGGCTTGAGTGGTGTGGGGCCGGAGCACGGTGGCCGCCTGGGAGGCCGGGACCTCCGCCCACACGCCCCACGGGAGGGTGGCAGCCGGCGCGAACGCCGCCAGGTGGGGCACGCCGTCTACTTGGACGACACCCGACCATGGCTCACCCCGCGCCGCCGCGGCTGCCGCGGGCCCCAGGATGGGCTCGCCCGGCTCGATGTGCGGCTCCTCTTCGAGGAACGCATGGCAGACCACGCTGCCGCCCTGGTCGACGATGTAGGCCAGGCCGCCGAAGGTGCCCCGTGCACGCTCCCGGATCATGTCCTGGTGCAGGGTGAAGCTCGTGCGGGCGCACAGACGGCCTCCGTCTCCGCGGGGCACGGCGACCACCACCTCGTGCCCATGCCCGTGCTGGGCGTGGCTCATCGGCCCGCCGGGGCTCGCCACCCGGCACGCCTGCAGCGCCCACGCCTCCCCGTCGGCTGACCGGGCAGCGATTTCGCCGGCGGCGTCGAGCAGCATCAGCTCCTCGAGCTCGGCAGAGCCCCGGACAACCTCGGTGAGAACGGAATTTTCTGGCGCAACCCCGGCCGCGAGGGCGTCGAGCATCGCGGTCTTCTGGGCCAGGAAGTCGTCCACCTCGGAGGCGTACAGGCGCGCGGTCGTGCTGACGTTGGCCTCGAGCAGGTCGGCGA
>JBLFXJ010000285.1:0-10671 GCA_047609825.1 Myxococcota bacterium
GTGCAGGCCCCGTCCGTACTCGGACACGCCTCCGACCATGACACCGACCAGGTGATCACCGAGCGGGACGGTCGGGTGGGGGTGGAGACCCGGTCGCAGGACGTGCGGCTGGTGGCCGAATCCCGCATCGACGCTCGGCCCTCGGCCCTCCCTGCGGTGGGCTGGCACACCGACGTGGTCAGCCTGGGCGCGGGGCTCCACCTGCCGCCCGGATGGCGGCTGCTAGCGGCCACCGGCGTGGACAAGGTGCACGGAACCGACCCGTGGTCGCTGTTCGACCTGTTCTTCGTGCTCGTAGTGGCCCTGGCCCTCGGCCGGCTGCTCGGCTGGCGGTGGGGCCTCGTCACCCTCGCCGCCCTGGGCCTGTCCCGCCACGAGGCCGGCGCGCCCGCGTGGACCTTCGCTTGGCTCGCCGTCACGGTCGCCCTGCTCCAGGTGCTGCCGGTGGGCCGGCTACGGACCGCGGTCAGCGGGCTGCGGTGGGGGCTGCTACTGGCATTGTTCGCCATCCTCGCCCCATTCTCGGTCGACCACGTCCAGACCGGCCTGTTCCCGGCGCTCGAGCGAACGTGGAACAGCGGGGCCGACACCACGATGCAGGAGATCCCCGACCGCTTCGTGGAGCTGGTGGTGCCAGAGGCCGGCAAGTTGGCCCGCGGGATCGGATCCTCCGGCAGCTTGAGCTACCTGTCGGCGCAGCAGGATCCGGCCGCGGTGGTGCAGACCGGACCGGGCGTGCCGTCCTGGTCCTGGACCGCCATCCGTTTGGACTGGTCGGGCCCAGTGGATGCGGACCACACGGTTCGTCTGTGGCTGCTCGGGCCCCGCATGCTGCTGGTGCTGGCCCTGGCCCGGGTGGCGCTGCTGCTGTTGCTCGCGATCAAGCTCACGGACGCGCGACGACTCGGGCGCGCGCTGGTGCCCATCGCGCTGGCGGTGGCCCTGATCGGACCCACCGCCGCCCAGGCCACACCCAGTGCCGAGCAGCTGGCCGACCTCGAGGCCCGCCTCACCGCACCGCCGGCCTGTGCGCCCGACTGCGCCAGCGCGTCCACGGTGGCACTCACCGTGACCGACGACCGCCTGACGGTGGTGGCCGAGGTGCACGCCCTGGCCCAGACCGCGTGGCCGCTGCCCGGTCCCACCTCAACCTGGGTGCCGGCGGAAGTGCGGGTGGGTGGTGTTGTACACACGGCGCTGGCCCGCCGCCCCGATGGCGCGCTGTGGGTTCGCCTGTCGCCCGGGGTGCACACCCTGCGGGCGGAGGGACCGCTGCCCGCGACCGATGCCCTCCCCCTGCAGTTCGCGCAGCGACCACACCGGATCACCTGGGCCAGCGACAGCTGGACCGTGGAGGGCCTGAAGGCCGACGGCACCGTGGAGGGCACCATCCAGCTGGTGCGGGCCAGCCCCACCGGCGGGGAGAGCGCGAGCAGCGACAACCTGCGGCCGTGGCTCGAGGTCACCCGCCGGGTGGACCTGGGCCTGCCCTGGCGGGTGGCCACCACCGTGCGCCGGGTGGGGCCGACCCAGGCGCCCATCGCGCTTCGCATCCCGTTGATCCCAGGAGAATCGGTCACCGACGGCACCTGGGAGGTCCGCGAAGGAGCCCTGGTCGTCACCCTGGACCGCGACGTGTCCGAGGTCACCTGGATGTCCACCCTGGCCGAGGCCGACACGCTCACCCTCCGCGCCCCGTCGGACGTGCCGTGGACCGAGGAATGGCGGGTGACGTGCAGCCCGATGCACGCGTGCGAAGCCGCGGATGGGCCCCCGCCACTGGCCCACGTGACCGACGGCACCTGGTCCCCCTACTGGCGCCCCTGGCCCGATGAGGCGGTGACCCTGAACATCGGTCGGCCGCCCGCGGTGACGGGCCAGACCGTGACGGTGGACCGCGCCGAGCTCGAGTGGACCCCCGGCCGGCGCCTGGGCGAGGCCACGCTCACGCTCGAGGTGCGGTCGAGCCAGGGTGGCCGACGCGTGCTCACCCTCCCGGCTGGCGCGAAGCTTCAACAGGTAAGGATTGACGCTCGTGATCGGCCGGTGCGCCTGGCGGACGACGGCACCCTCGCCCTGCCCCTGCGGCCGGGCGCGCAGTCATTCGAGGTGGCGTGGCAGCAGCCCCACGCCCCCGCCATCTGGGATCAGGTCCCGCCGGTGGATCTGGGCGGTTCGGCCGTGAACACCACCGTGACCGTGAACGCACCTGAGGGGCGCATCGTGCTGGCGCTGTTCGGCCCGATCCGCGGCCCGACCCCGTTGTTCTGGACCACGCTGCTGCTGGTGTGCGCCGCCGCTCCGCTGCTCGCGCGGGTGCCCTGGACGCCCCTTGGCGTGGTGCAGTGGGGCCTGCTCGGCCTCGGCATGACCCAGGTGCCGGTGGTGGTGCCGCTGCTCCTGGTGCTCAGCTTCATGGCGCTCGGCCTGCGGCAGCGCCGGCAGCCGGCCGGCTGGCTCGCGTTCAACCTGGCTCAGGTGGGGCTCGCGCTGTTGGTGCTGGCGAGCCTGGTGGGTCTGTATGCGGCGATCCACGCCGGCCTCCTCCTCCAGCCCGACATGCAGGTGCAGGGCAATGGCTCGTCCGACAGGACCCTGAGCTGGTTCGTCGACCGCACTGCGGGCCCCCTGGCGCAGCCGGTCTGGGTCACGGTGCCGGTGTGGACCTTCCGGGTGGCGATGCTGCTGTGGAGCCTGTGGCTGGCCGCGAGCCTGGTGCGGTGGGCGCCCTGGGCCTGGAGCTGCTGGACAACGAATGGCTGGTGGCGCGCCCGGGTCGTGACAGAGGCCGAATGACCGGAGGCCCTGCGTGAATCCCAAGTTCTGGTCCGATCTAGGCCGCCCGCCTCCCGACAGCATCACCCCGCTGGACGGTGGGCGCGGCATGACGGCCACCCTGTCGCTCGTCCGGTGGCACGCCCCTGCGGCCACCGCCGTGCTCAAGGTGAGCACCCAGGTGGGCCGAGCCAGCCACGAGCTGGAGTTCTTCCGCTCGGCGACCGACATCCCCGACATCCCACGGTTCTACGGCGGGCAGGTGCTGGACGACCAGGTGGCGATCCTCCTCGAGGACCTCACCCACGCCACCCCCGGCGACATCCTGGTCGGCGCCACAGCCGCCCAGGCCCGCTCGGTCGCCCACGCCCTCGGGCGGCTGCACGCCCGGTACTGGGGCGCGCCACCGGCCGGCCTCGCGCCGGTCGCCCCCCGTGCGATCTCCGGACTGCCCGCCGCGGTCGCCGCCTTCGTCGACCTCGCGCACGCCTCGCCGGCCCAGCGCCGCGCGGTCGGCGACCTGTCCGACCGCCTCCCCGACGCCCGGGCCCGCCTCGCCGCCGCTCCCGCCACGCTGCAGCACGCCGACGCCCACCTCGACAACTGGATGTTCGGTCCGGAGCCCATCCTGATCGACTGGCAGACCGCCCGCGTCGGCCCCGGCGCGGTGGACCTGGTGCGCGTGCTGCTCGAGGGCGTGCCCACCGACGTGCGACGGGCGCACCACGACGCGCTGGTCGCCGCGTGGTGTGAGCCCCTGCCCGCGGGCTACGACCCGCACCTCGACCTCCAGGCAGCGCTCGTCACCTCGCTGGCCGCCCTGATCCCACACCAGGTGGCGGTGGACCGCGAGGCGCTCAGCCCGCGCATGCGCCGCGTCTTCGACCTGTGCGCGGCCCAGGCCCTCGCCTTGGCGGAGGACCTCCTCGGGTGAGCGGGCGAGGGTCGTCTGCCGCCGACCACGCTGCCAACGCGCGCGATTCCGGCTCTGACCCCGCCGTTCGGCCCGCGGGCCGGATAGGCCGCGGCGCGAGGTGTGCATGCTCGGAGTCGTCGTCGTTGCTCCCTATCTGGGTGCGTCCATGGCGCATTCGCTGCGGTGTTTCGTGGAGTTGGAGGGCGTGCGGGTCGGCGTGATCACGCACGAGCCCGTGGAGCGCATCGCGCCCGCGCTCCGCGAGCGTCTGGCCGGACACTACAAGGTGGACGATGCCACCGATCCCGCGCAGCTCGCCACCGCCACCCGGGCGTTCGCGAAGGAGTGGGGCGGGGTGGACCGGCTCGAGTGCTACCTCGAGCAGCTCCAGGTGCCGGTCGCGATCGCCCGGGACCGGGTCGGCATCGATGGGCTCGGCGAGGCCGCCGCCCGCAACTTCCGCGACAAGAACCGGATGAAGGAGACTCTCCGCGCGGCGGGGGTGCCCGTGGCTCGGCAGGCGCGACTCACCGGGCCCGGCGACGCGCGGCGGTTCGTCGAGGAGGTGGGCTTCCCCGTGGTGCTCAAGCCGCTCGATGGCGCAGGCGCCCAGTCCACCTTTCGGGTGACCGATCACCCAGGGCTCGCGCGGGCGCTCAACCAGCTCCTCCCGTCGGCCGACCGTCCCGTGCAGGCCGAGGCATTCGTTCGGGGCGAAGAGCACACCTTCGAAACCGCCTTCGTGGACGGTGAGCCCGTGTGGTCGGCGTCGTGCCGGTACGTGCCGGGTCCGCTGGAGGTGATGGACACCCCCTGGATGCAGTGGTGCATGCTGTTGCCGCGAGAGCCCGATCTGCCCCATGTCGAGGCGTTCCGGCCCGTGAACCGCCAGGCGCTCCGGGCGCTCGGAATGCGCTCGGGCCTGTCCCACATGGAGTGGTTCCGCCAGGCCGACGGCCGGCCCGTGGTGAGCGAGGTCGGCGCGCGCCCACCCGGGGCGAACCTGATGCGGCTGCATGGGCTGGCCCATGGCGTCGACATGTGGCGCATGTGGGCTCGGCTCATGGTCCACCGCACCTGGGAGATGCCCGAGCGCCGGTTCAGCGTCGGGTGCGTCTTCCTCCGCGGCCAGGGGCATGGCCGCACCGTGCGCGAGGTGCGGGGGTGGGAGGCCGTGCGGGCGCGCCTGGGAGACACCGTGGCCGCCGCACAGCTCCCGCGACCGGGCCAGCCGCACTCAGGCCACTACGAGGGCGACGGCTGGGTCATCGTGCGGCATCCGCGCACGGACGGCGTGCTCGACGCGCTCAGCCAGGTGGTCTCGGGCACGCAGGTGATCCTGGGTTGACCGCCTCACTCCACGACGGGCAGCTCCGGCGTGAACAGCGGCACGAGCGGGTCGGCCTCGAGCACCTTCGGCTCGAGCAAACCCCACAACGTGGGCAGCATCGGGTGCTGCGGGTCATACAGGTCGACGGCCTCGGTGGGATCGGCCACCACGTCGTACAGCGACAGGCGCCCGGCCCAGCCGTAGATCAGGTGCCACCGGCCGTAGCGCACCCCCTGGATCACCCCGCCCCGGCCCACTGTGAACGCGAACCGGGCGCGGTCGGGCGACGCGCCGCCCGCCGGAATGCCGGTGACCGAATCGGGGATCGGCAGGTCGAAAGCGTCGAGGACCGTCGGCACGATATCCGGCGCGGTGGTCGGCCCGGTCCACGCCTGTGGGCGTAGGTTTGGGGCCCAGAAGATGGCGATGGCGTCGTTCTCTTCGCGGTTCAGCGAGTAGGCGTGCCGCTGGTCACCGTGCTCGAAGAACTGCTCGCCATGGTCAGACCACAACACCACCAGCGTGTCGTCGAGCATCCCGCGTGCGGCGGCGTCTTCCCAGATCTGGCGGATCAGATCGTCCAGGGTGCGCACGTCGCCCCGGTACAGGGCCCAGAGGTGCGCCAACGCGAGGTCCTGCTCCCCGGGGGTCAGGTCGTCCCAGTTCTCGACCACATCCATGTGCACGTCGGCGTCGGTGAGGTCCACCGGGATCGGCGGCAGGGCGTCCACCTCCCCGCGGAACTCCGCGGGCGGGTCGTACGGCCGATGGGGCTCCATCACGTGCACGTGCACGTACCAGCGATCGGGCGGGGCCGTGCCCGTCTTCATGTCCGACAGCGCCTGCACCGCCCGGCCCCACGCGAACCACCCATCCTCGACCGGGGTCTCGCTGGCATCGTCGAAGCCCTGGGCGTTGTTGTTCACCGGGCTGAAGTTGTAGTTCGTGGACTTCAGGATCGACCGGAAGCCCGCCGGCGCGAGCCACGTAGGGAGGAACTCGGTGTCGTCGGGCACCGGCTCGCCGCCGTGGATCGCGAACATGGGCATGAAGCCGGCGTCGATGTTGGACCGGCCCTGCATGGTGCAGGTGGTGCTGGCGAAGGTCCAGTTGGAGCACTGCATGAAGTCGTCCAGCGCCACGCCCTCTTCCGCCACCCGATCCAGGAACGGCGTGAGGTTGTCGCCGGCATACCGCCCGAGCTGGTCGCGCCGGAGGGTGTCGATGGAGATGACGAGCAGGTTCTTCGGCGGAGGCCCGTCGAACACCAGCGCCCGACCACCGTTGTCGGCCGGCTCGGGGTCCACCGGCGGGATCTCGTCCGGTTCCTCGCCGTCACGGGTCCGGGTGGGCGCGTCCGGCAGATGGGCGCCTGAAGAGGTTTCGAACGAGTCCGGTCCATCGGGCCACGCGGGCGTTCCAGGGGCGGGCACACAAGCAGCCCACAGCACGCAAACCCACACTGACCAACGCTCCATGCACACCTCTTGCCCGCAACCTATCTGTAGCTGCCCGCTTTCGGTGTCAATGATCGGTGGAGGCCCAGGGTGCGCAAAGGCTGTGCAGAACCGCTCGTGGTGGCTCCCAACGACTCGCGCACGGGCCGCCGGGTGCGGGGCGATCCCACAGCTACAGGTCCTCGAGGTTCTCGTGCAGGTACCTCAGGATCAACCGATTGTTCCGATGGTACCGATCCGGCACGTCGTCCCAGTTCCACCCATACGCGCCGTCGACCCAGCTGTGGATCCCGGTGACCTTCTTCGTGAACGGCGGGAACCGGGCATTCTGCGTACCCGGCACGTCCACCCAGAACCCGCTGAACACGAGGTAGGCGTTGGAGCCGTCGTAGTCGGTCGCCGTGGGGTTCAGCGTGCTGCACAGCCGGTCCAGGCCCATGTTGCGCAGGGTGTAGGTGGGCAGCGGGCCGTCGAGGCGCGGCGGCACGATCATCTGGTCCGCACGCATGGGGATGGGCTGCGCACCGTCCGACGCCATCACCTCGTGGTGCATATACCCGGCGAGCTCCCGCAGCAGGCTCAGCTGGTACACGCCGCTGGTGGGGTACAGCGCATGTGACCCCTCGGCGACCGCGATCACAGGGTGATCGCCCAGCTTCAGCGTGCGCGGGTCGTCGAACGGCACCCGCACGCGACCCTGATGCCACACCTTGAGCTTGTCGAGGAAGAAGATGGTCTGGTCTTCGAGGTGGCCGCTGATGATCATCGCCGACGGGCGGTCCCACCGGTCGAACACCAGCACCATGCTCTCCCGGTCGAACACGTGGGGGCCGATGCCGGTGAACCGGGCCAGGCCGGTCTTCGTGTCATAGGCGTAGATCAGATGGTAGGTGAGGAAGAACCGGTCACTCGCGGGGTCCTCCAGGTACGACCAATACACGGTGCAGTTGCGTGGATCGCCGCCGAGCTGGGCGTAGATCGACCGCCGCATGGAGAGGAAGCCGTAGTCGAGCAGGTAGTCGGCGTGCCCGTTGTACCGGAGGAAGGTGCCCAGATCGCGCAGCGGGATGCTCTCGCGCCCGAAGATGGTCTTCAGCTTCATCCGCTCGGTGCTGTTGTTCACCAGGTCGCCATCGAGCAGCGTGGACAGCGACACCGGGAAGTGCTGCTCCTTGTCGGAGTACAGGAAGATCGGCGCGAACTTCTCGGCGAGGGCGGCGACCTGGGCGTCGGGCACCCGCAGGTTCGGCTGCACCCAGAGCAGCTGCTTCCACAGCTCCTTTCGCCACCGGCCGTCGGTGCCCACGGCCACGATGCGGAGATTCCACGCGCCGTCGGGGTCATGTCCGCGCCGGAACACGAGGGTCAGCGGGAGGGTGGTGGGGTCCAGCCGGCCCTGCTTGCTGTGCTTGCCATGGGTGACCGTCCACTCGAGCGTGAACGGGGTGCGTGCCCGCAGCGCCTTGGCCACCTGTGCGGGGTGGGTGCGCAGGGCGGGCATGTCGAGCGTGAGCACGCGGTTGCCCTGCGCGTCGGCCTCGTTGGACCGGATGTCGAGCATCCGGGGGCGGTCGTCGGGTTGGGTCACGCGCGCATCATGCCAGCGCGCGCAGGGCCCGTCGAGCCAGTGGCGCGACATGTGGGGAGTCGCGCCCGGCGGGCCGCGGCGCGCGGTCCGGGGAGGTCAGCTCTTGCGCAGCGTGTAAACCGCAGGGTCGAGCAGGGCGGCGAGCACGGGATGGGCGGCCGGCAGGCCCTTGAATCCGTCCCAGCTGTCGCGGCCATCCGGTGGCTTGGCCACCGCCACAACCGCCGCGAAGTACTTGGGGTCTTCACCGTCGAAGATGCCCACCCCCTCCAGCAGGAGCGCCTTGAGGAGCTCATTGGCGGCCTCTTTCGGGTCGTTCAGCTCGAGCAGGGTCTGGCCCCGACGCAGGTGGATGAACGGGTTGCCCAGCCCGCCCTCGAGCAACGCCAGCATCCACGTCGTTCGGGCCCCCTCGAGATCGCGGGAGAGCCACTGGGCCTCGCCGATGGCCGCATGGAACCACGCCGCCGCCGCCCAGCGCCCGCGCGGCTCCGGGAGCAGGTCCAGGCCCTCGCGGTAGGCCGCGATGGCCGCCTCGTGCTGGCCGAGATCGGCCAGCTGGTCGCCCAGGGCGCCGGCGGTCTCCATCGCCTCGGTCACGTCGTCGGGCAGCACGTCTTCTTCGCGGGCCACGGGGGCGGGCTCGGATGCGTCGCGGGGCGCCGGCTCCCCCATGCCAGCCTCGCCCGACTCCACGGGGCCACAGCCAGCGAGCAACAGCAGGGCGAGCACAGCGCGCACGGGGCCTCCGGTCGGAGCGCCCACATATCCACTCCGGTGCCCGCCCGGCTCCGAACTACCCCTCGTTTGGCGGACACGGCTTCAGCAGCGTGCCCGTGGGGTCGGCCAGCCGCTGGAGCTGCGGGGCGAGGTCCTTCTGCGGGATCACCACCTCCACCAGCGCCGGGCGGTCGGTGAGGCGCTCCACCTCCTCCATCACCCGCCGAAGCTCGCCCACGGTGGCGACGCGGAACGGCTCTGCTCGAAATGCCTCGGCCAACGCACGATAGTTCAGACTTGGCAGCACGTCGAACGGCGCGAACTCCGCACACTCGGTGAACGCGTTGATGTCGACGAAGGCCTGCTCGATGGCGTAGGCGTCGTTGCGCATGACGAACACCACCGCCGGGCACCGCTGCGCCGCCATGCTCGCCAGCTCCTGACACACCATGCGGAACCCGCCATCGCCGGCCACCACATACGGCCGACGCCCGCTGGCCAGCCAGGTGCCCAGCGCGGCCCCGGTCTCGTGCCCGAGCGAACCCCACGCGGCGTTGGCCACGAACCCGTCCCGTGGCAGGCCGAACAGGTTGCCCCACACGTACAGCGAGGTGCTCTCACCGAACACCAGCGACACCTCGCCGAGCTGGTCCGCTTGGCGCAAGCGGTCGGAGAGCTCCTGGTAGAACGTGGTGTAGGTCATCGGCGTCTCGGGCGGCAGCGGCGGCGCATCCTCGCCCTGGCCCGTAGTGAGCACCGTGTGGGGGAACACCGGGTCGTCCGCCACCCGACACCGCAACCCGTCGATGAAGTCGCCCAGCCGCACGCCCTGGAAGTGCTCGAATCCCACCCGCGCAGCCTCATCGGTGACAAGCACCATCTCGGCATACTGGTTGTCGATCAAGTCGAGGTAGTCGTCGGTGATCAGCGCCCCCAGCGCCAGCACACAGTCGGCCACCGAGACCCGCTCATCGGTGGACTTCGGCGACGCAGGGCCGGCATAGGTGCCGGCGAACAGCGGCTGCGCTTCGTCCAGCACGGTCTTGCCGAGGCTCGTGCTGGCGAACGGGATTCCGGTCACGTCGATCAGCGCCTGCAGACGGTCCTGCAGGCCGAACCGCTGGATCATCACCCCGGCCAGGATCACCGGCGCCCGGGCGTGACCGAGCCGCACCATGGTGACATCGAGCATCGCCTCGAGCGCCTCCGGATCGCTCCTGAGCGGCACTGGTGCCAGCGCCCCCTCCGGCCGGGCGCACGGCTTCGTCCACACATCCTGGAGCACCTCGATGTAGGCCGGCCGCCGATGCGTGAGCATCGCCTGCAGCGCCTCGTCGATCACGCGGGGTGCGGTCGCCTCGCTCCGCACGATCACCGAGGCCACCGTGACGTTGTCGAACACCTTCTTGTCGGCCCCCAGATCGCCGGTGCTGTGGTGGAACAACACGCCGCGGGTGCGCTCCTGGCGGCGGTTGGCGCGGGTCGGGCTCGCCGAGATCACCACCACCGGCAGTCGCTCCACATACGAGCCGGCGACGCAGTTCAGCGCGCTGAAGGTGCCCACACCCCACTGCACACAGCACGCGCCAACGCCGTTGTACCGGGCGTAGCCGTCGGCGGCATAGCCAGCACCCAGCTCACCCTCGGTGCCCACCCGGGCGACAGCCGCGGCGGCGTCCAGCGCGTCGAGGAACGGCGAGCAGTAGTCGCCGGGCACGGCGAACACATGGTGCACGCCGATCTGGGCCAGGCGGTCCACCAGGTACTCCGCCACCGTACAGGTCCCCACGGTCATCCCGCCTCCACCGGCGCGCAGCAGTTCGGCGTCGCAGCCGCCAGCGTGGCCGCGACGGCGTCCGCACCACCGGTCTCGATGCACCCGCCG
>JBLFXJ010000286.1:0-10656 GCA_047609825.1 Myxococcota bacterium
CCACCGTGGATCCGCAACCCCAGAGTATTTTCTTCCAATCTGTGCCAAGTCCATTGACACATTCCGCTGGCCGCGGAGTCCCCTGCTGGCGGCGTCTGGGGTCCCCCCCACTTGCGCGGCCCCTTCGTCCGCGTAGGTCCGGGCGGCGGCGGGGGCGTTGGGCCAGTCATGTTTGGGGTGGGTGGTGATTCGGGGCGGTAGTGGCTGGGCGGTCGTTGTCGTGGGGTCGAGGCGCTGCTGGGCGGGTGGTGCTGGCGGCGGATCGGCTGTGGCCGGGTGAAGACGGGGGTCCGCCGGCGGGGTCTGGCACCTCGGCGGACCCAGGTCCGGACGGGGTCTGGCACCGAGGCGGACCCAGGTCCGGACGGGGTCTGGCACCGAGGCGGACCCAGGTCCGGACGGGGTCTGGCACCGAGGCGGACCCAGGTCCGGGCGGGGTCTGGCACCGAGGCGGACCCAGGTCCGGGCGGGGTCTGGCACCTCGGCGGACCCGCGTCCGGGGCGCTGGGGTCGGAGACGGAATCGTGCGCCGGATCGGCTGTGGGCGGGTGAGCACGGGTGTTGCGTGAACCGCGGGTGCACGGCGGGGTCGGAGCTGGAATCGTGCGCGCGGCGTGGTGACGGCTGCGGGATGCGTCGTACGGTGGTCTTCCGGAGGTGCTCGTGGTGCTGCTCCTGGTGCTGTCGATGTCCCACGCGGCCGAGCTCGACGCGGTGCTGTCCTGCGACGGGCCGGGCTGGGCGCCCGGGGAGGCCGGTGTGGCGCTCGTCACCGACACGGAGGTGCGGGTGGAGGGCAGCGGGGCGCAGCGGCTCACCCGCGATGGCTCCAGTCCCGACACCTGGTCGAGCCTCACGCATGCAGCTCCACTGGAGGTCGCCGGCAAGGAACTCACCCTTCGCGGCCGACTTCGGACCGCCGATGTGAGCGGTCGTGCGGGCTTGTGGGTGCGGGTGGACGGCCTCGAGGGCCCCCTGGCCATCGACAACATGCGGCGCCAGCCCGTGGCGGGCACCACCGACTGGCAGCGGGTGTCGGTGTCGGTCCCGCTCACCGCGGGGGCGCGCCGCATCGCGTTCGGCAGCCTGCTCGTGGGCACGGGCACGTTGTGGATGGACGACCTGGAGCTGCGGGTGGACGGCAAGCCGATCGGCAAGCTGCCGCGCCAGCCTCCTGAGCTCACGGTGCTCGACACCGACACCGAGTTCGACGGCGACTCGGGCATCCACCTCACAGCGCTGTCGCCGGTCCAGGTCGACCACGTGGCGCTGCTGATCAAGGCGTGGGGCCTGGTGAAGTACACCCACCCGGCTGTGCTCGCCGGGCAGCACCAGTGGGACTACGCGCTGTTCCGCATGTTGCCCGCGGTGCTGGAGGCGGGCGACGCGTCCACCGCAGCCGCCGCCATCGACGCCTTCATCGCCACTCTCGGAGAATTGCCTGCGAGTGACACGTCCATCCCGGAGGCGGTGCACCTGGCGCCGGACCTGGAGTGGGTCGACGCCGCACCCGAGCCCCTCGCCACCACACTCCGCGCGCTGTGGGAGAACCGTTCGTCCAACGGTGATAACTTCGTCTTTGGCGTGGGCCGTGGGATCGGTAATCCGGTGTTCCGGAACGAGCGGAGCTACCCGGAGCCCAAGCTGCCCGACCCCGGGTACCGGATCCTCGCGCTGGCCCGGGTGTGGACGGTGGTGCAGCTCTGGTCGCCCTACCGGGACGAGCTGGACGTGGACTGGCACGAGCTCCTCGCGAGCGCGGTGTCAGAGGCGGTCGCGGCGGACTCGGCGGAGGCCTATGAGCGGTGGCTGCTGCGAGTGCTGGGCGAGGTGAAGGACACCCACACCAACCTGTGGGGCGGGCGTCCCCATCAGCCCCCGGGCGGCGACTGCCGGGCATCGGCCGAGGTGCGATTCCTCGACGGCCAGGCCGTGGTGTGGCGCTCTGAGGAGGAGGATCTACCCGTCGGATCGGTGATCGACACGCTGGCTGGAAGACCCGTCAGCGACTGGGTGGCGGAGTGGCGGCCGATGTACCCGGCGTCGAATGACGCGGCTCAGCTCCGCGCAATCGGGCAGATGCTGCTCACGGGCGAGTGTGTTCCGGCCTCCCTCACCGGGTCGCACCTGGGCGAGCCGTTCGCGCTCAGCGTCCCGCGCACCGAGCGCAAGCCCCTGGCGTGGACCCACGACCACGGTGGCGGGGTGCAGCTGCTCACCGACGACATCGCCTACTTCGCGATGAGCGCGGCAGACACGGTGTCTGCGAAGGACGTGCTCAAGGCGGCGAAGCACTCCCGCGGTCTGGTGCTCGACCTGCGCAACTACCCGTCCGAGTTCTTCGTGTTCTCCCTCGGCCGCCACCTGGTGGCCGAGCCCACGCCGTTCGTGCGGTTCTCCTCGGTTGTCGCGGGCACGCCGGGCGCCACGACCCTCGGCGAGCCGCTGCGCCTCACCCCGAAGCGCCCGACGTATGCCGGGCGGGTGGTGGTGCTGGTCGACGAGACCACCCAGTCGAGTGCGGAGTACCACGCGATGGCCTTCCGCCAGGCGCCCGGGGCCCTGGTGGTGGGGTCTCAGACGGCGGGTGCCGATGGCAACGTGTCCGGGTTCCCGCTGCCGGGCGGCTACCGCACGATGATCAGCGGGCTGGGCGTATTCACGCCGGAGGGCGGGCGTACGCAGCGGGTGGGCATCGTGCCCGACATCGTGGTGGTGCCGACCGCGGCGGGGCTGGCGGCGGGGCGCGACGAGGTGCTCGAGGGGGCGCTGGTGGAGCTGGGTGTGCCGCGGGTGGAGGTCGCCGACGTGGCGGCCTGGCCCGTGGACTGACCTTGGGTGGCGCGGTGCACGATTCGGTGCACCTCGACCGGACCCGAGTCCGCCTCGGTGCCTGACCCTGCCCCGGACCTGGGTCCGCCGCGGGTGGCTGACCCCGCGTGGTGTGCGGGCGGGTGGCCACCGCGCCACGCATCGTGCGACGCTGCGGCATGCTCTCTCTCCTGCTCGTCCTCGCCTGCGCCCCCCATCCGGTGCCCCCCGCGGTGCCAGCGCCTCTCGCCACCGAGGCGGAGGACCTGGCCGCCGCCCGGGCGCTGTTCGACGCGAACATCCGTGCGATCCAGGAGCGCGACCGGGACGCCTATCTGGCCTGCTATGCCGATTCCGAGCGGCTCATCCGCACCGGTCCCGACGGCCCCGCCCTGGGGTTCGCGGCGCTCGCCGAGGGCACTCCGGCCACCGGCTCCGACGCGTGGCCCGAGCGCCTCGACGCCGACGGGGTGCAGGTTCACTGGCTGGCACCCGGCGTCGTGTACGGCACCTACGCCTACCGGGTCACCTTCGACGGGGACACCACGGCGGGGCTGTCGGAGCGGGTGTTCCTCCGTCAGTCCGACGGCGAGTGGCGCATCGCTGTGAGCACCGCGTTCGAGGCGCCGCCTCCACCCGCCGAGTAGCGTCGTCCCGACCCGTCGCCGACCGGATACCCGCCCCCCATGCAGACCGTCGCATTTCTTCGTGGCATGAACGTGGGTGGCCACCGGATCACCAACGACGCCCTCCGCGCCGCGTTCGAGGCCCTCGGGTTCGAGCGCGTGGGCACCTACCGCGCCAGCGGCAATGTGTTCTTCTCCGGCCCGCCCACCGAGGAGGCGGCGCAGACCATCGCCGCCGGCCTCGAGGCGGCCCTCGGCTATGCCGTGCCCACCGTGCTCCGGTCCGGCGACGCCGTGCGCTCCTCAGCTGCCGCCCAGCCATTCTCGCCCGCAGAGCTCGATGCCTCTCGGGGCAAGGTGCAGGTGACCTTGCTCGCCACCGCCCCCAGCCCGGAGGTCGCGGCGGAGGTGCTCGCCCTGGCCACGGACGCCGATCGCCTCGCCCTCGTGCAGCAGGCCCTGTTCTGGCTTCCCTCTGGCGGTATCCTCGACTCCGATCTCGACACCAAGCGGCTCGACCGCCTGCTCGGGCTCGGCACCACGCGCACCCTCGGCACGCTCCAGGGAATCGCGAACAAGCTGGGATAGCGCGCTGTATTGGCGCTGCGGTTCCGGAACCGGGAGCTGACCCCGACCCGGGCGGCTACACTCCGGCATCCCGGAGGTCTACCGATGCGCACTCTCGCCCTGCTCTGCTTGGTCCTGTCGGCCTGTGATTCCGAGAAGGCGAAGGACGACAAGCCGCCGGCCGAGATCTGCGACAACCTGGAGGACGATGATCTCGACGATCTCGCCGACTGCGCGGATCCGGACTGCGCGGCCAGCTGTGGCGAGGTGTGCACCAACGGCACCGACGACGATCTCGACGGCCTGATCGACTGCCTCGACGACGACTGCGACGGCCTGTGCCCCGAGAACTGCGGGGATGGTCGGGACAACGACGCCGATGGCGCCATCGACTGCGACGACCGGGACTGCTTCGGCTCCTGTCCCGAGGTCTGCGGCGATGGCTTCGACAACGACGGTGACGGCAAGGTGGACTGTC
Organism: Myxococcota bacterium; assembly: GCA_047609825.1. Taxonomy (GTDB): domain Bacteria; phylum Myxococcota_A; class UBA796; order UBA796. Next base: position 4,483 of record JBLFXJ010000286.1, read on the forward strand.
TTGACGAGGAGTGCGTCGACCCCTCCTGCGCCGAGGTGTGCACCGACGGCCGCGACAACGACGCGGACGGCCTGATCGACTGCGCCGACGACGACTGCAACGATCCGGCGTGCGACGAGAACTGTGTGGACGGCCGCGACAACGACGGCGACGGCCGGGTGGACTGCGACGACAGCGACTGCGACGGCGACTGCCCCGAGGTGTGCACCGACGGGCGGGACAACGACGCCGATGGCCGGGTGGACTGCGACGACCCCGAGTGCGCAGAGGAGTGCGACGCCGACGGAGATGGGTTCTTCAACGAGGACTATGGCGGCGATGACTGCGACGACACCCGCGCCGACGTCAACCCCTCCCGGCCGGAGATCTGCAACGGCGACGAGGTGCTCGACGACGACTGCGACGGCTTGTTCGACGAGGACGACCCCGACGTGGACGTGTTCACCCTCATCGCCTGGGGCCCCGACGCCGACGGCGACGGCTACGGCACCGACCGCGACATCCAGTTCGCCTGCCAGCAGCCGGATGGCTGGGGGTTCGCGAACATGGACTGCGACGACTCCCGCGCCGACGTGAACCCCGACATGCCGGAGATCTGCAACCCGGATGGCCCGCTGGATGACGACTGCGATGGCCTGGTGGATGATGCCGACCCCGACGTGACGCCCGACAGCTACCTCGAGTGGTACGCCGACCGGGACTTGGACGGGTTCGGCGCCGAGGACGAGTTCGTGTACGCGTGCAGCCGCCCGGACGGTACCGCGGCCACGAACGACGACTGCGACGATGTCGACCCCAGCGTGGGCCCACCCAGCCTGTGGTTCCCCGATGCCGACCGCGACGGGTTCGGCGCCGGCGAGCCCGTCGACCCCACGCCCACCTGCGACCCGCCCGGGCCTGGCCTGTCGCCGGAGTGGATCGGCCTGGACTGCGACGATGCCGAGCCCACCACCTACCCGGGCGCGCCCGAGGTGTGCGAAGACGGCGTGGACCAGGACTGCGACGGCGCTGATCCGTCGTGCGGGTTCTACGCCGCCGAGGGGCGGAGCGGGAGCTACGGCAGCGAGTTCGGCCTGGTGAACGTGGACGCGGGAACCTACACGCCGATCAACCCGGCAATGGACCGGGCGCTCACCGGGATGTCGTTCGGTCCGGACGGCGCGCTGTACGGGGTGCAAGCGGAGGGGCGGTCCTTCCCCGACCTCGTGCGCATCGACCCGGCCACGGGTGCCCAGTCGTTCCTCAGCGAGTCGTCGGACGGAGGCTCGTTTTCGGCGTTCTCGCACGGCGCGGACGGCGGGCTGTACGGCTGGACTGAGAGCGGCGACGACTTCATCGAGATCGACCCGCTCACCGGCGCGGTCGTGGTCACCCCCGTCGGAATCGGCACGGCGAACAACTGCATGGCGCTCGGCCCGGACGGGCTGCTGTACATGATCTCGAGCAGCAGCGTGTACCGCATCGATCCGGCATCACCGGCCGCGTATGAGTCGCTCGGCGGGCTGTCGGGCCTCGCCGGCGGGTCGGGGGGCTCGTGCACCTTCCACCGGGGTGTGCTGTACAAGGCGGCCTCCGCCGGCTCGTTGTTCGAGATCGACATCGCCACGATGACCGCAGTCGACACCGGCATCCGTCTGCCCGATGGCACGGATGCGCTGGCGAGCCCCGACCCGTTCTGATCGGTGGGGTCAGGGCGACGCGCTCTGGCCTCGCTTCCAGAGGACGAGCGCCCCGATGGCGAGCAGCGGATCCCCGATCCCGAACGCCAACAGGGGTGTGATCGGCACCACGTCGGCCAGCACGATGGGCACGAGCACGAACGGCAGCAGCAGCCGGTCCACGACGGTGCCGAGGGCGAACGAATCGGTGCCCGTGCGGCCGCCCATCACGTAGAACCACCCGATGAAGCCGACGGCCATGCCGAGCAGGTTCACGAAGCCCGCGGCCATGGGGTCGAGCTCGGTCATGAACGCCAGCTCGAGCAGCCACATCGGCGCCAGGTACAGCACGGCGCCGGCCGCCATGTACAGCAGGCCGTTCGCGATGGTGTACCGGGCGAGGGGCGACAGCTCATCGGGGCGCGCCCACAGCGCTGACCAGAACGACATCCACACCTCCAGGGCCGCAGGCTACAGCACGGCGCCACCAGGCTGGTGCGCTGCGGCGTCGGGGCGGACGGCCACGCCGGACGGCCGGCGTCCGACTCTCGGTGTATTCTCCGCGCGGAGGTGCCCGTGTCCGATCCCACCCGCCGGCGCTTGCTGATCACCGCCGGCGCCCTCGCCGCGACCGGTCTGGCCTGTGGCAGCGGTCCCGAGGATGGGCGGGCGCCCGGCAAGAAGTCCCGACCGGCGCCCTCGAAACCCAAGCCCGCGCCAACGTCGCACGCCACAGCTCCGGAGGGTGGCACGCTGTTCCTCCCGCCCGACCAGGTCGAAGGCACGGTGCCCACGACGTGGACCGACCGGCCCGAGTGGTTCCGGCGGGCCCCGGGGATCTACCTCGCCACCCCGGTCACTTCGGGCGGGTCGTCCCTGCTGTTCTCCGCGAAGGCCAAGTGGGCCATGCCCAGCCGCATCAGCCACTTCAAGGAGCTCCCCACGTTCTTGGACGAGGCGAAGAAGCTCGGCACCAATGTGCTGTACCTGGTGGATGTGTACCAGGGCCCCGAGGACTGGCCGCCGGTGAAGTGGCGGCTGTGGAAGGAGCACTTCCGCATCCGGGAAGACCTCGGGGGGGCCAAGGCGCTGCGCAAGGCCATCGATCAGGTGCACGCGAAGGGCGGCAAGGTCATCCTCTATGTGACCGGGTTCGCGATGAACCGCGAGTCGCCGCTCGGCAAGGAGAAAGGCGCAAAGTGGGCGATCATTCAGGACGGTGAGCCCATCGATCGGCCCTACCCCGACCAGTACATGGGCTGCCCCTATGTGAAGGAATGGCGGGAGCACGTCGTCGGTATCTGCGCGCGGTATGCGCAAGAGGTCGGAGCGGACGGCGTGCACGTGGATTCCCTCGGCAACCAACGCGGCTGGAAGTGCGAATCGACCGAGCACGGGCACGAGCCGGGCGACGGCGAGGCGTTCAACGTGGGCAGTCAGCGGCTGCTCAGCGAGGTGCGCACCGCGATGCGCAAGCACGTGCCCGAGGCCGTGGTGCTGTGCGAGGGCGACAAGCTGTCGCGCCTGTTCACCGGCGCCATCGACGGGTCCCAGGACTGGGGAATCCACGACCTGAGCCAGCGCTGGGTGTGGAACCAGGCGGGGAACACGGCGATCTTCTGTGCGAACTGGTCGCTGGACGACATGCACCAGATCGTCGCCATCGGGCACAAGTGGATGCTCACGCCGTACTGGCTCGACCCGCCCCGCCAGTCCAGGGTCACCGCCTGGCTCGAGGCCGAGGTGCCCTCGCCGAGCCTGAAGGGGGACTGGCGCAGTCGGCGCATGGAGCTCGAGCGCGTGTACCTGGGCCTGCACGCCTTCCGGAACGCCGCGCTGCTCGCGGGCAAGGTGGTGCCGGGTCTGGACGACCTCACCCACCGCCGGTGGGATGGGGAGGAGATCTACGCGTCGCGCGAGGCGTCGGAGGCCCACGTGGTGGCGCTCCGCGAGCGCGCCGCGATGCTCGACGCCGCCATCGGCGGTCCGGTGGACCTCACCGCTGTCGCCGAGCACCTGCGCCGCGTGATGGAGGCCCGCGCGTCGCTGTCCAAGGATATCGACGACGGCGCTACGGTGTCGCTCGTCACCTCGGTGGCGGGAAAGGCGTCCGCCTACCTATGGGATGGCCGCGCGAAGACAATGGCGGTGGTGAACGTGAGCGACACCGCCGCGACGCTGGACCTGTCGAAGGGCGGCAAGGTCCGCGGACGGTTCCGCGATGTGATCAGCGGCCGCGAGGTCCAGGTGGGCCCGAAGACCCAGAGTCCGCCGCATTCCTTGATGTTCCTGCGCCCGGTCTGACCGGGCGACACTGGCTGGAGAATTCATGTACAGATGGCTTGTGATCGCGCTGGTGGCGCTCGGATGTGGCGGACAAGCGCCGCGGCCGGGCAAGATCGTGAAGAAGGTCAAGCGCGAGGTGTCCGGTGCTGTGAAGGACGCCGTGAAAGACGCGGGCAAGGAGGTTGCCGACGCGGTGAAGGGCGTGACGGACAACGACGGGGATGGCACCTTCGTCGGGAACAAGACCAAGAAGATGACCTTCGACACCCCGAAGGGGGAGCGCTTCGCCTACGTGCACGTGCCGAAGGGCTACGACCCGTCCAAGCCAGCGCCGGTGATCTTCGTGTTCCATGGCGGCAAGGGCTCGTCCACGGCGGCGCAGAACTTCGTGATCCTGTGGAAGAGCCAGCTCGACAAGCAAGCCATCGTGGTGTTCCCGAACGGGCAGGACCGCGACCCGTCCGACACGGCATGGATCGCGCGTGACTTCTCCGACCGGTCCGATGTGGACCTCGTGCTCCAGATCGTCGACACCCTGAAGGCCGAGTACAACGTCGATTCCGAGCGCATCTACGCCTCGGGCTTCAGCAACGGGGGGCTGATGACCACGATGCTCGCGTGCCACGCGCCGGAGCGGTTCGCCGGGTTCGCGATCTTCAGCCAGACCATGCACAAGCACATCGCGTCGGAGTGCCAGTCGGCGAAGCGCAAGCCGGTGCTGTACCTCGCGGGCACGAAGGAGGACCACTGGCCGGGGCGCGACTTCTCCCACTCGGCGATGGAGTCGGTGGAGTTCTGGCGCAAGAACCTCGGCTGCGCCCGCGAGCCGGCGAAGACCGACCTGCCCGACCAGGCCGACGGCACCAGCGTGCAGCGGTGGACCTTCGAACCGTGCAAGAAGGCGACGTTCGAGTTCCTGCGGGTGGAGGGGGGCGAGCACATCTGGCCCGGGCCCGACCTGCCGGAGCGCGGCGCCAACCGGTGCACCGACATCGACGGCGCGACCGAGGTGGTGCAGTTCTTCGAGCGGAACGCGGGGCTGTGAGCCCGGCGTAGCGCCCCCGCGGCTCACTACCGGGTGGCGACCCTGACGCCGGCGGCGAGGGGGCCGCGCCAGGCGACGGTGGCGTCGGGGGCCGCGGTGGCGGCGATGCTGTTCCACAGGTCTCCGGTGGGGTCGGCGACGACGAGGGCGCGGACTCCGCGGGCCCGGAGGTGGGGGGTGAGGGCGGAGCGGCGGTGGGCCGGGTCGAGGTTCACGGCGACGACGCGCACGCCCTGGGCGGTCAGCTCGGCCATCTCGGCCACACAGCTGCGGCAGTCGAGGGTCCATGGCACCACCGCGGTGGGAACGGCGTCGAGCGCGATGCCGCGCCCGCTCGTGTCGCGGAGGTCCTGCGGGGTGGCGGCGGAGGCGGCGACGACGACGGCGGCGAGGAGGGTGGTGACCATGGGGGGCTCCAGGGAGTGGGGCGCTGCGGTGGCGGCGCCGGTGATGTCCTTGTTGTACTCCCGGTCCTCCTCGAAGCCGATGACCGCGCATCACGCCGCATTACGGCGGACATTACACGGCCTGCGGATCGGCCCCGCGGCCACTACGGCAGGCTCTCGCCCCAGATGGCGTCCACCGCGCAGAGGCAGGGAGTGCGCGCAGTCCGTCACCACCCCCGCCGGGAACCGTGGAGCGGCATCGGCCGGTGCCTACGGCAGACCGGCGACCGAGGCTGGGCCGTTGTCGGTGGTGGGCAGGTCGACCCAGGCGGCGCCGTCGAGCCAGCTCACGACAGGCGCCAGGCCTGCACCCGGGGACGGGCCAGCGGGCAGGGTGAGCAGGCCGGGCGTGGAGAACGCGGTGCCGTCCGGCCCGAAGTCGAACACGCTCCCGTCGATGGTGCCGGCCTCGGGGAGCGCGCCGGTGGTGCCCGCCGCCGACGCGGTGATCTCGGTGTCGGCCGCTGACCGCCCTGCGCGCCGCGGCCGTGCCCGCACGAATGAGGGAGATCTCGTGGAAGTCCGCGCCATCGAACGACGATGCGCTGTTCGGAGGTCGGGCTCGACGGGTAATGTGGGGGCATCCACAAGGTTTTCTCAGACAGGGGCGCAGTCTCATCCAACATCGCCATCGCCGGTGGCGCGCCACCGACGCTCACCATCGATGGCGCCTGCCCCGGTCGCATCGCGATCGAGGCCACGCTGACGCCGGGCGCCACGGCCACGGTGCTGTACTCGA
>JBLFXJ010000287.1:0-10654 GCA_047609825.1 Myxococcota bacterium
ATCTGATGCCGACGAACGGTCGCTGCGCTCCCTGGTCCCTCCGCTTCGCTCCGGGCCCTCGCAGCATAGACACATGTTAGAAGCAAAACAATACGCGGCAAGCACGAGCGCGAGCACGGTCGTCGTCACGGCCAAGGCGGCGCTGGCCGCGCCAATGCATCATGGGGCCAGCAGCAGGCCCGCGAACCTGTATACTCCAAGTGCGGGATCTGCCGACACCATAGGAACTCCCTCGCTCAACGCCTGTGCCACAAGCATTCTGTCGAACGGACCTCGGTGCCCGCTGGCAGGAAAGGGCAGGACGCCAACCCGCTCCGCTTGACGCCGCGTCACATCCAGGACCCGATACCCGCGGTGGGCCACTCCCCGCGCGAAGAAGTCGCCGGGCGCCACGGGCAGCGGCAGCTTGCCGATGCTGTATTTGATGCTGATCTCCCACAGCGACGCTCACGACGAGCTCGTTGTCTGGGTTCTCGTACATCTCCCGCATGGACCCCATCAGGCGCGGATCGTCCACAGCTGCTCAAAGCACGACCTGCGTGTCGATGAGCACTGTCATGTGGTGTCCGCCATGTCGTCGAGGGGCTCGTCCCACCCCTCCGGGAGAGGGAAGCACCAACCGCCCACGGGCCGGCGGCGCCGTGCCGAAGCGGCATCGGCGCCCTCGAGCACCTCGCGGACGCGCGCGACTACCGCGTCGGTGACGAACCGCGTGACGCTCATCTTCGTCACCGCGGCCGCCGTCTCGATCAGCTGCTTGCTCTCCGGCGCGATGCGAAGCTGGAGCCGGGCGGACTTAGAAGCCATGAGCGCTCCCGTGCGGCAAGGGCCACCGTACCCACGGTGTAGCCGCCCCAGCCCACCACCCCCCATCCCCCCGATTCCCCCCCGGCCCGTGCCCCGCCGCGGTAGAAGGGGGCATGTCCGAGATCACCGTCGACCGCGCCCGCGCCCTGCTCCTGCCCTCCGTGGTGTTCACCGATCACGTCTGGGCCGGACGAACTGCGGTCGCGTGGGTCGGGCAGGGGCAACGGGTGCGCCCGCGGTGTGCGGCATGCGGCTCACCGCGGGTGCGCGTGCTCGTTGCTGACCTGGTGGACGAGGGCACCGGGGACCGTGGCGTCACCCTCGCGGTGTGCCCGCACTGCTCGCTGCACGGCGACGACGGGGCCCGGGTGAGCCTGTGGACGGGTTCGGCCGAGGACTTGCCGCCGCCGGCCGGCGAGCAGCGGTGGGGGGCGCAGGTGCAGACCGCTCCGGATGGCGCGGCTCTCCACCGCCTGGTGGAGCTGCCCGATCCGAGTCGCGACCCAGAGCCGTACACCAGCGCCATCGAGGCGTGGCAGGGCGCGTTCGCCGCATGCGGTGGGCTGGTGCGCGACGGCACGCGGGTGGGCGGGTACCCGCTGTGGCTCCAGGGCGACGACACGCCCGTCTGCGGGGCGCATGGGCCGATGTCGCTCGCGGTGCAGATCGGCGCAGACGCGGGGATCGACCTGGGAGACAGCGGCGTGCTCTACGTGTTCACCTGCGCCGCGCCGGCGTGCGGTCAGATGCGGTCGGTGGTTCAGAGTCACTGAGGGCACGCTGGAGTGGGGCGCACCGACACCCGCAGCCGCCACTCCTTCTCCCGCGCACTATCCAGCATTCCGGACAGGCCGCCATGGTGCCCGCTGGTCCACCGGCTTGTGGCTCCAATATGGACAGGGACCTTGGTGTTGCTGCGCGGGAGACCGACCTCCCGCCAGGGACTGGCGCCACCGCCCGGCTCGCCGGTACACGGTCGGCGTGCCATGTACTGGCATGGTCATCGTGCTCGCGCTCACCGCTGCCCTCGCTCAGGCGCTCGCCGAAGTGGACCACGAGGTAGCGGCGCGCACCTGGGTGTCGGCCGCCCAGGATGACCCCGCGGCGTGGACCGCGCTTGCCGAGGCGCTGGACGACCCGGACGAGGCAGAGTGGGCGGCCCAACAGGCGATCGGCCTCGCGCCCGGGCATGTGCCGGCGTTGTTGCGGCTCGCCGAGGCGCGGACGGCCCAGGGGAGGCCGGAGCGGGCGCTGGTGACGCTCGAGGCCGCCGTGGAGGCGGATGGTGATGTGGCGGAGGCGTGGTTGGCGCTGACCGCCGCGCGGCAGCTGACCGGAGACGCCAGCGGCGCGCGCGAGGCGGCTCGAACGGCGCTGACGCGGTTCCCCGACCATCCGGGGGCCTGGGTGGCGGCGGCAGGACTCGATGACGATCACGGCCTGTCTCGCCTGATCGCGGCGCGGGTCCGGTTCCCGGCGCATCTTGGGGTGGCCGAGGCCCTGGCAGACGCTGCCCTCCGGGCGGGCCAGGCCGATGTGGCCGCCGACGCCCTCGCGGATGCCTCGCCCGCGGTCCGGCAGCGCCTTCGGCCGTGGGAGGCGTGCGTTGCCTCCGGAGCGCTCGATGGTGGGGGCTATTCGGCGGCGGCGGACGCGCGTCGCGCCCGGGTGCTGCTCGGCCCCGTCCCGACCGATGACCTTGTCCAGCGCTATCCGGCGTGCGGAATGGTGTACGTGCACCGCGCTGCCCTGAGGCGCGCGCAGGGCGACCCGTTGGGCGCGCTGGATGATCTGGCCCGCGCCGTCGTGCTCCTGCCCGCCGATCCGGTGGCGTCGGCCGCGTATGGGCTCGCCCTGCTGCATGGCGATCGGCCCGGAGAGGCCCGGCGGTGGCTCGATGCGGCGCTGGCTGCGCGCCCCTGGGACGCCGATCTGGCCCTGCTCCAAGCCCGGGCGGCACTCGCCGACGGCGACGCACCGGGGGCCCGCGAGGTGCTCACCGCTGCCCTCACCGCCCACGGCCCGCGCGCAGACCTGTCCACGGCGCTGGCCGCGCTCGTCGACGACCGGCACCGCTCGCTCGACCTGCTGCTGGCCGCCCTCGCCCGCACTCCCGGTGACGCGGCGTTGGAGGCGGCGTCGCGGGAGGTGGCGGAATCCTTGGGGCGCACCGACGAGGTCGCTGAAGCGGTCGCCGCGCTCGCCGCCCTCCGGGCTGCCCAGGCGCCGCCGTCGCTCGCCGACGACACGGAGTACGCCGAGGAGGTGGTGGTGTGGGGGGACCGCCCCTCCGATGCGCTCCGAGAGGCCATCGACGCCAAGCTCCAGGACATGGGCTACCCCGCCGGCCAGGTTCGCGATGGCCGCACGGTCTACCCCTCCCAAGGCGACCTTCCCGCGCTCACCCTGCACCACCACGGCCTGCTCGACCTGCAGGAGGTGATGGTGGAGGTCAAGATGGCGGTGGACCCCGCGACCCTCGCGCCCACGCTGAAGTTTGGCCGGGTCAACCGACGCCAGATGGCGCCGCGGCGCATGGCGGTGCTCGAGGGCCTCCGCCCCGAGCTCCGGGCCTGGCGGGACCAGCTCGCCGTGGAGGGCAGCGAGGACGGTCTGCCAGACCTGGTGGACCGGCTCGATGCGCTGTGGCACGACGGCGTGCCGCTCGCAGGAGGGGCGCCGGTGTCGACGCCGGAGGCCCGTCGTGCGGCCCTCCTCGACCTCTGGGCCAGCCGCACCTGCACTCCCGCCGGCGAGCTCGTGCGCGGCGCCATCGCCCGGTACCTCAGCCTGGAGGTGGATGCGTCCGAGCACCCGCTCACGGTCGACGAACTGGCCAGTGAGGGCGCATGTGGCGGGCGCCTGCGCTGATGGGTGCCGGCTCGTCCGGCACTTGACGCGTCCATGGTACCCCTGAAGTAATGCATAAACTATCCACAACCAGGGGAGCGTGAGAGCCCACGTTGCGCGTGGGTTATCGGTGTGGCTGCATGCGAGCGTCCACAACCGCCGAGCACCCTGCAGGCCCAGCAGCATCGGTCGGACCACGGCCCGTCGGCCTCAACGATCGAGACCCGCCACTCCACCGGAGAGGGGCAGCAGCGGAGCCGCCCTCGGGCCGGCTCCCCTGAGGGGGCTCGATGGCACTCGCGGTCTGGGTGGTGACGTGCGCGTGGGCGGGGCTGCCTCTCGCGTCGGTGGACTACTCGGTGGACGTGACCGGCCCGCTCGCCCAGGTGCGGCTGACCCAGGTGTTCATCAACGGGGGTCGACTCGGCCCCCGGAGCCCGGCGGGTCGTTCACGGCCGCCATCGTGGACCAGCTGGCTCACGCGGTCACCGGCTCCGCTGCGCTCAACCGGGATGTGGTGCTCCGGTGGACCGTGGACGCGGAGCGCCCCGAGGCGGCGCTGCACGTGGCGGACGGTCATGCGCTGATCACCCTCGAGCCGCCCGAGATGCCGCCCCGGGACCAGGTGGTGCCGCGGGAGTTCATCTGGGTGATCGATCAGTCGTGCTCGATGAGCGGCGAGCCCATCGGTCTGGTGCGTGAGGCGATGCGGTCGGCGGTGGGCATGCTGGATGAGCGGGACAGCGTGCGGGTGGTGCGATTCAACGACACCGTGGTCGGTCGTTCACGTTCTCGACCCGTCACTCCCGGCGTGCGGCGTGACGTTCAGCGCACCATCGGCCGGGGGGATGGCGCGTGGTCGGTGGAGGTCGAGCCACGGCAGGCGGCGTCAGACCGGGCGATCCCGAGCACCTGGGCGCGCACGAAGATCGGCTCGCTCGAGCGCGACCAGGCGTGGGGCGAGGTGCCCGAGCTGGCCGACGCGATCCTCGAGACCAGCCTCGGCTACGGGGGTTCCCTCCCAATACACGGCGTTTCTGGCCGTGGTTCCGCGCGCAGCTGTCCCGAAGCCGTCCACCCCGTCGACCCCGCGTGAGCTCCGGGTGGTGCGGGTGGTGCGGGTGCATCGCGCATCCGAGGAGATCTTGGTCGAGGCCATCAGCCACGCGCTGGATGCGGAGTCCGCTACCAGCGGCACGGTGCTCACGAGGGAGTTTCTGGAGCGCGTCCCGGCCGGCCGCAGCTACCAGCAGGCGGTGCAGCTCGTGTCCGGCGTGAGCGGGATCGGCGGGCAGGCCGTCCCGGGCGCGGGTGTTCGCAACGAAGCCACCTACCTGCTCGACGGCGTGTCGATCAGCGATCCGGTCACGGGCACCTTCAGCCTGTCGCTGCCGCTGGGCGCGGTGGAGCAGGTCGACATCCTCACGTCCGGACAGATGCCCGAGCATCCAGGGGCCGTCGGACCGGTGGTCGCGCTCTCCGGGGCGACGGGCACGAACAACCTCCGGGCGGAGGTGGGCGTGCACCACCTGGTGCGCCTGCAGGGACCCGGCACCGCCGACACGGTCACCGCCGGCGTCAGCGGGCCCATCGTGCGCGACCGCGTGTGGCTGCACGCGTCCGCCGAGTCGGCGGGGAGCACCCACCCGACCTCCGATGCCGTGTCGCGGGTGGGAATGGTGGCACTGACCGCCCAGCCCACGCCGGGTCATCGCCTCACGTTGCGCGCCCTGGGCGACGCCGTCGAGACGGTCGACGTGGACGGCGGCCTCCGACCGGCCGGCGGCGGGGTGACCGGCCGGTGGCAGTGGTTCGTCTCGCCCACCACGAACGTGGACTCGCGCGCCTCGGTGCAGGGCCGGGCGGTGGCGGGGGATGCGTGGGAGCGGCAGGTGGCGGCCTCGACCGTGAGCCTGGTCGGCGTGGACGACCCCCTCGGCGGCACCCACGACCTGAAGGCCGGCGCTGCGGCGGAGCGGACGGGCTGGCGGCTGGGCGGTGAGTGGGCGCAGGCGTGGCTCGGCGTGCCGGTGCCCGCGGTGTCTGAGACCGCTGTGGGCTCGATGTTCGCGCAGGACAGCTGGCGCCTCGGCTCCGTTGTGTGGGCCGGCGGGGTGCGGGTGGATGGCACGCTGGGACGCCCGTGGGCCTCGCCGCGGCTGTCCATCGGGTGGGACCCGTCGGGGAGGGGCCGGAGCCGGCTGCTCCTGGGCGCCGCTCGGTCCTGGGGACACCTCGGCCTCGCCACCCTCGCGATCGCCCCGGAGCAGGGCCTGTCTCGCCTCGACAGCGCCTTCGCGGCCGCGGAGTGGGAGCTGATCGAGGACGTGGCAGTGATCGGCCGCGCGACCCTGCGGGACCGCTCCGGGCTGCCCACGGTGGGCGGCGGACGCGTCGACCAGACCAGCTGGAGCACCGAGCTCCGCCTGACCAAGATCGACAGCCGTCGCTGGTTCGGCGAGCTCGCCTGGACCCACACGGGCCTGCTCGTCCCCAGCGACCGCACCCTCGTGGATGACGGCTCACTGATCGGGTTCTCCGACGCCATCATCGGCTCAGCGAGCTGGGCTCTGCCCACCGATCCATGGACCCAGACCCTCGACGTGCTCGCCAGCGCTCACCTGGGACCGCTGGGGACGGTGGTGTCGGACCCGACCGCCGGTGTGAGGAGCACCGCACGGTGGACCGCCGGGGCCCGGTTCACCCAGGACATCGATCTACGGCGGGGCAAGCTCCACATCGACCTCGAGGCCCGCCATGTGGTGCTCCTCGACGACCCCGTCGCACCCACCCGTCTGCTCCGCCTGCAGGGCGCAGTGCCCGACACCGTGGCGTGGCAGGGTCCACGGATCGAGGCGGGCCTGCGGTACGGGTTCTGACCGGGTTCCGGTGTCACGCGGCAAAGGCACACGGGCTGCACGGATGCTGCACAGCCTGCGGCCATGTTGCTCCCATGCTTGTCCTCATCGCCGTCGCCCTCCTCTCCGTCTTCGACGCTCCAGCCCCGCCAGAGCACACCTACGCCGGGCTGCTGGTGGCCACCGATCGCCCGGAGGCGCGGGGCCTGTTTGACGGCGACGTGGTGTTCCAGCGCTCCACCTCGTCCCAGTCCGACGCCATCCGCGCGGCCACGGGCTCGCCGTGGACCCATGTGGGGCTGATCTGCGAGATCGAGTGTGCACCCTGGGTGCTGGAGGCGGTCCAGCCGGTGCGCCTCACGCCGTTCGAGGCATGGCGTGCCCGCGGGGAGGGCGGCGAGGTGCGGGTGCGGCGATGGGCTGAGCCCGTGTGGACGCCGTCGGCTCTGGCCCGGCTCGACGCGCTGCAGGCCCGCTGGCTGGGGCGCCCCTATGACGTGCAGTTCGCACCCGGCGAGGACGCGCTGTACTGCAGCGAGCTGGTGCGCGAGGCCTACCTGCAGGCGGTGGACGTGGAGCTGGCGCCCTTACGTCCAGTGTCGGAGTATGCGGTGGACGACCCCGGACTCCGGGCGCGCATGGTGCGGCGGTGGGGGACTGTGCCCGAGGCGCTGCGGTCGTGGTGCCGTCCGATCTGCTGGCGTCGCCGGGCTGGGTGTCGGTCATCCCCTGAGGGGTCACTGATGGAAGTGGCCGAACCAAGCGGTGAGCTCCAAGCCAAAGGTCAGGTAGAACCAGGTGCCCACTTCACGCTGCCCTGCCGCATGCTGGTGAGCGCTCCGGTGCGACACGGCTGAGGGCCATGATCGGTGTGCGGCCGACGCAAGTGCACCCTGGAGTTCTGCCGACAGTTCTGACGCCCTATCGGAGTACAGTGGTCGGGCAGGGGGGCCTGTGTCCGTGCTGCTGTTCGACGGTGTCCAGGTGGACCTGGGCTCTGGCGCTGTGGCGGGTGCGGAGCCGCTCACCCCGACCGAGCGCGAGCTGCTCCTGCACCTGGTGGCCCACCGTGGCCAGCCGGTGTCGCGCCGCACCCTCCTCACCGAGGTGTGGGGCTGGTCACCTGACGCCACCACCCGCACCGTCGACACGGCCGTTGGGAGATTGCGGGCGAAGATCGAGGTGGATCCCGCGGCGCCACGGTGGGTGATCACGGTGCACGGCGCGGGCTATGTACTGCGCCGCCCGCGCATCGACCTCGAGCCGCCGCCCGCCGAGCTCCGCGGTCGGGAAGCTGCGCTGGTCAGCATCCGTCGCTGGCTGGTCGACGCCCCGCGCAGCCCCTGGCTCACACTGACGGGGCCCGGAGGGTGTGGAAAATCGGCGTTGCTCTGTGCGTTGCCGAGTGATTCCGCCGTGGAGCGGTTCACCGGAGGGGTGTACGGCGTGTGCTGCGGAGACGCGGCCGTCGCCTGGCTCACCGATCCTCGGGGTCGGGGCGCGCTGCTGCTGGTCGACCTCGCCGACGCGCCGCCCAGGGCGCTCGCCGAGCGGGTGCATCCGCTGCTCGACCTGGACGTGGTGCGGGTGGTGTGCGCTGCGCGGAGTCCGCTGCATATGCGGGGCGAGGCCGCTCTTCGCGTGGGTCCCATCGACGGTCGCCTGCCGCTGAGCGACGCTCTCCCAGGACGCGCGGCCCGCCACGCGTCGCTCGGCGCGAACGCCCGGTCCACCCTGGCCGCGCTCACCCCGGTCGAGCGAGTAGCGCTGATCGAGGTCGTCGCGGGCCAGCCCATCGCCGACACGCTCGCCGACCGGCTATTCGAAGCGGGCCTCGTCGACATCGACGACGCTGGCCCGGTGCCGGCGGCGTGGACAGCGGCGCTGCTGGAGGCAGCGGATGGGCCGTGAGCTGAGAGTGGGAGCGCAGCGGGTGGATCTGGGGTCGGGTCGGCTCTCGGGGGGCGGCGTCCTGGGCGCGAAGCAGACGGCCCTGCTGGGGCTGCTCGTGGACGCGGCGCCACATCCGGTGGCGACGGCCCGCCTCGTCGACGCGCTATGGCCCGAGGGCCTGCCCCCAGGCTCGCGTGCGCTGTCGATGTTGTGGTCGGCCCTGCGCCGGAAGCTGGCGCCCGACGATGGGGTGCTTCAGACGTTCCGGGGGCGCGGATATGCCTTCGTCGGTCCCGTGCGGTTCGTTGCCCCGGGCGCCGACCTGCCGGGCCTCGCCGATCCAGGGCCGTTCATTGGGCGAGAGGCGGAGATCCAGCAGATCCTGGACTTCGCTGGCGGCGCGGGGGGGTGGCTGACCGTCACGGGCATGGGCGGCACCGGGAAGACGCGCCTGGCGGCCGAAGCAGCGCTCCGCCTGCGCCGAGGTGGCGTAGCGGCGGTCTGGGTGGACCTTGCGCCACAGGCCAGCGTGTCGGGAGGGCTCGGGGCCGTCGCCCGGGCCCTCGGCGTCGTCCCAGGGCCCGGGGTCGACCCAGCGGCGGCGGTGTGCGCCGCACTGCGCGGCCTGGATGGCGTGCTCGTGCTCGACAACATGGAGCACCTCCTCGGCGTGGCGCCGGCGGTGGTGGACGCCGCGCGGTGGGCGAATGGGGTGCGCGTGCTCGCCACCTCCCGCAGGGTGCTCGGCGTGCCCGGAGAGGCGGTCGTCCGCCTGGACGGCCTGCCCCACAGCGGGGCAATGGATCTGTTCGAGGCCTTGGCCTTGGGGGCCGCGCCGGGCGGTCACTACGACGCTGCTGCCGTGGGGCAGCTGTGCACCTTGCTGCACGGCCACCCGCTGTCCCTCGAGCTGGCTGCGGCCACTCTGCGCCGCCGACCGCTCACCCGGCTGCTGCACACCCTCGCCGCCGGGCGCGAGCTGCCTGGCGAATCGGTTGGGCGTCCCGCGCGCCAAGGCTCCCTGGCCGCCACCTTCGACTACTCCTGGGCGCTGCTGCCCGGGGGGCTCCAGCGGGCGCTCACCGCGCTGTCCCTGTTCGCCGGGCCGTTCGACGCCGCCACAGCGCTTGGCTCCGCCGCGGTCGCCGTCGAGCCGATCCGAGCGTTGGAGCGCCACTCCCTGGTCGGTCGGCGCGCGGATGACCGGTGGGGCTTGCACCCGCTCGTGCGCGCCTTCGCCGCCGCCAGACTGCCCATCGACGCCGACGCGAGGGTGGGGCATCGTCGGTGGTTCTTGGGGATCGCAGGACGCCTCCCAGCGGCCCTTCGGGCGGACGACGACCCGACCCTGGAGGCCGCCATCACCCGGGCATTACCCGACCTCGGCGCCGCGTGGAAGGCGGCTGTCGACGCCGGTGACAGCGAGGCCGTGGCCCTGGGCTGGCCGGGCCTCGAGGCGTGGGCGGTGGATGTGGGGCACGTCTCGGTGGGCGAGACCTGGCTGGCCACCGGTCGCCCGCTGCTCGACCGGCCCGACACCCCTGTGAGCGTCCGGACGGGCCTGCGACGGCTCGCCGCGACCACCCTGGCGGAGGCGGGGCATCCCGCGGAGGCCATCGCGGAGGTGGAGGCCGCACTGCCACTGGCACCGTCCGTCTCCGCCCGCAGCCGCCTGCTCTGTGCCCGAGCGGTCGCGGAGTGGACCGGCGGAGACAGCGACGCCGCCAGCGCCACCATCGATACAGCGATCGGGTTGGCCGAAGCGGAGGGCACACCGGAAGACCTGGCCACAGCACTGCTCACCCAGAGCCGCCACCACGCCGCCCGCATGCGCGGAAATCTCAACGTCGAGGTGTGCCAGCGCGCCGTGCGCTTGTTGTCGGACACCCAGGACCATCGCCTGCTCCGCCACGCTCGCGAGACATTGTTCACCGTGCAGCGGACGGGCTCATGGCTGGACGAGGCGGAGGCCCTCGGGCCGGAGCTGCTGGCGGCTGCACGGTTGCGGGGCGACACGGCAGCCATCGCGAACGTCGCGGTCGGCATGGCCTGGCTGCGACGAAGTCAGGGCGCCCTCACCGATGCCCTCGATCTCGCCGCCGAGGCCGCGGAAGCCGACGCCGCGTGCGGACGCTCGATGGCCGTGCCGCTCGCTCTGGCGGTCCAGGCGTCGGTGCTCCTCGAGCTCGGGCGCCTCGACGAGGCCGACGCGGTGCTCGCCCGGGCCAGCGCGCTGACCGAGCCCT
>JBLFXJ010000288.1:0-10640 GCA_047609825.1 Myxococcota bacterium
GCAGTCGTCGCAGGCGTCCGGCGTGCCGTCGCCGTCCAGGTCGTGGCGGTCATCAGCACCTGGGCACACATCGCAGCCATCGGGAACGCCATCACCGTCGGCGTCGAGCTCATCGGGCCACCCAGGGCACCGCTCGCAGGCATCTCCGACCCCGTCGAGATCGGCATCATCCTGGTCTTCGTTGTACACAAATGTGCAGTTGTCGCAGGCGTTGGGCCACAGGTCGCCGTCGGCATCGACGGAGTGAAAGGCACCGTCGTCGCAGTCTGTGCCGCCGCACTCCACGTCGACGAACCCATCGTTGTCGTCATCGCAGCAGTAGGGCTCATCGAAGCAGTCGCCATCCCGACAGTCGATGCCGCCGTCGAGGTCGTTGTCGCGCCCGTCGTCGCAGATCTCACCGCACGCCGGATCGCCCAGGCAGTCCGCATCGTCGCAGTCGAATGCGCGGTCGAAGTCGTTGTCCAGGCCGTCGTCGCAGTCTTCGGCGCAGCCTGCGCCCGCGGACAGATCGAACTCCAGCTGGTACACCGGGGGGCGGAAGCCATTGCACGAATCTTCCGCCCCCGGAGTGAACCCGAAGCCCTCGATCACGATGTAGTAGACATCGCCCTCGATGCAGTAGAAATCGACCTCGTCGTTCACCGCGAACGCATCCGTGGAGCCCTGCACGCAGCCGAAGTCGGGTGAGCAGGTGTCGTCGAGGATGTAGATGTCAAGGTCGCACTCGAGGCCGGTCACCCGCAGCCGGACCAGCCCGTAGTTCTGACACTCGAACGCGTACACATCTTCGGGGCCGCGCTGCACCAGCGGCGCGTAGGGCAGACCGCAGGCGTACTCGTCGCCCACGGCACCCAGCGTAGACTCGATGTCGGCGGGGTCGAGCGTGACCCCGAACCGAGCACCGGGGTCGAGCTCGCCACGGATGGAATCGGAGCATGTGAGGCGCTCGAGCAGAGGCTCGTCGGGCGGACACGCCGCCGACGCCGGAAAAGCGAGGCAGGCGGCAAGCGCGAGCATCGGTGCGCGTCCGGCCCTGAACATGGCCAACAATCCTCCCGACAGACGCTCCAGGCTACCACCTGCTGCGGCGCCCCGCAATGTCATGCGCCTTGGCACGCCGCGGAGGTTCGACGCCCCAAAACGCCGATGCCACGTCAAGCCTGCTGCCCCGCGCTCAAGCCTGTTCACCGGGCGGGATAGACCAGTGCGGTGGAGGCCTCGTGAAGCTGAACGTGCGCACGTCGATCCCCTGCTCACCCGCCAGGTTCTGGCAGATGTACTGGAGCGACTCGTTCGGAGCGATGTCGAGCGAGGGTGCCGCGTTCACGTCCACGGTGCTCGGCGAGCACCTGGACGGCGCCATCACTGTTCGCCGTGTGCGATTCGAACCTCACCGGGAGCTGCCGCGCCCCGTCGCCGCGGTCGTCGGCGCGCCGAAGCTCGTGTACGAGCAGGAGGACCGATACGATCCGGCTGGCGGCGTCATCGACTTCAAGCTGATCCCGTCGTTTCTGCGCGACAAGCTCTCGGCTTCCGGCCGGATGTCGGTGGAGCCAGCGGGAACCGACGCTTGTACGGTCCTGGTCAGCGGTGACATCGTGGTGTCGGTCCGGTTCATCGGAGGCAAGGTCGAGAGCGCGGTCGCGCAGGAGGTCGGCGCGTCGTACGAGCGCATGGCCGCCACCGCCCGCCGGTGGCTGGCCGAGCACGGGTCCAGGGTTTCTTGACGCCGGAGCCGGTCACATGCGCGCTACCTTCCCTACCTGACAGGCGCGTTCATCGCGGCCGCTAGGAGTCGCCATGATCCTGCTCCTCGCCAGCGCAGCACTCGCCGGGTACGGCGACGCCATCAACGGGCTGCCGAGCCCGGCCGAGCGGGAACTCCACCTGTGGACCAACGCCGTGCGCGTGGACCCCGAGGCGTTCAAGGCCGACTATCCGTGCAGTTTCGACGCGTTCCAGGACTTCGAGAAGACGCCGAAGATGCCGCTCTTGTGGCACTACGATCTGAACGACGCCGCCCGGTTCCACACCGACGACATGCAGGAGACGGGCAACTTCTCGCACACCAGCTCGGACGGCACCTCGTTCGGCGCGCGGCTCGACCGGTTCTACGAGAGCGGGTTCGTCGGAGAGAACATCGCGTGGGGCTACACCACGCCCTGGTCGGCGCAGGTCGAGGGGTGGATGTGCTCCAGCGGCCACCGCGCCAACCTCATGTCGCCCGACTACGAAGAGCTCGGCACGGGTGTCGCCGGCGTCTACTACACGCAGGACTTCGGCTCCCGCGGGGCCGACATCGCGGCCCACCCCATCCGCATGGGGGCCCACACCCCGTTCCAGGTGCTTACCGAGGTCACCTTCCTGGCTGACTTCTTCGACGCCTTCCACGGTGCGCCGAGCGAGTTCGCCGTCATCGTCAACGGCGACCCGATCCCGATGGCGCTCACCTACGGCACACCCGCTCAAGGGGTGTACACGGCCGACCTCACCATCGACGCAGGCCCTTGCTACCAGTACTGGTTCCGGGCGGTGCGCGGTGACGGCCGCATCACGACCTTCCCGGAAGAAGGCGCATATGGGCTCGGCGGGTGCGCCTACGAAGACGCCGACGCGAAGTGGCTGCTTCGCGACCCCGACGCCGGCGGCATCGCAGGTGACACCGGCACTTTGCGGGAGTGGGATGACGGCGACCTGCGATCGTGGCGCCGCTGGCCATTCGGGGGCTGCTCCACCACCGGCTCCAGCGCAGCGTTCTGGCCGCTCGCGCTCCTTCCCCTGGCCCTGCGCCGCCGCCGTTCGTGATCGCGCTCACCCTGTGCGCGTGGGCCTGGGCGGCTGACGCCCCGCGGGAGGTGATGCCCGACCGCGCGTGGGACATCCAGCACCTCGATCTCGCCGTGCGGGTGTTCCCGGAGGGGCGCATCGAGGGAACAGCCGTCCACACCGTGGCGCCGATCGGTCGACCGAACCCGTCGCTGCGCCTGCACCAGGTCGGGCTGGAAGTCGACGAGGTGCAGGTTGACGGCACGCCGACCGACCGATGGAATGTGGCAGCGGGCCACATCGACATCGCGATGCCGATGGAGGGTGACAGCCACTCCGTGTCGATCCGCTACTCCGCCACGCCACAGACGGGCCTGCACTTCCGGGGCCAGCGACGCTCGGCCGACGCCACGGCCGAGGTGTGGAGCCAAGGCGAGAACCAGGACAACCGCCACTGGTTCCCTGGCTGGGACCACCCATCCGACACATTCACGGTGAGCCAGACCTACACCGTACCACCGGGATGGGAGGCCTTCGGCAACGGCGTAAGGGTCGATTCGAGCCCGGTCGAGGGCGGCTGGACCCAGGTGCGGTACCAGCTGGACCAGCCCATCGTGAACTACCTCGTGGTGCTCGCGGCCGGTGAGTACACCGTCGTCACCGACGACCGCGCCCGGGTGCCCCTCGAGTACGTGGTGTCGGCCGACGTGAACGAGGACGTGGCCCGCCGCACGCTGGGGAGCACCCCCGACCAGCTGGCCTACTTCGAAGACCTGCTCGGTACGCCCTACCCCTATGGCGCCTATCGCCAGATCATCGTCCAGCGGTTCCTGTACGGCGGGATGGAGAACGCGTCCGCCACCATCCTGTCGGACCGGGTGCTCCGAACCACGGCCGATACGCCGTGGTACGGCACTGAGAGCGTGGTCGCGCATGAGCTCGCACACCAGTGGTTCGGCGACCTTCTCACATGCTACGGCTGGCGAGAGCTCTGGCTGAACGAGGGCTTCGCGACATACTATGCTTGGCGCTGGATGGAGCACCTCGAGGGCAGCACCTTCGCAGCTGGCGACATCCGGCGGAATCATGTCGCCGCACTGCGGGACGCCCGGCCGATGGCCGCCCGCGGGTGGTCCCGGTCCGGAGATGCCGACTATGCTTCCCAATATGTGCGGGGCATCAGCGTGTTGCACATGCTGGAGAGCCTGCTCGGGCGTGATGTGTTCGATCGCGCGATCCGGTCCTACGTCGCGGACAACGCCCACCGACTCGTGGAGAGTGACGACCTCCGCCGCGCGCTCGAAGACGCCAGCGGCCACCACCTCGGTTGGCTGTTCGACCAGTACGTGTACGACAACCGGATCCCGGCGCTCGAGACATCGTGGTCGTGGACGGATGGCAGTCTCGAGATCGTGATCCGCCCGACCCCGCCAGAGGGCGACCCCGAGCCCAGGCACGCCTTCGTCGACATCGAGCTCGGCACGCATCAGGGCGTACTGACCCGTCGGGTATGGGTCGGGGACGGCGCCGCGCGGCTCGTGCTGGAGCTCGACGAAGCACCGCGGTGGGTGGCCCCGAACGCCACAGGCGGCACCCTCGCGACCTGGAGCCACGAGCAGCCGATCAAGGCGTGGATCGCCCAGCTGGACTCCCCGTCCGAGTATGCCCGCTGGGAGGCGCTGGAACATCTCGACTCAGACGCCGCCACGCCCGCACTCGTGGCACTGTTGAGCGACCGACAGGAGCACCTCCGAATGCGCGCCAGAGCGGCCCGCGCCCTGGCCACGCTCGGGTCTCCCGCGGGCCTCGACGCCCTCACCGCACTCGCGGACGCGCCAACGCCGCCACTTCGCCGCGCCATCGCGGGGGCTCTCGGACAGGCTCCCCCGACCGCTGAAGTCTTGCGGGCCCTCCGGCGGCTCATTGGGGACCGCGACCCCGACGTGCGAGCGGCGGCGCTCCGAGGTCTCGGCGAGGTGGATGGCGACCGCGCCGCGGCATTTGCCCGCGGCGCTCTTGCCGGCTCCGATCCGACAGTTGATCAGGTCGTCCATGTGGCCGCGGCGAGCGTGCTGGGAAGCCATGGTGAGCTGTCGGACATCAGCCGACTCCTCAGCTTGATGGCGGAGCGGCAGCCGAAGAACACCCGGCACTCCGCCGCCCGGGCCGCCGTGAGCCTCGCCACTGACGCAGCGGTGGATGAGCCGCCCTATGCCCGCGTGTCGCGCGTGCTCGAGCCGTTCCTCGTCGACCCGGATCTGCGCACACGTCAGCTCGGCGTCGCGCTCCTCGCCAAGGCGGGGGACGAACCCGCCGCACGTCGGCTCGTGGCGTTCGCCGCGACCAACAACGTGCCTCGACTGTCTGGCGAGGCGCTGGGCGCGGCCAATCGGATCCGCAGTCGAGGCCCCGCCGCCCCCGCCACGGCCCCTGACGATGACCAGCGGATCACGGAGCGACTGGAGGCCCTGGAGGAGCGCCTCGAGGCCCTCGAGCGCTGGCGATAGGCCCTACCGCGGGATCGTCGCGCGGACGATGGCATCACCAGTTCGAGACGTTCCCGCGAGCACTCGGCCCCGCTGGAGGATGGCCGACTGCCCGGCGAAGCTCACGCCGCCATCCGTGCCCCACGCATCCGCCGCGACCAGCGCCCCCGGCACGCGAACCATCCGCGCGAGCCAGTAGGGCCACACCGCATCAGCTTCATCGATCCAGCAGGTCGGCAGTGCCACCACATCGAGCGAGGCGCGGCTGCACCAGCTGGTGAACCGGTCGTCGTTGAGGTCCATGCAGATCCCGACCCCGAAGGAGCCCGCATCGGTGTCGATCCGGGCGTAGCCAGAGTCTCCGGACCGGGCCCAGTGGGCGTCCGCGTCGTAGAGCAGGGTCTTGCGGTACGTGAACCGCAGGCTGCCGTCGGGCGCGATCACGAGCGCGCTGTTGAACAGCACCTCGCCCGCCAGCTCCGGAAACCCGACCACGATCCAGGTGCCGTGTTCTCGCGCGACGGGCGCCAGAGCCGCGAGCGTGCGGCCGTCCGCTGGCTCGGCCACCAGCTCCACATCGGCTCGCGTGGCGAACAAGTACCCCGTAGCGGCCATCTCGGGCAGTACGACCAGATCGGAGCCGATGGCGGCCTCGTCAGCCAGTTCACGGAGGGCGCGCAGGGAACCCTCGTGGTTCCCCTTGGTCGCCCGATACTGCACAGCAGCGACACGCACGGGGTCCGCCTGTCAGTAGGAGTAGTCGGTCGTCCAGGTCGTGCCCGGGTCGACGCCGCCATCGTCACCATACGGCATCGACGCGTCCTCCATGTTGCCGTACCCGGAGTTGTCGGTCTTGCCCATGTAGGTCGCCTGCACGGTGGCACTGCCCACCACAGTCTCTGACACGGTGAGGTTGCACGTCACGCCCGTGCAGTCCTCCTGGGTGGGGTCGTTCGCGACTCCAGGGCCGTCAAGGTACAAGAACGCCGGGATCTGCCCGCCCGGCAGCCCGACCGCCTCGAACGACCACTCGTCGTCTTCGGTCCAGCCATTCTGGGACGTGCTCTTCGACTCGAGGCTGCCCGACAGGCCCTTGATCTCCGAATCCTTCTCCAGCGTGATCGTCACGGTGCTGGAGCTGAGGGTCGTGGTCAGGAATCGGTACCCGGCGTCGTGCTGCTGATCGACCTGCGAATCGTTCGACCCTTCCCAGGTGAAGGTGGTGACGCCCTTCTCCTCGGTGCCCGGGTAGATGGCGCCATCGAGGATCAGCGTGCGCGCTCCGGCCTTGCCACGGAGCACGGTGCCGAGCACCAGGCGGTCCGACAGCGTGAACTGAGGATCGATGCTCCAGCTCTCGTCGGGAGGCTCCTCGTCGGGCACGTTCGCGTCGATGAAGTTCTCATCGATGGTCTCGGTCCGCTCGGCCTCGATCGTGCTGATCTGGAACAGCCACAGTTCGCCCTTGGGACCACCAAGGCAACCGGTCAGGAGCAGGAACGACAGCGACAACGCACGGGACATGGGCCCTCCACACACAGGGGCGGGTTGTACCGCGGCGCCCTTGGAATCCGCAACACCGCATCATGCGGGCGTGCGAGCTGCCTCGCGCCGCAGCGCTGCGCCGGTGGCGGTCTCAGTGCCGCGGATCACCTCGGGAGTGCCGATCGCGACCACTCGCCCACCAGCGGCGCCGCCCTCGGGGCCCAACTCCACGACGTGGTCGGACTGACGGACGACATCCAGGTGGTGCTCGATGGTGATCACCGTGTGGCCGGCGTCGACCAACCGGTGGAGCACTCCGACAAGCTTGGACACATCCTCCAGGTGCAGGCCCGTTGTGGGCTCGTCGAGCACGTAGACACAGTGACCGCGCCTGGAGGTGAGCTCCGCTGCGAGCTTGACGCGCTGCGCCTCACCGCCCGAGAGCGTGTTCGCCGGCTGCCCGAGCTGGAGGTAGCCCAGACCCACGTCGACGAGTGATGCCAGCTTCGCGCGCATCTTCCGATGGTTGGCGAACAGCTCGAGGGCCTCGTCGCAGCGCATGCCGAGAACGTCGGCGATGGACCGTCCACGCCAGGTGGCGCCGAGGGTCTCGCGGTCGTACCGCGCTCCGCCGCACGCATCGCAGCCCACCCACACGTCAGGGAGGAAGTGCATCTCCACGAGAATCGCGCCCCTGCCCTCACAGGTGCCGCATCGGCCGCCGGTGGTGCTGTTGTACGAGAACCGACCTCGCTTCCAGCCCCGCGCCGCAGCGTAGGAAGTGGTGGCGAACAGCTCCCTGAGGGCGTCCATGATCTTCGTGTAGGTGGCCGGCGTGGAGCGCGGCGTGCGCCCGAGGGGCGACTGGTCCACGACCACGAGCCGATCGATGGGGCCATCAAAGACCACTTCGGCGCAGGGCGGTGGCGGCGCATCCTGCCCCAGGCGCTCCTTGATCGCGGGGACGAGGGCGTCCATCACCACGGAGGACTTGCCGCTCCCGCTCACGCCGGTGACCGCGACCCACACGCCGAGCGGGATGCGGACCTCCTCAGCGTCGACGTTGTGGACGCGGGGCCGGACGAGCGTGACCGAGCCAGTGGGGCGACGGCGCGTGGCGGGCACCGGGATGCTCGCGCTGCCTCCGAGCCAACGCCCCGTCACGGAGAGCGGGTCCACCGCGAGCTCATCGGGCGTCCCCACAGCGAGCACGCGCCCCCCGTGCACACCAGCCCCAGGGCCGAGGTCGATCACCCGATCGGCCCGACGGATGGTGTCGAGGTCGTGCTCCACCACCAGCACCGTGTTTCCCAGGTCACGCAGGCCCTCGAGGGTGCCCAGCAGGCGATCGGTATCTCGTGCATGCAGCCCGATGGTGGGCTCGTCGAGCACATAGGCAACGCCGGTGAGCATCGACCCGAGCTGCGATGCCAAGCGGATGCGCTGGGCCTCACCGCCAGACAGGGTGCGCGCCGAGCGATCCAGTCCGAGGTAGCCGAGCCCAACATCCTGGAGGAACCGAAGGCGTCGACGCAGCTCGAGCAGCGGACGCTCGGCGATGGCCGCGCGGCGGGGATTGAGCTCCCAGGAGTCTACCTGGGCGCGTGCGCTCTCGACCGGGAGCCGCGTGAGTTCGTGCACGCCCAGCCCGCCGATGGTCACTGCGAGCAGCTCTGGACGGAGGCGCCCCCCCTCGCACACGCCGCAGATTCCCTCTGCGACGAGCCAGTCCAGCGGCGAGCTCCAACCATCCAACGTAGCGAGCAGCCCAAGCCAGGGCCGTTCCTCCTCCACCCGGCGCATGGAGCTGCCCCAGCGCTGGCTCCAGCGGATGGAGACGGGCTCGGCGACGCCGTGCAGGATCGCCTGCACCAGCGGGTCGCCCACGTCCGCCCACGGCGTGTCCACCGCGACTCCCGCGCGCGCATACACGCCCTCGATCAACGCACGGCTGCGCGCCGAGCGCTGGAGCACGCCCGCGACCCGCCCATCCAGCGCATCCCAGAACCGAAGCTCGGGGCACGGGAACAACCGCTCGAGCACCACCTGTCGGCGCACACCGAGGCCATCACACCCCCGACACGCGCCCAGCTGGCTGTTGAACGAGAAGTGACGCGGGGTGAGTTCCGCCTCGAGCACCGCTCCGTGTTCGGGACAGTGTGCCCGCACCGTGAACACCCGGGGCTCCCCGTCCGCATCGCCGCGGGGGATGAACACGCACCGGCCATCCCCGAGGGCGTAGGCAGACTCGATGGCCTCCGCCATCCGGGACCTGCTGGCCCGCCCGGGAGCGAGGCGATCCACCACCAGCCAGGCTCCCTCGACCAACGCCGGGATCGCCCCGGGAGTTGACAGCTCGAGCTGCCGATTGCCAGGACGCTCCAACAGACGGAGCCAGCCGTCGTGGATCAGTCCGGCGCAGCGCGCATCGGCAGCGGTATTCGGGGTGGGCCGAAGCGGCGCCACGAGCCAGCCAGCGCCGAGCCCGGCATCCTTCAGCGCCCCCGCCGCGGCGGAAGGAGACCATGGCCGCACCTGGCGCCCGCACGCCGGGCAATGCGGCTGCCCAACCCGTGCGTACAACAGCCGGAGCACATCATGCACTTCGGTGACGGTGGCGACGGTCGACCGCGGGTTGTGCGCGGTGGCCCGCTGGTCGATGGCGATCGCAGGCTGCAGGCCCTCCAGCCGGTCCACGGGCGGGCGCTCCACCCGGCCGAGGAATCGGCGCGCATAGGTGGACAGGCTTTCGACGTACTGCCGCTGTCCCTCGGCGAACACCGTGTCGAACGCCAGCGAGGTCTTCCCGCTACCGCTCGGGCCCGTGATCACCGTGAGCTGCCCGTGCTGGATGTCCACGTCCACGTCGTGCAGGTTGTGCAGCCGCGCGCCCCGAACCACCAGCTCGCCCGCAGTGCGCCGCTGGCGAGACCGCCTCCTGGAGTATCCCTCGACCTCGGCGTCAGCCGCGAGCGGCGCCGCGACCACCTTGACGAGATCGGGCAGCGCGGCGAGCACCTGGCCGGTGGGCGTGTCGAGCCGCGCGATCGCCTCGGGAGTGCCCTCCCCTACCACTCGGCCGCCGCCATCTCCGCCTTCGGGGCCGAGGTCGATCACGTGGTCGGCGCACTTGATCACGTCGGTGTGGTGCTCGACGACCACGACCGTGTTTCCGGCATCGACCAACCGCTGGAGCGCCGCGACCAGCTTCGCCACGTCATCGAAGTGCAGCCCGGTGGTGGGCTCGTCGAGCAGGTACAGCGTGTCGCCCGTGGCCGGGCGGTGGAGCTCCGTGGCCAGCTTCACCCGCTGGGCCTCGCCGCCAGAGAGGGTGGTGCTGGGCTGGCCGAGGGGGACGTACCCGAGCCCGACCTCGACCATCGTGCGAAGGATGCGCGACACCCGCGGGATCGCGGAGAACACGTCGGCTGCCTCAGCGGCCGTGAGATCGAGCACGTCGTGGATTGTGCGACCGCCCCAGGTGATCTCGAGGGTCTCGGCGTTGAACCTGCGTCCGAGGCACACATCGCAGGTGACCGCGACGCTGGGCAAGAACTGCATCTCGACGACCTGAACCCCCGCACCCTGGCACGCCTCGCACCGGCCACCCGCGACGTTGAATGAGAACCGGCCCTTGGCGTAGCCGCGCACCCTGGCCTCGTGGGTCGCCGCGAACAGCTCGCGAATCGTGTCGAACACGCCGGTGTAGGTGGCGGGATTCGACCGCGGGGTGCGGCCGATCGGCCTCTGTGAGATGCGGATCAGCTTGTCGACCGCCTCGGCGCCCTCGAGACTGCACCCCTGAATCGGCAGGCCGGCGAGCCGGTCGCGCAGGGCCTGCTCGATCACGCGGAACACCAGGGTGGACTTGCCCGACCCGCTGACTCCAGTGACCGCGAC
>JBLFXJ010000289.1:0-10609 GCA_047609825.1 Myxococcota bacterium
CGTGCTGCCGCCGGTCGATGTCGGCCTGATGGGGAGCGCGTTCTTCCAGCTTCCCGAGGGGGAGTGGTCGCTCACGGTGGCGTCCCCCGGGACAGGGCTCGCGGTGTCTCGCCTGGCGATCGACCCCCTGGACCGACGCCTGCATCGCGTGAATGTGCGCCTGGGGGACGTGGACGGCGGGCTCGCCGAGCTGGCGCTGGCCGTCAGCGATCCTGATGGACGCCCGGTCGACGGTGCCGAGGTGAGCGTGGACGACGTGGTGGTGGGCACCACCACGAATGTCGGCGTGATCGAGGTGCGCGGGCTCACCGTCGGAGACCGCCGCCTGGGTGTGTGGGCGCCGCTGCTGCTACCGCTGGAGCGCAACGTGGCGCTGCTCGAGGACCGCGAGGAGGTGGATCTGGCGTTGGACTGGGCGCCCGGGGCGGTGCGGTTCCGGGTGGACGGTCCAGCGGGGCCCGTCAGGGACGCGCTCCTGCGGATCCACGGGCCGGGGCGCGTGCCGCCGGCGCGGGTGGACCGCTACGGTGAGCGCACCCTGGTGCTCGGCGCGGGGCGGTGGCAGGTGCTCGCCGCGAGCCCGACCACGGGGCTGGCCCAGCGCACTTTCGATGTGATTCCCGAGGCGGGAGCGCTGCAGGAGGTGGCCATTCCGCTGGCGCCCGTCGCTGCGGGGATGTCCTCGCTCTGGCTGCGGGTGGAGTCCGACTGGGGTGCGCCGGTGGTGGGCGCTCGGGTGACCCTCGGCGGCGATCCGGTCGGCACGACGGGGGAGGGCGGCTCGGTGCTGCTGGACAGCCTGCCGCCCGGCCCGGCCACATTGACGGTGGCGGCCGAGGGGTTCCGAGCGGCAGAGCCGGTGACGGTCGAGCTCGGGCAGGGGCCGCACGAGCGCCTGCTCCGGCTCGAGGCCATCGCGGGCTCGGTGGGCGTGTCGGTGGTAGCGCCCGACGGCACGCCGGCCGAGGCGGAGCTGGTGCTCGCCGGGCCTGCCGATCACCCGGGCACCGGCGTGTCTCCCGGCGAGGCCGCCGTGCTCGAGCTGCCGCCCGGCGAGTGGTCCATCGTGGCGGTATCTACGGCATTCGGCCCGGGTCGACAGTCCGTCGTGGTCGAGCCTGGCCAGGCCTCCGAGGTCCAGATCCAGCTCACCCGACGGGTGGCCGTGATGGGCGCCGATGCGGTCGTGCTCGACGCCCCCATCCGGTTCGAGTTCGATCGGGCCGACCTCAACCCCGACGCTGCACCCGTGCTCGATGCGGTGGCCGCGTTGCTGCTCACCCGGTCGGGCCTGATCGGTCTCGAGGTCGCCGGCCACACCGACAACGTCGGAGACCTGGCCTACAACCGAGACTTGTCACAGCGCCGGGCGGAGGCGGTGCTCGAGGCACTGGTGGCGAGGGGCGTGCCGCGGGAGCTGCTGTCCTCTGTGGGCTACGGCGCACAGAAGCCGGTCAACACCAGCGATGACGATGTGGGCCACGCAGCCAACCGCCGCGTGGAGTTCAGGGTCGTGGAAGAGATGCAGTAGCTCCGGCCTGCGCTACGCCTTGGCCACCGCGTCGGCCCAGCGCTTGCGGGTGGCCGCCAGCTCCTCCGCATCCCCCTTCGGCTCGAACCTGCGCTCCTCGGTCCACGCCCGGCGCACGTCGTTCAGATCGGTCCAGAACCCTGTGGCGAGGCCCGCCATCAGCGCGCTGCCCAGGCCGGTGGTCTCGAGCACCTCGGGCCGCACGCAGGGCACGCCGAGCAGATCGGCCTGGCGCTGCATGAGGAGGTCGTTGCGGGCAGCGCCGCCATCTACGCGCACCTCGGCCAGCGGTTGGCCGAGGTCTTGGGACATGGACCGCAGGATGTCGTCGATCTGGAGCGCGATGCCATCGAGGGTGGCGCGGGCGATGTGGGCGCGGGTGGTGCCGCCGGTGATGCCGGTGAGGATGCCGCGGGCGTCGGGGCGCCAGTGGGGAGCACCGAGGCCGGAGAGGGCGGGCACGAAGGTGACGCCGTTGCTGTCGGGCACGCTGCGGGCGAGCGCCTCGATCTCGCTCGCGGTGGTCACGATGCCGAGTCCATCCCGCAGCCACTGGACCGCGGCGCCGGCGATGAATGCGCTGCCCTCGAGGGCGAACTCGGTGCGATCGCCCAGACGCCACGCCACGGTGGTGAGCATGCCGTGCTCGGACGGGGTGGGCGTGTCGCCGGTGTGCATCAAGATGAACGCGCCGGTGCCGTAGGTGCACTTGGCCATGCCGGCGTCGAAGCAGGCCTGGCCGAACAGCGCGGCCTGCTGATCGCCGATGAGGCCGGCGACGGGGATGCCGTCCGGGAGGAAGCCCACGTCGGTGGTGTGGCCGTAGACCGCGGAGGAGGGCACGATCTCGGGCAGGGTCTCCCGCGGCACATCGAGGATCTCGAGGAGCTGGTCGTCCCAGCCGCCCGTGTGCAGGTTGTACATCAGTGTGCGCGATGCGTTGGAGGGGTCGGTCACGTGAGCGCCGGAGAGGCGCCAACAGAGCCAGGTGTCGATGGTGCCGAACGCGAGATCACCTGCCGCGGCTGCGGCCCTGGCCCCGCGCACATTGTCGAGCAACCACCTGGCCTTGGTGCCGCTGAAGTAGGGGTCGAGCACCAGTCCCGTGCGGCGCTTGAACAGGCTCTCGTGGCCCGCCTCGGCCAGCACCCCGCAGAAGTCGGCGGTGCGGCGGTCCTGCCACACGAGCGCGCGATGGATCGGCGCGCCGGTGTTGCGGTGCCAGAACAGGCAGGTCTCGCGCTGGTTCGTGATCCCGATCGCCTTGATCCGCTCCACCCCGCCGTCGATCTTGGCCAGCGCGCCGCGCACGGCCGCCTCCACCGATTCCCAGATCTCCGCCACGTCATGTTCCACGTGCCCAGGCGCTGGGTAGTGGTTGGGAAACTCGACGTTGTGGGACGCGACAACGGTGATCTCGTGGTCCACCAAGAGCGCGGTCGTTCCGGTGGTGCCCTGGTCGATCGCCAGGATCAGGTCGCCCATTTGGAGTGCTCCGTTCACGAGGGGGCACCGGCGTTCACGGTGTAGGGTGGCATTCCCGCCGGCACGGGGCGCGGCGGATAACCGGTGACTCGGCATCGCGCCGCGCGACAACCCATCGTTGCGCACCGATCCGCGTCGTTTCCGCGGCGACCGGTCGACCCCATCTTGTGCACACGCTGGAGCCCGCATGACCGACCTGCTCGCCGCGCGAAGTCAGATGGCGATGTCGCTCGGATTCCACATGGTGTTCGCCACCATCGGCATGGGCATGCCGCTGCTGATGGTCGTCGCCGAGGGGCTGTTCCTCCGCACCGGAGATTCGCACTACCTGATCCTCGCCAAGCGCTGGGCCAAGGGCACGGCGGTGATGTTCGCGGTCGGCGCCGTGTCGGGCACGGTGCTGTCGTTCGAGCTGGGCTTGCTCTGGCCGGGATTCATGCAGCATGCGGGACCGATCATCGGCATGCCGTTCAGCCTCGAGGGTTTCGCGTTCTTCTTCGAGGCGATCTTCCTCGGCGTGTACCTGTACGGGTGGGAGCGGGTGTCGCGCCGGGTGCACTGGCTCACCGGCATCGGCGTGTGGCTCTCGGGCACGGCCTCGGGCGTGTTCGTGGTGGCCGCGAACTCGTGGATGAACACCCCCACCGGCTTCACCCTGGATGACGCGGGCAATGTGCTGGATGTGGACCCCATCGCCGCGATGTTCAACCCGGCGTGGTTCGGCCAAGCGCTGCACATGACGGTCGCGGCCTTCCTCGCCACAGGCGTGCTGGTGGCGGGGATCCACGCGTGGATGCTGCTGCGCGACCCCAACAACGACTTCCACCGGAAGGCCCTCGCCATCGCGTTCTCAGTGGGTGCCGTGGCGACCTTCGTGCAGCCCCTCACCGGCCACACCGTGGCGGAGACGGTGGCCCATACCCAGCCGGTGAAGCTCGCCGCTCTCGAGGCGCACTGGGAGACCCAGCGCCGCGCCCCGTTCACCATCGGCGGGTGGCCGGACGAAGTGGCGGAGGAGACCCACTACGGGATCGAGATCCCAGCGCTGCTGTCCATCCTTGCGTATGGCGACCCGGACGCCGAGGTGCTGGGGCTCAGCGACGTGCCGCCCGAAGATCGGCCTCCGGTCGCGGTCACCCATGCGGCCTACCAGATCATGCTCGGCACGGCCGGCGTGCTCGTGGCGGTCGCCACGGTGGGCCTGGTGCTGTGGGGGTGGCGTCGAAAGCTGCCGCTGGACCGCCCGTTCCTCTGGCTGGTGGTGCTGAACGCCCCGATGGGCATGATCGGCATCGAGGCGGGATGGACCGCGACCGAGGTGGGGCGGCAGCCGTGGGTGATCCAGGGGGTGATGCGCACTGCGGATGCGGTGACGCCGATGCCGGGGCTCATCGTGCCATTCGCCATGTTCAGCCTGCTGTATCTGTTCCTGGGCGTTGTCACGCTGACCCTGCTGCGCCGCCAGTTCGAGCACAGCCCCCACCTGCCGGTGGAGGTGACCGATGCTGCCTGAGCCGTTGGTCGCGGCGCTGATCGGCGGGGTGCTGGTGGCGTATGTGTTGCTCGGCGGTGCGGACTTCGGCGGCGGCGTGTGGGACCTGTTCGCCGCCTGGTCGCCGCGCAAGGTGCGGCAACGGCGGGCGATCGCGCTGAACATCGGCCCCATCTGGGAGGCGAACCATGTGTGGCTGATCGTGGTCATCGTGGTGATGTTCGTGGCGTTTCCCGTCGCCTTCGCCTCGGTGAGCACAGCGCTCCACATCCCGCTGGTGCTGATGCTGATCGGCGTGGTGTTGCGGGGCACCTCGTTCGTGTTCCGCACCTACGACTCCCGGCGCGAATCGGTGCAGGCGGGGTGGAGCTGGGTGTTCGCGGGTGCGAGCACGGTCACCCCGGTGTTGCTCGGGGTGACCGTGGGTGCGGTGGCCTCTGGGCGCATCCGGCACGTCGATGGTGTGCTCCAAGCCGACTTCTTCTCGGCTTGGCTCGCCCCGTTTCCGTGGGCGGTCGGACTGCTCACGACCGCGATCTTCGCGTACCTGGCGGCCGTGTACCTGGCGGTGGACACGGCCTACGACCCCGAGCTGCAGGAGGACTTCCGCGCGCGCGGGCTGTGGGCCTCCGCCGCGGTGTTCGTGCTGGCGTGGGTCGCATTCGGGCTGTCCCGGTCCGGGGCGCCGCAGGTGTGGGCGGGGCTGTGGGAGTCGGCGTGGTCGGTGCCGTTCCAGCTCGTCGTGGGCGGGGTCGGGCTGGCCTGCATCGGCACCCTGTGGAGCCGTCGCTATGCGCTTGCGCGTGCCCTGGTGGTGGTGCAGGTGGTGCTCGTAGTCGGTGGCTGGGCCTGCGCGCAGTACCCGTTCATCATCCCGCCCGATCTCACGGTATACGACGCGGCGGGGCCCGATCGGGTGCAGTGGATGCTGCTCGCGGTCCTGGGCCTGGGGTCGATCCCGCTCGTGCCGACCTACGCGTGGATGCTCTGGGTGTTCAAGGGTCAGCGACCCCTGCGGTCACTCACCCGAGAGGAGGGAGCAGCGACCGCCGCCACTCCAGGAACCGCCACCCGGGAACCGTGACCAGGAGCACCGCCGCACCCCACGCCACAGGGGTGCCGAGTGCAGGGCCGAGGGCGGGGATCGCGAGCCCGGCGAACATGGCGTGGGCGGACACAGCACCGCTGCCGAGCATCATCGGGCCGACCGCACCCGCTTGCACGGCCTCGCCCTGAGACAGCCACACCGAGACCATGGTGGTGAGGAAGATCGCGGGAAATACCGATGCGACGGCGGCAGCTATGGGCCCGCCCACGGTGGTGAGCCAGACCGCGACGCCGATCGCGGCCGCGGCGAACAGTCCGCGGGCTGCGAGGGTGACCGGACCCACGCGGTTGCCGCCCCGCGGCGCCGGGAGCGGGCGCAGGCAGGCCGCCGCACCGATCAGGGGGGTGGTGGCGGCGATGAACGCGCCCGTCCACCACAGCGCGCCGGCCGTCGCCAGGTGCTGCTGCCCCCACACCAGCGTCAGCGCGCCAGCGAACCACGCGCCGATTCCCACTGCGCTCATCAGCGTGAGTCGCGCCGCGAGTGACACTGCCGGGAGGTGCGGGGGTACGACCCGCCACAGCCAGAGAAAGCCGGCGTTGAGCAGCATCCCTGCCGGTACTCCGGCCATTGCATGCTGAAAATCGGCTACGGAGGCCGACTGTGCCCAGATGCCGAGCGACGCGGGCACGATGGTGGTGGGGAGGGTGGCGAGCAGCCCGCCGAGGCGCCCGCCCAGGCGCTCGATGGCCACGGTGGCGCCGACGGCAACGATCCCGGCGAAGGCTGCAGGCAGGAGCAGGTGCATCCGCCACGGCTACCGCCGCGCTCTCCCGCGGGCCACGCGCTGCCCTTCGGTTGACGGATCCGGACCCTACCGTGCACCCGTCGGCATGGGCCAAGAGTGTTGGTTTCGGCCCGCCAACCGAAGGCGGGGGGCGGGCGTATGTCCTCGGCGATGCTCCGAAGCCTGTGGCCCTGGTTGGCGCGTCTACCGTCGATGCCGTAGGAGACGAGCCGTTGCGAGGAGGGAAGACCGTGAACCGCCAGATGTTGGTCCCCGTCGGAGTGCTGGTCGTCGTCGTGGCGCTGATCGGACTGTTGGTCGTGCTCGGTCAGCAGGAGCAATCCGCGGGCAAGTCCGAGACCCTCGCGCCGACCGTCGGCGCAAAGGCCAAGGCTCCCCGGGGCAAGGCGAAGGGTCCCACCAAAGTGGACCCGGCCAAACTGCTCCACGTCGCTGATCCCCTCGCGGCGCGAGGCGACGCTCCGGAGGGCGCGCCGAACCTGGTGCTGATCGTCGTCGACGCGCTGCGGCGGGATCAGATGTCGATGTACGGCGGCATGGAGAGCACGACGCCATTCCTGTCCCGACTGGCGGCCGCTGGTGTCGTGTTCGACGACACCATCGCCTCGGGCCCATGGTCCCGCCCGGCGCTGGTCAGCCTCGCCACCGGCCAACACCCGGCCACCGTCGGCATGATCCAGCCGAACGACGAGGGCAACCAGCGGGTGCTCGCCGACGGCGTCACCACGCTGGCCGAGCGGCTGCAGCAGGCGGGTTGGTACACCGCCGGGGTGACGGCGAACTTCAACAACAACCACAAGTATGGGCTCGCGCAGGGCTTTGACGCATGGCGCGACAGCCACCCGTCCTCGTTCAACCCGCGCGTCCGGCTGGCCGCCGAAGACGCGGTGGACGAGCTGTTCCAGCTCCTCGACAAGCGGCCGGCCGACGCGAAGGAGCGGCCGGTGTTCGCCCAGCTGTCGTGGGTCGACCTGCACAAGCCGTTCGTCGTGACGAAGGAAGAAGCCGAGCCGTTCGAGCAGGAAGCCGACAACATCGCCCCCTACCGGGCCATGGTGAAGCGCACCGACGACGCGGTCGAGAAGCTCGTGAGCGGCCTCGAATCCCGCGGTCTCACGCCGAAGAACACGGTGGTGGCGTTCGTTGCCGCCCATGGCGAGGGCCTGGCGATGCCCGGTCACCACGGCAAGCAGCATGGCCGCACGCTGTACCGCTCGGCGGTGCAGGTGCCGTGGGTTGTCGCGGGCCCTGGCGTGAAGGCCGGTCACCGGGTCGGCGGCATGTCGCACCACACCGACGTGATGCCCACGCTGCTCGGGCTGGTCGGCGTCGGAGTGGGCGAGGAGCGGCTGGCGGGCCTCGATCTGGCGCCGCTCGCTCGGGGCGAGGGTGATGCGGTCGAGCGCGACGCCGTGTACACCGACACCTGGTACTTCACGGCGAACCATGCCGCGATCTACACGTCGGACCGGGTGTGCCAGCGCGACTTCGGCAGCACCGGCGGTCAGCCCATCCCCACGGGCTGCTACGACCGCGCAGCCGACCCAGACGCCAACCGGATCGCGGACAGCGACGGCGATCCGCTGTTCGCTGAGCTCGAGGCGTGGCGCACCGCTCGAGGCGCCGAGTACGACGCGTGGCCCCACACCACGGACGCCCCATGATCGCCCTGCTCTGGGCGCTCGCGTGCGGAACGCCGGTGGAGCACTCCACCCGCTCCGCACCGGTCCCGGCCACCGTGGACCTGGCGACACCCGAGGCCGAGGAGCCCGTCTTCGTCGACCTCGAGGGGCTGTTCCTCACCGGCCCCGTGCAGCTGCCGGCGCCGTTCCTCGACCTGGAGTTCGGCGCCACGGCTCAGCGCATCCGGCTCGCGAACAAGGTGCTCGTCGACCCGGATCGGCCCCGGATGGACACCGAGATCAGCGGGCATCTGGTGATCGGTGGCACGCCTGACGGCTACGACGAGGTGCGGCACAGCTTCATCTTCGAGGGTGACACGTTCTCGGCGTTAGACCTCTCGATGCCGGCGGCGGCCGCGATGCAGGTGCTCGAGACTGCGTGGGGGCCGCCCGCGAGCACCGGAGTGGACGCGGAGGGGCGTCCCACGGCGGTATGGACCGGCCCCTCGGTGCAGGTCTCGCTGCTCGAGGTCGGCGATCGGGCGATCGCCAAGTTCACGCCACGGGAGCCATGATGGGGCGGCTGGGCGGGCGGGTGGCCCTGGTGACGGGTGGAAGCCGGGGCATCGGTGAAGCCATCGCCACGGCCTACGCCGCCGAGGGTGCCCAGGTGGTCATCGTGTCGCGTCGCGAGGAGGGGATCCGGGCGGCCGCCGAGCGGATCGAGGCGGTGCATCCGGGCCGGGTGCACGCGCTGCCGTTCCACGTGGGCAAGGTGGACCAGGTGCAGGCCCTGCTCGACGCGGCGGAAGAGGCGGCCGGGCCGGTGGACGTGCTGGTGAACAACGCCGGCACCAACCCGTACTTCGGGCCGATGCTCAGCACCGACTGGGCGGCTTGGGAGAAGACCTTCGAGGTCAACCTGAAGGGGCCGTTCGCGCTCACCCAGGGCGTGTGCCAGCGGCTCATCGCCCGCGGCGCGCCAGGGGCCGTGGTGAACCTGTCGAGCATCCTCGGCCACACCGCCTCGCCGCTGCAGGGTGTGTACGGGATGACCAAGGCCGCGCTCAGCTCGATGACGAAGACGCTGGCGATGGAGCTCGGACCGTCCGGCATCCGGGTCAACGCCATCGCGCCGGGCGTGGTGGACACCAAGCTCGCGGCGGCGATCACGGGCGACCCCGCGCTCCGGTCCATGGTCACCGGGCGCACCGCGGTGGGCC
The DNA here is from genome assembly GCA_047609825.1 of Myxococcota bacterium. Taxonomy (GTDB): domain Bacteria; phylum Myxococcota_A; class UBA796; order UBA796. The sequence goes on from JBLFXJ010000289.1 coordinate 9,210, forward strand.
GGGTGGGGCAGCCGAGTGAGATCGCCGGTCTGGCCGTGTTCCTCGCCTGCGACGAGTCCAGCTACGTCACAGGCCAGACGATGTTCGTGGACGGCGGCTACACCATTGCCTGATCGCGGAGATCCGCCGGGTCATATGAACGCCGCGACCTTCCGTACACTCGGCCATCGGCTGGTGGACTGGGTGGCGGACTACTGGGACCGGGTGGAATCCCTGCCGGTGCGCAGCCCGCTCGCACCCGGCCAGGTGGCGGCGCGCCTGCCCGCTGCGGCCCCCGAGGCGCCCGACGACTGGGAGGCCATCCTCGCGGATCTGGACGAGGTGGTGGTGCCGGGCCTCACCCACTGGCAGCATCCGAGCTTCTTCGCCTACTACCCGGCGAACGTGTCGGGCCCGTCGGTCCTCGGCGAGCTGGTCTCGGCGGGGTTGGGCGCGCAGGGGATGCTGTGGCAGACCAGCCCTGCGATGACGGAGGTGGAGACGCGGGTGCTCGACTGGATGGCCGATCTGCTGGGCTTGTCGGCCGAGTTCCGGTCGGACGCGCCGACGGGCGGTGGCGTGATCCAGGGCACGGCCAGCGAGGCGACCCTGGTGTCGCTGCTCGCCGCTCGCGCTCGCGCCGGGGGCCCAGTGGCCGAGCTGTGCGTCTACACCTCGAGCCAGGCCCACTCGTCCGTGGTGAAGGCGGCCATGGTGGCGGGGCTGGCCCAGGGCCCGGATGACCGCCGACAGGTGCGGCTGATCCCGGTGGACGACGCGCTGCAGATGCGGCCGGATGCGCTGACAGCGGCGATCCGGGCCGACCGCGCTGCGGGGATGACGCCGGCGTGGGTGTGTGCCACCGTGGGCACTACCGGCACAGCGGCGGTGGACCCGGTTCCGGCCATCGCCGACGTGATCGAAGCCGAGGCTCCCCAGGCGTGGCTCCACGTGGACTCGGCCTACGCCGGGGTGCTCGGGCTGTGCCCTGAGCACCGGCACCTGCTGGCGGGGGTGGAGCGCGCGGACAGCCTGGTGGTCAACGCCCACAAGTGGCTGCTTACCAACTTCGACTGCAGCCTGTTCTGGACCCGGGATCGGCCCGCCGTGCTCGACGCGCTGTCGATCACGCCGGACTACCTGCGCAACGCCGCGTCGGACAGCGGGTCGGTGATCGACTACCGGGACTGGCAGGTTCCGCTCGGGCGTCGGTTCCGGGCGCTCAAGCTGTGGTTCGTGCTGCGACACTACGGTGCGGAGGGCCTGCGACGGTATCTGCGGGCGCACGTGGAGCTGGCGCGCAGCTTCGAGGCGAAGGTGCGGTCCGACCCGCGCTTCATCTGCGTCGGCGACCGACACGCAGCGCTGGTCTGCTTCCGGCTGGGGAGCGGAGATGGGCCCACCCGCGCACTGCTCGGTGC
>JBLFXJ010000290.1:0-10595 GCA_047609825.1 Myxococcota bacterium
TCTCTCGTCTCTCGTCTCTCGTCTCTCGTCTCTCGTCTCTCGTCTCTCGTCTCTCGTCTCTCGTCTCTCGTCTCTCGTCTCTCGTCTCTCGTCTCTCGTCTCTCGTCTCTCGTCTCTCGTCTCTCGTAGCCTTGGCGTTGGCTCCGGCGGCGGCGCTCGCTGGCTGCCCAGTCGACTTCAGCGACCCACTCGTCTGGAAGTGCGATGGGATGGCACCTCCGACTACGCTCTCGCCGAGCGCAGATTGTACGTCCTCGCCTGACTCGGAGGACGAAATCTACGCCGAGACCGCCGGCGGGATCATCGGAGCCGTCAACTCGGCGCTCGCCGACACCGGCCGCGACGTATACATCCGGTGGTCCGCCAACGGCTCACTGCACACCCCCATGACCACCTCGGATGGCGACACGGTCGTCCAAGCTGGCGCCATCGGCGAGGCGTTCTACGATGGTGTGTCTTTGGGCACCAAGTCCAAGTCCGATTCGCTGTCGAGCCTCGCCTCTACGGCCCAGACCGAGCCTATGGCCTCGACATTCTGTAAGCAGCTCGATGGCATCGTCAGCGACTACGGCTTGGTGGAGCTGCACATTACCCACACGGTACAGGCAACCTGCAGCGCCGGCTCCACAAGCGAGATCGCGAGCATCGCAGCCGGACCGAATCCACAAGCCTGCTGGGAGCTGTAGTCATGCCACAGGTCGTGCTGCTCCTGCTCGCCGCTTGCAGTAGCAACCCCGCCACCCCACCGGCTGGCGACCGCTGCGCGCCCATCGAAGCGTTCGTGGACGCCGATGGAGATGGGCACGGCGGCGCGGCAGCAACGACCTGCGACACGGCGACCGCGGCCTCCGGTGGCGACTGCGATGATACCGACCCTACCCGACACCCGGCCGCCCCAGAGGCGTGTGACGGTGTAGACCAAGACTGTGACGGGATCGTGGACGACGGCGTCGGCAACCTCTGGTGGGGAGACGGGGACGCCGATGGCTGGGGAGCGGGCGACCCGCAGCGGGCCTGCGAAGCGCCGACCGGGCACGTCAACCGCGACGGCGACTGCGACGACAACGACCCCGCCCGCAGCCCGGACACCCCGGAGGCGTGTACCGGGCGGGACGATGACTGTGACGGCGCCGTCGATGGCGACGATCCCGACCTCGACCCCAGCCTCCTCCTGGTGGTCTACGCCGATCGTGACGGCGACGGCTATGGCGATCCAGACGCGCCCGCCCGTGTCTGCGACTTGCCCGAGGGGCATGTCACCACGCCAGACGATTGCGACGACGACGACCCAGACGTGCACGAGTGGACCGTCTCCAGCGCCGATGCGGACCATGACGGCTGGGGGGACGGCACCGAGGCCACTCTGTGCGGGCTCCCCGATGGCCGCGTGCGGCCGCGCATCGAGGTCGACTGCGACGACCACGACCCAGCCACCTGGCCCGGGGCACCCGAGCGCTGCGACGACTCCATCGACCGTGACTGCGACGGCGCGTCCAGCCCATGCTCTGTGTCGGACGCCAGGTGGATCGGCCGTGGCAACCTGCCCATCGAGTGGGCCGGCGTCGGCCTGGGCGTGTACACCGAGTGGGACGACCCCTTGCTCTTGGTTGCCCGGGATGCTGCGGCAGAGGTCGCCGGGCTCCCCGGCCCGTTGGACGGGGAGTGGCGCCTCGACGACGCTCCGTTGCACCTCCTTGCACCGCCGGACGAGGGCAGCTTCGGAGCGAACATGGACTTGTCCAGCGACCTGACCGGCGACGGCCAGGCCGACTGGGTCATCGCCGACGCCTATGAGCGCGTGTATGGGGGCACGATCTACCTGTACGCTGGCGGAGCGCCGCTGGTCGAGCCTACATTGGCCGCGACCATCCGGGGCGGCTTCGGCGTCGAGGCGCAGTTCGGGAAGTCACCGGCTACCGGTGACCTCGACGGCGACGGCGCCGCCGACCTCGTGGTGCAGGATGTGGACTGGAGCCGCCTCGGCCGCAGCGTGTCAGTGCTCGCGGTTCATAGGGGGCCGCTGGACGACGACCGCACAACCCACGACGCCGAGCACCAGTGGCAAGCGCCGAGCGAGCGCTCCCTCGGCGCTGGCGAGATCCGGATGCTCGACGCGGACGGCGACGGCGCCCTCGACTTGCTGATCGGTCTCCCGAACGCCGAAGATCCGCTGCGCTACCAGCTCATCCTCGGGCCTGCCCCACCTAGCGGAATGCTCGCCGATATCGCCCAGGATTGGACAGCGGCGTCCGACGACTGGTCCAATTCCTCTGGCTGGCCAATCTCCGTCGGGGATGCAGACGGCGATGGGCACGTCGACGCCCTGATCGGGACGAACGGCGACGTGGCCGGTGTCATCCGAGTCGACGGGCCCCTCACCGAGGTGTCTGACCTCGACGAGGCCGTGGCGTGGTGGCTGCCGGTCGCGTACCAACATGGCCGCGGCAACCTGCTGGTGGATCTGGACGGTGACGACGGCGACGAGACGCTGACCGCAGGGTCTACCGAGTTCGGGCAGCCGAGCCCGCTGGCCACGTTCCGCACCAGCTTCGGCGCGGCCACCCTCGATGACGCCGACACCCTGTACCGGCCTGAGCCCGATGGCGCCGAGGGCCTCGGCTTGCAGATGGTCGCGTGGCCCGACGTGGATGGTGACGGTGGCAGCGAGCTGATCGTCTCAGACTTCGCGCAGGCCAGCTACACCGGCGCCGTCTACCTCCTCCTCGGCGCCGACCTCCTCCGCTGAGCATGCTCATCGGCGCCCGGGCATGGCGTGCCGATCTACGACACCCGCGCCGGCGGCCAATGGCGAATCGACAGCAGCCCCTGGTCGAGTGGCGAGCCGAGAAACGCGAGCGACGTGGAGGTCAACACCATCACCACCCTCGACGCCGATAATGACTGGGGCTGGCCGTCGATGGACCTCCGGGTCAGCCGGTGGTACGGTACCTGCCAGCTCACCGAGGGCCCGAACCAAGATGTGTCCTTCAGCGAGCGCCCGCCAGGGATGCCGCGGTGTGGAGCCTGCCGCTGGAGCGGGGAGACGACGACACTGACGGAGAAGTCATGAGCACCGGCGGGGTGGAGGAGGAGGAGGACGGTGCACGGGGTGCGACTCGACCTGACCACGGTCGTCCAGCCCCAGCAGCGTGTGGAGCAGGCCCGAGTCGGTCAGGTAGACCTTGGGTCGCTTGACCGGGCGCCCTCCCACGTTCACCTGCCAGGGCTGGAGCACGGTGGCCATGAAGGTGTGAGCGGCGCGTCTCCACTGCCCGAGGAGGTGGGATCCCAGGTCATGCAGTCGGCCGCGGTGAACCCTGCCAGCCTGGCAGGGTTCGGGTCGCGACCTGCTCACCCCTGACGCGGAGTTCGGTCGCTATTCGAGGATGGACGCCACGAACCTGTCGATCGCGAACGTGCTCACCTGCGCCCCCGCGCCCGAGAAGTTCACGTCGAGGCCGTGCTTGCCGCCGGGAACGCGGACGAGCAGGTGGGGCACTCCGAGCTCCTCGAGCCGTGACGCGAGGCGGGTGCTGTGGGTCAGCGACACGAGCTGGTCGGCATCGCCGTGCACGATCAGCGTCGGGGGGGCCCGCTGCAGGTCCAGCAGTGGAGACGCCCGCCGGTAGCGCTCGGGTGCGGCGGCGAGGCTGTCGCCCAGGTACAGCCGCAGGGTCGCGTGGGAGTCGTAGCCGCGCAACGGCGCGGGGTTCGCCCAGCTCCACACCAGATCCAGCGGCGGGTAGAACAGCACGAGGCCCGCCAGGGGAACCTCTGTCTCGCGGGCCGCCGACAGGGCGAGCTGGCCCCCCGCCGAGCGGCCGAGGAGCACCACCCGGTCCATGTCGAGCCCAAGGTCTGCGGCATTGTCGCGCAGCCACCGCAGCCCGGTGAGCACGTCGTCGCGGGCGGCCGGAAACGGGGACTCCGGCGCCTTGCGGTAGTTGAGGGCCGCGACCGCCACCCCGCGGGCCGCCAGGTAGTGGTTGAGGGGGGCGAGCTGCGTCGAGTCGCCGCGCTGCCACGACCCGCCGTGCACCACCACGACGACCGGCGGCCTGGGCCCTCCTGGATGGTACAGGTCGAGGGTCAGACCGGGGGCGAAGTCGTGCTGCGCCACCGGCGACCGAGGCGGACCCAGGGGGAGCAACCCCGCGACCCGCAGCGGGGAGGCCGTGCAGGGCGCGTCACCGAGGCACCGGGTCGGCCCGAACGCCGCCTCGAGCTGGTCCGGCAACGCGCGGGCGAGCGGCAGCACACGGACGAACGGAGCCACCAGCAGCGCGGTCCCCACCGCACACCCGACCCACAGCCACGGACCGTCGCCCGGCCGCCAGGCCAGCAGCGGGAGGAAGGCCAACGGGGCGAGGAGCGTGCCGTAGGCGCTGGCTCCGACGCTCAGCCTCCACAGCGCGTCGTGCGGCGCCGGCGTGGCCGCCGCGACACCCAGGACCACCACGAGCGCGACCCAGATCGCTTGCAGGACGGCGATCTTCACGCGCCACCGGGCCGGCGCCGCGCCGCAGTCGTTCCCGGTACGAGCGCGCTCGGCATGAACTCTCCCGCGAGGAGCACAGGCTATCTTAGCAGCCTTGGGGAAGACTCCCTGCGGCGCGGCGGGGAGGGTTCCCGAAGCCTACATCGAGCGGTCTCGGGTGCCGCGGACGTCTGCCTGCCGACCGCGGTCGCGCCATCCCCCGACCGGGTGAGCACGCCGCTCGCCGCAACGTACTACGAGGCCCATCCTGGAGGATCCGAAATGCGGCTGCTGTTCACCCTCGCCACCTCGGCCCCGGCTGGCCCCATCGAGACCCTGCAGTCCCTGTCCACCGCTGGCGGGCTCTACGACAACCACGTCGCGAGCCGAGCCTTCGAACACGCCACGCTGGAGGTCTGCTGGCGCGACGGCGCCCAGTGGTCCGATGTGCACGCCGCAGGGGAGGACACGCGCGGCGGAGACTGCCTGCCCGGTGACGTCGGGTTCGTCATCGAGACGATCAGCCGGGGCGAGCTCGACTGGCACGAGGCCGTGGCGGACTGCCTGGCCGACGGCATGCGGCTCGCCACGATCTTCGAGGCCTCCGTCGCGCGCCCGCTCGGGGCAGAGCCGGTCGGGGACGACGACTGGTGGCTCTCCGGCCCTCTGGGCATGGACGACTACGTGTCGTACAAGGCGCCCGCGATCGACAACATTGGCCGCATCCAAGGGTTGGGGGTGACGGCGGGATACCCGCAGGCATACGTCTGCGCGCTGTAGCCGGAGCTTGCTCGCCACCGACTGCCGATGTCGCGCCATGGGCTCGTGTCGCGAGCCCGGCGTGATCCGGACGGCTTGACGAGATGCGTGGAAGGTCGGGATGCACCGACGAGCGGCCTTGTGTTTCCTGTACTCCCGCGTTGTCGAACACGACTGTGATCTGCTCAGTTGTGTGCGTGATGATCTGGGTGGAGTCGAGCCCGGCACCCAGTTTGCGTTTGATCCACGACAGCCCCTGGAGCTTGAACACGGGCTCCATGCTGTCTGACGCGGCAGTGTCCAGTTCCTAACTACCCGAGAAGTCGACGGAGCCTGCGAGCGCCAGGCTCGGAAGGAGCAGGAGGGCGAGAGCGAGCCAGCGGGTGCGCATGGCTGGACTCCAGGTTGGTGGTGCGCGCTGACGGTAACGCCCGTCAGGCCATCACGAACGATGGATGAGCAATCGGCCCCGCCGGCGGCCCCGGCCGCCGGCAATCAGAACCGATTCACATGGTCACCCCAGTACTTTCGCGGCACGACGCCGCCGCGGGTCGAGTGAGTAGGCGCGCGCTGTCTCCCATGGCACCCTTGTGTCCCCAAGGATGGAGGCCGCCCCCGATGCGACCGCTGCCCACGATCCTCGCCCTCGGACTGCTCGCCGGTGGGCGCACCAAGACGTCCTGGTCCACCTGCGGAGTGTTCATGCTGGTCCTCGTCCTGTTCGCTTGCTCGGTCTCGCCCCAGGATCTCGCGCTGACCCCTGCCGACTTCGACCTCGAGACCGCAGACAGGCCGAGCGCTCCACCCACGCCGCTGTCCCTGTCTGGCCCGGCCGTCGCCGAGCCCGGCAGTCCGGTCCGGTTCGAGGTGGGAGGCGCACTCGAGGGAGAGCGCGCCTGGCTGCTCGTTGGCGGAGAGGAGGCGCCGGGTGCGGGACCGTGCCCGAGCGTGCTCGGCGGGTATTGCCTCGACCTCACGCGCCCGGTGGGAATCTACGACTCGGCGATCACCGACGCGGAGGGGGTGGCGACGATCGACACCGATGCGCCGATCTGGCCAGGCGCATCAGGCTGCTTCCAGGCGGTCGTGATGCGCGGTCCCGCCGGGGTGTTCTCCGGGCTGTCCAACGTGGTCTGCATGACGGCGTGCGCCGAGGGCGACACGGACGGCGACGGCGTGTGTGACGAGTCCGATCTGTGCCCAGGCGAGGACGACACACTCGACGACGACGCTGACGGCATACCGGACGGATGCCAGCGCAAGCTGCTTGCCGGCACCGGTAACATCCTCGGGTTCATGTACCGCTATGGCTACCCATACGACGTGTACGCTGACGCCGGTGCGCTGTGGTCGATCGACCTCGACACGGGTGTGGTCATCCGCATCATGGACACCGGCTTTCCGATCACCGGCCTCGCCACGGGACCGGACGACACGATCTACGCCGTTGCCGGCGGCGGGAGCTACCACGGCTTCGCCGGCAGCGTCTATACGATCGATCTCGACACGTTGACCACATCGCTGCTGAGTGACGGGTACAAGTACCGTGGATCACTGGAAATGGTGGACGAGACGCTGTGGTTGGTTTCTGACAGCCACAGCTGCCTGACCATCGACCCCGTTGACGGCGCGCGGACCCCCTTGCCGGGCGTCCCCGACAGTGGGACCGGGCACGCCCTCGCGTGGGATGGCGATGTGCTCTGGCGAGTGTCCGCAGACTCGCTCCACACCCTGGATGCCGACTGCGAGCAGACCGTGGTCGCTTCGCCGGGTGGGAGTGGCTCCGGCGGCGGCGCGACCTGGTACAACGGCGAGCTGTACATGGTGGTCGGAACAACGCTGTACACGGTAGACACGATCACGGGTGTACGCACGTCTACGGGCATTGGGTTTCCGGAGCAAGTGGACGCGCTCACGGTCGCACCGATCGGGTTCTAGCTCCCGTGGTGCGCGGATTGGGAGCATGTGCCCGACAGCGACTGCCACCCCACTGTCCCATTGACCAGACGCTCGCTCGGATCGCCCCCACCCGCGGAGTGCCAATGCTAGTCCTCGTCTTGTTCGCCTGCTCGGTCCTGCCCCAGGATCCCGGGCTGACCCCCGCCGACTTCGACCTCGAGACCGCAGAGACGCCGAGCGCTCCACCTACGCTGCTGTCCCTGACTGGCCCGGCCGTCGCCGAGCCCGGCGGTCCGGTCCGGTTCGAGGTGGGAGGCGCACTCGAGGGAGAGCGCGCCTGGCTGCTCGTCGGCGGAGAGGAGGCGCCGGGCGCGGGACCGTGCGCGAGCGTGCTCGGCGGGTATTGCCTCGACCTCACGCGCCCGGTGGGAATCTACGACTCGGCGATCGCCGACGCGGAGGGGGTGGCGACGATCGACACGGACGCGCCGATCTGGCCAGGTGCGTCTGCGTGCTTCCAAGTGGTCGTGATGCGCGGTCCCGCCGGGGTGTTCTCCGGGCTGTCCGACGTGGTGTGCATGACGGCGTGCGACGAGGGGGACACGGACGGCGACGGCGTGTGTGATGAGTTTGATCTGTGCCCAGGCGAGGACGACACACTCGACGACGACGCTGACGGCACGCCGGATGGGTGCCAGCGCAAGCTGCTGGCCGGTACCGGCGTCGCCTCGAGTTGGTTCGATTACTACTACTACTACATGCATGGTGGCGCCGGACCGCTGTACTCGATCGACCTCGATACGGGTGTGGTCACCCACATCATGGACACCAACTACGCAATCACCGGCCTCACCACAGGACCGGACGATACGATCTACGCAATCGCCGGTGGCGCGCGTCTCGACCCACTCGGCGGCAACGTGTACACGATTGACCTCGAGGCGCGCACGACCACGCTCCTCGCGGCCGGGGATGAAGCCAAGGGCTCCCTGGAGATGGTTGACGACATGCTGTGGGTGGTCTCAGAGGCCGACAGCTGCCTGACCATCGACCCTGACGACGGCACGCGAACCGTCCTGCCCGGGGTTCCCGACGGCCGCGGGACCGGGCATGCCCTGGCGTGGGACGGCGATGTGCTCTGGCGGGTGGCCGCCAATTCCTTGTACACTTTGGATGCCGACTGCGAGCAGACCGTGGTCGCATTGCCGGGCGCTGCAGACTACCGTGGCGGCGGCGCGACCTGGTACCGCGGCGAGCTTTATCTCGTGTACGAAACCGAGCTGTTCACGATCAATACGATCACGGGTGAGCGCACCGGCACTGGCATTGAGATTCCGTACCAAGCGGACGCGCTCACGGTCGCACCGATCGGATTCTGACCCGTCGTGGCCGCTGCGCCCGCCGGCACACCCTGCGTGCTGCACCCAATTCGCAACAGGGACCAACCTCGGGGTGGGGTGACACGACGCTCAACGGGTGCTCCAGCCTCGATCTTAGCGGACACCGGCGGCCACAAGCATGCCTGCGGTCCATGGGGCAGGCACCGGTCCATCGTCTTCGAAGTCCACGAAGCCGGCCTCGAACAGTGTGTCGACGGCGGCGTCGGCGAGGGGCTGCCCGGCCGCTAGTGCCGCGAGGGCGGCGCGCTCGGAGTCGGTGAGGACCGCGAGGCTGGAGGTGGCCGTGGCCGACAGGCAGGCATGCTACTCTTCCTCTACTCCACCGATCCGAGCCGACCGGCAAGCCAATGGAGAGGACGCTCACACCCGTGTGATCAGGGTCCGGTGACAGGACCACCCCTCTCGTGGCCGTGCACGGTGGGGGACCTGGCCGGAGCGGAGGTGCCAGCCGGCGCCGCGTAGCGCGGCGGGGCAAGGTACAGGGGTGCGCGGGCGGGTTGATCGGGTCGACGAGGTTCCCGGTGTTCGGTTGATCCCATCGGAAGGACGGGTGATCTTGGAGCACCGGAGGTGACCGATGCCAGCACCCACCCCCACTGAGCTTCGTGAGCGAGTCGTCGGGGCGCTCGAGAATGGAGAAGGTACCTACAAGGAAATCGCAGAGCGGTTCCAAGTCGGAGAGGCCTCCGTGAGTCGCTGGGCGAGACTGGTCCGCGAGACCGGCTCCGTGGCGCCTCGTGCGCACGCCGGGTCGCGTCGAGACAAGGTCATTGCGGGTCCTGTCTTGGAGTTCGTGCTGGCCCTTGTCAACGACGAGGCCGTGTGGTCGACCTCGCAAATTGCCGCCGAGATTGAGGAAACATACGGCATTGTCGTCGACAGGCGAACGGTCGGCCGAGCGCTACGTGATGCAGGGCACACCTATAAAAGGGGGTCTTCAGGCCGCCAGCTTCCAAGCGGCACAAGGCAGTGGCAGCTCGAGAGGCGTTCATTGACGGACAGGGAGCACTCGACGCCGCCAAACTCGTCTTCGTCGACGAATCCGGGGTGATCACGGGGATGAACCGGCTCTACGGCTGGGCTCCCTCGGGTGCCACCCCGATGATCACGCGGTCCACACGCGGAAAACGACTGAACATCGTCGGCGCGATCGCTCACGACGGACCACGTCGCATGATGACCTACGAGGGCAGCATGAACGAAGCTCGGTTCTTGGCGTACATCTCCGCTCACCTCGGGCCTTCGTTGAAGAAGGGCGACGTGGTCGTACTCGATGGGTTCAGCGTCCACAAGATGAAGAGTGTTGCGGTCGCCATCGCGACGTACGGGGCGTCCGTCCTGATTCTTCCCCCGTACAGTCCTGAGCTGAACCCGATTGAGCACACCTGGTCCACACTCAAGGCGCGACTCCGCTCTATCGGCGCAGGCACTTGGTCGGAGCTTGTACGCCTCACCGACGAAGTCTGGAACGGGCTGCCCGCCAACTTCTTTCCCGACTGGGTCCGACACTGCGGGTATGCACCATCAACCTAGCCGCGCACCCCTGTACTGTAGGGCCGGAGGTGCTGTAGTGTGGAGGATCGCGTGCGTGGTGTTGGTCGCTTGCGGACCTGCGAGTGGCGACAAGAAGGGCGGTGAGGACTCGGGCGTCCCGGCGACGACCTCCCCCACCGGGGCGGCAGACGCGGACGCAGACGCCGACAGCGACGCGGATGCCGACAGCGACAGCGACAGCGACAGCGACGCCGACACGGACAGCGACAGCGACGCCGACACAGACAGCGACAGCGACGCCGACACGGACAGCGACACCGACACCGATACCGAGCCGCTGCCTGTGTTCGACTGCGGCACCGTGCCCGAGCGCCCCGGCCCACCGGTGCGCCTGGAGGCCCCGCGCGGCTACAACGACCTGGTGTTCTCGACCGACGGCGCGATGATCGGTGGCTCCGGCGCGAACCTGATCTCGGCCACCTCCGATGTCGACTCGGCGGTGTACGCGCCCGCGGTGGGCACGATGTACAAGATGGGGCTGCTGCCGGACGGCCGGATCATCGGGA
>JBLFXJ010000291.1:0-10587 GCA_047609825.1 Myxococcota bacterium
TCTCGGCGCTGGGCTGGCCCGTCACAGCGTGAACGGGATCGCCTCGGCGAGCACCGCCTGGTCCGCGCTCAGCCGGACGCGGTGGGCGATCACCTCGACGCCCGCCTCCATCGCCCGCTCCAACGCCATGGCCCAGGCCGGGTCGACCGCGCGGGCTGGCTCCACCCGGGCTCCCCCAGAGTGCCCGACGTGGAGGAACAACACGGCGCGATCGCCATCTTCCACCTGAGTCTTCAGCGCCTCGAGGTGCCGTGCCCCCCGCGCGGTCACCGCGTCGGGAAACCGGAGCACGCCGTCGGGATCGAGCATCGTCACGTTCTTCACCTCGACCCACGCGGAACGGCGCCCGGGGTGGGACAGCAACAGGTCGAGCCGCGACTCTCCCGCCCGCTTCTCGGACTCGACCGTGGCGTACCCACTCAGCTCCGGCACGCGACCCGCGACGATCGCCTCGCGAACGATGCGATTCGGGCGGCCGGTGTGGACGAGGATCCACTGGCCGCCCACGCAGCTCTGCTCCAGCGACCACGCCAGCTTGCGGCGCGGGTTGTCGCTGGGCGAGAGGCGCACGGGCGATCCCGGCTCGATGCATGCCGTCATCGCGCCGGTGTTTGCGCAGTGTGCGGTCACGACGCCGAGGCCTTCCAGCTCGACATCCGCGAAGAATCGTTTGTATCGACGGATGAACCGCCCCTCGACGAGCGGGCTCGGGTACTTCACCCGCGGAGGACCCGGTACACGGCGAGCTTGAGGTACTGGCCCTCGGGGAACGTGGTGGAGGCCGGCACGTCGCCCGCCTGAGTGCCCGAGTGCAGCAGCTGGCCGCTGCACCCGCCTCGTCTCAGCCCCTCGGCGACGAAGCCGCGGAATTGATGTGGTGACAGCTCGCCCTGGTTCGACGCGACGATGATCCACCCGCCGTCCTCGAGTACCGCGCACGCGGCCGAGACGAGTCGTGGGTAGTCGCGCTTCGCCGACCACACCTTGCTCCCATGCGAGAACGCTGGTGGATCGAGGATCACCCGCTCGAACCGCTCTCCCTTTCGACGGAAGCGGTCGAGCGCCTTGAACACGTCATCGGCGATGAAGCTGTGCTGCCCGGGATCCAGGGCGTTCGCGCGGAAGTTGTCGCGAGCGCGATCCAGGTACTTCTGAGACAGATCCACCGACACGACCTCGGTGGCCCCGCCGAACGCCGCAGCCACGCTGAACGCACCGGTGAACGCGAAGGTGTTCAGGACCCGCGCCCCGCCCCAGTGGGGCTCCAGCCACGCCCGCAGGTCGCGCATGTCGGTGTACAGCCCCACGTCGGGCCCCTCCGCTGGGTACACGTCGAAGCACAGCCCCCGCTCACGGACCCGCACCGCCCCGGCGGCATCACGTCCTCGGAGCAGCCCGGGAGCGGGACGGAACCCCGCCGGGTCTCGGCCGTCACGCCCGTCTGGGCGATAGCAGAGGTAGATCCCGCGTGGTGAGAGGCGACGCTCGAGGGCATCGCACAGGGGTGACAGCAGCGGACCCACCGCGGGCGAGTCCGCCGCGATCACGAGGAAGTGCCCCCACCGGTCCACCCGGATTCCCGGGAGGCCGTCATTTTCACCGTTGATCAGACGGAACGCGGTGGTGTCGTCGCCGACGAGCACATCGCGCAGGTCGGCCGCGCGACCCACGACACGCTCCATCCACGCCTCGTCGAGCGGGCCGTCGTCGTGGCGGTAGACCCGGGCGGCGATCCAACCCTTGTCGGCCAGGCCCCTCCCGAGCACCGCACCGCCGTGCCCCAGGAGGCGCACAGGGGCCCCGATGGACGGCCGACCCGACACGATCTCCTTGGGGTAGACCCACTGGAATCCGCGGCGCAGCCACTTCTCGGAGTAAGCGTTCACCCGCCAGTCGCTCACCGATCCTCCAGACCCAGCGTTCCGACCACAGCGCGCGGCTCGACCCAGGTGGCATCCGCCCACGACACTACGACGCCACTACCCGGAGCGACGACCCGCTCGAGCACCGCGCCGTCGACACCGCGGACGGTGCCCAGCACATCCTGCGCGGCGAACGTGACGCCCGGATGCACATGCGGGACGAACACCCCTGCGGTCTGCACCCGCGGCGCCGGTGACCGCCTCCACGGCCCGCCGGCCACCCGCGTGGGGTGTGGGGCGGGGGCGCCGTCGACAAGCTGCAGCCCAGCGAGCACGCCCCACACCGCTCCCACCGCGACCTCGACTGCCGCGGGGTCCACGCTCCGCCGAGGCCCGATCTCCAAGGTGAGTGCCGGCACCTTCGCCGCGTTCACGAGCGCGCCCGCGAGGGAGCGATCCAGGCCGAACCGGATGTACTCCGGCGCGCGGTACTCCATCAGTGCGGTGAGACCGCAGTGCCCAGCCAGAGTTGCGAGCCGGGCCTCCATGGCAGCGCGCTCGGTCGCCCGCAACGCCACCGGTCGGTCGACGATCACATACGGGATCGACACCGCAGCGTCGGCGTGCAGATCCAACACAGCGTCGACCCGGTGGGCGCCGAGATCGCTCCACAGGGCCGCCGCGATCCTCGACGCGGTGCCTCCCCGCGGATCACCGGGAAAGGCCCGGTTCAGGTCGACACCGCCCGGCTCGGTTCGGGTGCGGGCTCGCAGGCCACCCGGATTGACCGACGGGTAGAGCACCACCCTTCCGCAGCGTAGGGACTCGCGCAGCCGGAGATCCAGCTCATGGGCAGCGACGAGGCCAGTCGCTTCGTCGCCGTGCACATTCCCCGTGACGGCGACTGTCGGACCAGGCGCATCGCCTTCGAGCACCACCACCGGCAGCGGACTCCCGCCGCGGGGGTGGACGTTGTGCATCTTGCGCCGCATCGCGTCCCCGGTCCCGGCTGCATACCTCTTTCGGGCGGCCACGGTCGAGTGTGGCATCCTTGAGTCCAGGAGGCGTCCAGTGCCCGACACCGCCGATCTCGCGCTGCGCAACCTGCAGCGACTCATCTCTCGCGATCCGCTCCTGCGCGACATCGTCAACCCGAGCCTGCCCGACGCCAAGCGCCAGGCCCGGTTCTCGCCGGACGTCGACGTGCTCGAGACCACCGAAGGTTGGCGGCTGCTCATCGAGCTGCCAGGGGTGCCGCGAGACACGATCGGGGTGGAGGTGTCGGGAGCACGATTGGTGGTCAGCGGGCGCAAGCCGGCGCACCGCGGCGACCTGCCATCCCGGGTGTCGGAGCGCGCGACCGGGCCGTTCCGGCGAGAGTTCCTGCTGCCGTTCCAGGTGATCCAGGAGGCGATCCGGGCCCGGATGGAGAACGGCCTGCTCACGGTCGACCTGCCGCGCACCGACGCCGGCGGTAAGCGCAAGGTTCCAGTGGAGTGATCAGCCCCGCGCGATGACGGCGCCCAGGGCCGCGGCGGCGACGATCACCAGGCCCGGGTGCACCTTGCCGAACGCGAGGGCGACGAAGGCCGCGAGGGCGAGGGCGGCGCTGGTGCCGCCAACCACTGCGGTCGGTGCGAGATCCCAGGCGACGAACGCCAGCATCCCTACGACCGCAGGCTTGACCCCGTTCAACGCGCCGTGCATGATCGGGTGTTCCCGGTACCGCAGCACGATCGCGCCAATGGTGGCCATGAGCACCGCCGAGGGCAGCACAATGCCGAGGGCGGCGGAGGTGGCGCCCAAGGCCCCTGCCTGATGCCAGCCCACATACACGGCCATCTTCGTCGTGATCGGACCGGGCAGCACGCTGCCGACGGCCAGCCCCTCGAGGAACTCCTCGTCGGTCAGCCAGCCATTGCCCACGCACTCGGCCTGGAGCAGCGGCAGCATGGAAGGGCCGCCGCCGAAGCCGAGCAGCCCCACACGTGCGAAGCCCAGGAACAATGACAGGAGCACGGGCACCTCCCGGAGCCGGGACTATCCGGTCGTGCCGTGCTCGCCGCGCCAGGCCAGCACGGCACACACGGTGACGCCCACGAGAGCATCTGCGACCTGGGCCAGCGGCAAGTCGGGATCGGTTGGGAGCACTCCGAGATCCAGCGGCGCCACCGACTCGGGGGCCGCCGTGTCACGCAGCGCGGGCCACCGAGCGCAGCGCAAGGGGAGCCCGCCGCCTGGCGGATCCTCCTGCGGATCCCACCACTGCAGTGCGAGGTAGGGCGTGAGGACGAGCGCGTCGGTGCTAAGCGCATCGTGCCCGAACCACCTGCCCATCCAGTCGGCCACAGCGGCCTCACCCAGCGGGCCCTCCTGCCCGGGAATGCCGCGCAGCACTCCCCCCACGCTCACCACCGCCGCGATGCGATCGCGAAGCCCGGGGTCGGCGGCGAGCGCACGAAGCGCGAAGTGGGCCCCCGCCCCCGCCGCGACGATCACCAGCGGCGTCCCTCGCGCGACCGCCACTTCCCGCAGGCGATCGAGCACACCCGCAGCGGCTGCGTCGAACGGCACGGGCGACCATTGGATCCGGTCAGCGTCCGGCACGGCCGCGTGCAAGGCGTCGAGCAGCGGTGGCGGCCCCGGAGCGCCGTCCACCAACACCCAAGCGGCCCCCAGGCGCGCCACCAGCGCCAGCGTGAGCCCGCCGCCCGCCACGGCATCCCATGACCCGTCGCTTCCCAGGTAGGTCCGGGGATCATAGGCCGGGCCCAAGGTCTGCGGATCGACCAGCCTCGCCTCCGCCCCGCGCTCGTCTTCGTCGTACAGCCATCGCCACCTGGCTTGCACATCCGGCAGCCGGGCAAGCGCTTCTACGAGGGCCTGCTCACCGTCGATCCACCCATCTGCCGGGCGCCATGTGGAGGGCGAGGCCACCTTGCGCCCGGGCTCCCGCCCGGCTGGATGGTACGGAACGAACCTGAGCACCTCCGCGACCCAGGCGTCTGCATCCCCGCCAGCCGTCTCGACCGTCCCCCGAAGTGAGGTGGCGATCCAGACCTTGAACCACCGCTCCGCATCGAGCTCGGGGGTTCGCGGGTGGTGGAGCCAGGCCGCGACACCGGCGACCAGGGCTGCGACACCAGCCACCGCCAGGGTGACGCCGTCGGTCAACGGCGCACGGGGCCTCGGTGGTTCCCGCCAGGGGTTCGCACGGGCACCGGAACGGGCAGCGGATCGGGTTGGAGTGCCTCGTCGACGGCCGCCGCGAGCTCTTCGACACGCCGCCTGAGCGCGTCCAATGTCTGCGAGAGCCAGTCGAGCATCGAGCCTCCCCGTGCTGGGACCGTACCGGATGGGCGGCACGTTGCCAACTGGTAGAGGTGTGCGCACCAGGGCGACGACAGTCAACCCGGTGACAGCCTGAGGCCACGGTGCAGGCGGGCCGAACCCCCGATGCTGCGACCGCACAGACCCCAGACGGGACTCGCGCGCAAGAGGCGGGAAGGCCCCGAAGGGCTGAACTACCGGCTGGCGGTCTGCTCATGGGCGAGCAGCGCCGCGAGACGGTCGCGCTCACGCTCGAACCGAGGGAGGTCGGCATCGGTCAGCTTGCGCCGCACCACGCCATGGTAGTCGGTGGGATCGAGCACCTTGCCACCGCGCGCGAGCTCATAGTGCAGATGCGGAGCCGTGGACCTGCCCGTGTTGCCCGTGAGGCCGATCACGGACCCCGCCCCAACCGAGTCTCCCGGGCTGACCTTTACATCCGACAGATGGAGGAACTTCGCGACCACGCCATCGGAGTACTCGATCTCGATGCAGCCCCCATTGGGGACCGTGTTCCAGTTGGTTCGGAGCACCTTGCCGGCGCGCGGCGTGTGCAGCGCGGTTCCCACCGGCGACTTGAAGTCCATGCCCTTGTGGGTCGGACGGTCCTTGAGCAACGAGGTGATCTGCTCGTAGTCACGCAGCGGCCCATTCACGAGCCGACGCGGCACCTCCACGCCGGACTCGTCCCACCATGACGGCCAGGTGTCGCCGGAGGCCTGGAATCGGAACGCCTTCAGGGTGCGACCGAGGCGCTTCGACGCGTACTCGGCGACGGCGATGTCTGCGAGCTCACCGTCCCACGCGTAGGCCAGCGCTATCTCGTCGCCCTTCTGCACATCGCGCCGAACGTCGAGTTCCCAGACGAACAGCCGCGTGTACACGGCAGAGACCACGTCGGCGTGGTCGGGGACGGCGGCCTGGAAGGTGCGCGCCAGGGAGTGGCTCACCGGGGCGCGGACCAGCTTCACGGCGTCTTCCCGCGGCGGCTCGCTGCTGACGTTCGCCACCCCCGCCTCGGGCGGAAGTGAAGGGGCGAGAGCGTCATCCGGGAGCTCGACGACCGCGGATGCAGCCGCGGGTCCAGGGTCGTCGCCGCCCGAGAGCACGACCACGGCGAGCGCGGCGTTGGCGAGGATGCTGAACGCACACAGACCGATCAGGGCCCATGGCCGCCCGTCAGGCGGGTCGATCCACTTCATGAGAGCTCCAGGAGGCATTCGGCGGGAGGGTGGGGCCGCAGGGGAGTGGCGGCCCAGCGAGGGATACATGCCAAATGCCAGACGGGAGCGCTCACGTCAAGCCTAACCGGTCGGAAGAATCCGCGGAAGCAGACCCCGATCGCCCTGAATCACCGTCCGCTGCTGATAGAAGGCCAGCCCGCGTCGACCGCCGAGTTCCTCGCCGCCGCCAGCACGGCCAGGCCCGCCGTGCACCAAGTTGGGCAAAACCACACCCGGACCCGGGCTCTGATCGTGCACCCGGCGGCTGCCCCAATGAACCCGTCCGTGCCACGGCGCGACGCCCAACACCACCGCACCGGCCCACGCGAGGTCGTCCGAGTACACGCTGCACACCAGCCCGCCGCCACCGCGCGCGACCAGCGCGACGGCGTCAGCCGGCTCGCCCGAGTAGGGCAGTACGCACGCCACGGGGCCGAACACCTCGTGCGCGTGCACGACATCAGCCTGCGCGGGAACGCGGAACAGGGCCGGCGCCACGAACGCACCGCCCGCTGGGGCCTCGCCCGCGAACACCCGAGTGCCCGCGGCCTCCAGGGCCTGGATGCCCTCCTCCACCCGCGCCCGCGCGGCGCGATCCACCAGCGGCCCCACTCGGGTGCCCCGCTCACCGGGCTCTCCGACCGTCGCGGCGGCCAGACGTTCGGACAGCGCCTCGACGACCTGCTCGACCAAGGGCTCCGGCACGAGCACCCGCCGGGTGGCGGTGCACTTCTGACCGGCCTTCTGGGTCATCTCCGTCGCGGTCTGGTTGATGAACATCCAGAACACGTCGGAGCCGTCCTCCACATCCGGCCCGAGCACCGCCGCGTTGACCGAGTCGGCCTCCACGTTCACCCGCACGCCGTTCGCCACCACTGTGGGGTGGGACCGGATGATCCGCCCGGTTGCCGCGCTTCCGGTGAATGCCACGCAGTCCTGCGCACCGAGGTGGTCGAGCAGCGTGCGCGGCTCGCCGTTCACGAGTGACAGCGCCCCTTCGGGCAGCACGCCAGCCTCGACCCACAGCTCTACGATCCGCGTCGCGAGCGGCGCCGTCGCGGGGGCGGGCTTGGTGACCACCGGCACCCCGGCGAGCACGGCGACGGCGAGCTTCTCCGCCATGCCCCACGCCGGGAAGTTGTACGCGTTGATGTGGACCGCAACGCCGAGACGCGAGACCCACGCGTGCTGCGCAACGAACCGCTTGGATCGAAGCACGGGCTCTGGATCGCCATCCAAGAGCACGGTGCCGTCTCCCAGCGACCGGCCGAGAGCGCCGTAGTAGGCGAGAGTGCCGGACGCGCCGTCGATGTCGAACTTGGCGTCGCCGCGGGTGGTGCCTCCGTGTCGGGAGGCATCGATCAGCGCCTCGCGGTTCGCGTGCACCAACGCCGAGAGCGCCTGGAGCATGGCGCCGCGCTCGGCGAACGAGAGCGACCGGAGGGCAGGCCCCCCCACCCGCTTGGCGAAGGCGAAGGCAGACCCGAAGTCGAGGCCACCGTGGCTGACGGCGCCGCAAGGCTCACCGGTGGTGGCATCCTCCAGGGGGATCGACTCGCCCTGACCGTCGACCCAGCGACCTTCGAGGAAGTGCCGCAGCGTGTCCATCATGACCTCCTTGGGGCGGCCAGGTATCCCGACATCACGCGGTCGACCGACTGACGGGCCCGAACGACCGACGACGTGCGTTACTCAGCGCCCCTTGCGGAGGCCCGATGATCGTGGTGCGCGATCTGGTGAAACGGTTCAAGGCCACCGGCCGGGGCACCGTCACCGCCGTGGATGGGCTGTCGTTCACGGTGAGCCCCGGCGAGGTGTACGGGCTGCTCGGGCCCAATGGTGCTGGTAAGACCACCACCCTGCGGATCCTCGCCACCCTGGCCGAGGCCGATGAGGGCACCGTGGAGGTCGCCGGGCTCCAGCGAGGCACCGATCCGCTGAAGATCCGGGAGCGCATCGCGTACGTGCCCGCTGAGGGTGGGCTCCCGCAGCGGCTCACCCCCCGCGAGGTGGTGCGGCTGTTCGCGCGCATCCAGGGTGTGCCCTCAGCGGACGCCCGGGCGGACGCGCTGCTCGAGCGGATGGGAGCTTCGAGCTACGCGAACACGCCGTGTGGTGACCTGTCCACCGGGATGAAGCGACGGGTGGTGCTGGCCCGAGCGCTCGTGCACAGCCCCATGGCGATGCTGTTGGACGAGCCCACCGATGGGCTGGATGTGCCCGGCCGACGCGACGTGCTGGCGCTCGTGCGGGAGCAGGCAGCAGAGGGCCGGGCCATCGTGCTCTCGTCCCACATCATGGGAGAGGTGGAGCGCGTCGTCGACCGGATCGGCGTGATGGCCAGGGGCCGCCTGGTCTGCGAAGGCACGGTGGCGCAGGTGCTCGAGGCAGCGGGTGCAGACACCCTCGACGATGCCTTCCTCGCGCTGGTGGGCGAGGCCTGATGCACACGCTGCGCGCGCTGTATGAGCTCGTGTCGGTGCTGATCCGACGCCTCCTGCGCGAGGGCATGATCCGACGCTCGCTGCTCTGGCCCACGGGACTCACGGCGGGCACGCTGGTGGCGACGCTGGTGGTGTTCGCCAGCCTCCGGGGCAGCGAGATCGTCGGGGTCAGCTCCACAGTGGACAAGGCCCTTGTCGAGATGTTGGAGGCCGACGGGTTCCACACCGTGCAGGTGGAGGATGCGCGGGCGGCGGTCCTCGGCGGCACCTGGGCCGCCCTCGATGGCGCAGTCCTGTGGACGAACGACCGGGGACCTCGCGCGCTGCAGCTCGAGGCCAGCGTTCGCACCTTCCTCGACGCACCATGGCGGCCAGACCCGGTCGTTCCCCTGCCCAAGGCGGCCGAGGCCGCTCCGAATGGCGCCGCTGTGTGTCAGCTGGTCGCTTCGCTGTTCGCCCTGTACGGCGTGGTGTTCGGCCTTGGCATGGTGGCGCGCGACCGGGACGATGGAACCCTCGCCGCCGAGCTCGCCCTGCCCATCGCGCGCTGGGTCCCGGGCGCGGCTCGATGGATCGCCGGCACGCTGCTCCTGTCCCTGTTCTACGCGCTATGTGTCGCCATCTTCGACGCGATCATGGGCCTGCCGGATGCCGCCGCGATGACCCGTCACGGCGCAGCGGCGTGCGGCGCTGCGACCGCGCTGGGTGTGATGGCGGTTGGACGAACCAGCCTGCGCCAGTCCTTCGCTGGGCCGTTCGCCGCAGGCATGGGCGCCGCCACCGGGCTGATCGCTCTTGGGAACGCCAACCCGGCGGTCGGGCGCTGGCTCCCACTCGCCTCTGTGTTCACCGACGGCGATGGCTGGGCGCCGCTGGCTGGCTCGCTGGTGGCCGGAGTGATCGCGTCGGCCGCGTTCGCGCTCCGCGCTGCGCGGGAGTGAGCATGCGACCGCGCCGAGTATTCGCCATCGCCCGTCGTGACCTCGCCCTCGAGCTGTCCGGAAGACGGGGCTGGGTGCTGCCGCTGATCCTGGTCGGCCTGCTGTTCCCGACGACGACGCTGCGGTTTGCCATGCCGGCACGAATGGCCGCTGCGCCCGCGCTCAGGGTCAGCGGCGACGTGCCGGAGGCGGTGCGGGCGCTGGATGTTGCGGTGGTACCGGAGGGCCAGCTCGACTTCCGGATGGAAGGCCAGACCCTGGTCGTGAAGAGCAACGGCCTGCGCGATGACGTGCGCGCCGCACTCGATGGTGACGCCCCCGCGCTCACCGTGAATCGCGCCATGCGGCCGATCCGCGGCCCGGGCCGCTCGCTGCTGTTCGCGCTGATCAGCGCATCCACCCTCACCGGAGCGGTGTCCACCTCGATGGCCGGCGAGCGTGCCGCCGGCACCCTAGTCGGGCTGTTGGCCGCGGCCGTGAGCCGATTCGAGATCATGGCAGGCAAGTGGCTGGCATGGGGTGGGCTCGGCGCTGCGGCGTCGCTCATCGCAGCCGGCGCGGCGATCGTGATGGGACGCATCACCCCCGGGTGGTGGCTGCTCCCGCTGCCCATCGTGGCACCGGCCACGGTCGCGCTCGGGTTCTGGCTGGTGCGTCGCGCGACCGATGTCGTCACCGGCACGACGGTCTCCCTCCGCGTCCTGCCAGCGGTGCTGTCGATCACCGGCCTCGGCGCGTGGTTCGCCGGTCGGATCGATCCTCTCGTCGGCGCCTCCGTGCCCCTGGG
>JBLFXJ010000292.1:0-10564 GCA_047609825.1 Myxococcota bacterium
GCATGGTCACGATGCGCCGTAACCAGTGCAAGAACGAGCGACGCCGCCGGAACATGCCCGGCGGCGTCGGATGAAGACCGGGCGCGATCAGAAGGTCGCGCACACGTCCGTGAAGTCAACGTCGTGGTTGTAGGTGGTCACGATGTTGTCGAACGCCTGACCCGCTTCGATGAGCCAGGTGTGGTCGGTCGGCGGAGCGTCGCACACGCCGCTGCCGTTCATGTCGGCCCACAGGTGCCACTCGTAGGAGCCCTCGGGGTCCATGGCGTCGGCGAACGGGAAGAAGATCTCACCGCCCAAGACGAACTGGGAATCCGAGGCCACCGCGAGGCCCGTGGCGATGTCGACGAGCGCTGCGCTCATCATCTGGCCCTCGTGGGCGCCGTAGTCCGAGCCCTGGAGCAGGGCATCGAGCGTCGCGCCGACGCCGACCGTCACGTTCATGTCGTAGTTGTTGCCGTTGATGATCTCGACACCCTCGTCGCTGAACAGCTCCACGCGCACGAGGATCGTCTGGTCGATATCGGACGTGTAGTTCACGAACTCGTTGTCAGACGTGCTGAGCGAGCTGTCGAGGGTGGCGCCACCCAGGTCGAGCAGCGCGATGTCGACGTCACCCTCGGCGTCGGCGAACTCGAGGAACACCGTGATGTTCTCGCCGGCCACCACGTCGACGCCGTACACGTCGTAGTTTGACGGTCCGTCACCTTCGCAGGAGGTGAGTCCGTTGAACTCATCCGTGACGCCGCCACCGGAGATCAGCCCAGCGCCGCTCAGGTCGAACGCCGTGCCGGGGGTGTCGTTGTCCTCGAAGCCGTCCGGCAAGCAGAACGTGAGCTCGCCTGGCGTGCGGTCGATGGACATGTCGTAGATGTTGCCCTGCTGCTCGATGCCCTCGTCGCGGAACATGTACACGCGGAAGAACAGCGTGTCGTCCGCCTCGACGAGGTAGTCGATCGACTCGGAGTCACCGACCGATACACTCGCTGCGAGCAGGTCGCCCGCCGAGTTGTACAGGTTGATGTCGATGTCGCCCTCTGCATCGAGGAACGCGATGTCCCAGTCGATGATGTCGCCCTCGAGCACGTCGATGGCGTACCAGTCCTCGAGGTCCGAGCACATCGACAGGTTTTCCCAGTTTCCACCGGGAATGGCGATGGCCTCCTCGACGGCGTCGTTCGGCTCGAACAGGTCGTCATCGCAGTCGAGTCCGGCGGATACCTCGGATTCGACCACATTCGACAGCATGATCTCCGGGGACATCACGACGGCCTGCATGTACACGCGGCGCCCGACGAGGTCGGGGTTCGCGGGAAGCAGGAAGTAGCGCTCGGCGATGCCGTCAGCATCGGCGGTATCGGTAGACCCGATGTAGGCGAGCGACGGGTTGGCCAGGTCTACACACAGCGGCGCGAAGCCGGGCGGGCAGGTCTCGCCCAAGCCGGTGCCGCGGAGGAAGATGACATTATCCCCAGGGTTTGCACCCGAGACGGTCATCTGGACGAAGTCGTCGATGGCCAGGTTGTTGACGTCGAGCGTCAGATCGTAGGGCGGCGGCGGGGAGAAATCCGCTACGGCGCCCTTCACTTCATGGGAGGGCACGAACGCGTCCTCCGACATTACACTTACGTCCTGGTCAACCTGGCAGCCCGTGAACAGGGCAGCAACCAGGGCCAGTGGCATCAGCTGACGAGCCACGAATACCTCCACGCACACATCCGAAGCAAGCGATTCCGGTCGGGCTTCACAGCCCGTCCCGCGGACTCTACCGGTTCTCTCGCCGTGTGTAAAGCACCTCGATCGCGCTCGGGCGAGAGGTCGGCCCACAGGCCCGGTCCGCGAGCGATATGCTCCGTGGGCGGGAGGCTGGATGCGCCGTTTGCTGGCAGCGCTGGTCCTGATCGGGTGCGGTGACAGCGCGCTGCACGGGGCGAACGGCGACGCGGATCTGGGTTCCTCCGTGCGCGTGATCGCGGCGGATCCGGCCGACGGGCCCATGAGCGGCGGCGACCTGGTGCTCGTGGAGGGCGAGGGCTTCATCGGCGAGGTGCAGGTGTTCTTCGATGCGCTGCCGGCGGCCTCGTCCAAGGTGGACGATCGCTCGCTGCTCGTCACCACCCCGCCCGCGCAGAAGCCAGGTCCGGTCGATCTGATCGTCTCGGCTGATCCTGGCACCGCGGTGCTGCGCGACGCCTACACCTACCTCGATGACGGCACCACCGATCCCTCCACCGACCCCACGACCGATCCGACAACGGGCACCGCGACGGGCACGGCGACGGGCAGCACCACGGCGACGGGGTCGGGCACGGGCACGGGCACGGGCACGGGCGCGCCGACCGGCACGGGAACTGGCACCGGCACCGGCACCGGCAGCACGAGCACGGATCCGTTCGAGGGCCTGACGGGTGGGCTGGTCCAGATGACCCACCTCCAGATCGCCTGCCCCGTGTGTTTCGACCTGGGCGACGACCTGCAGGTGTCGGCCGAGGCCGCGTTCCACGACCCCGTGGCCGGCAGCTGGCTCGGCTGGCTCCCCCCCGCTGGCAGCTGCGAGATCAACCCATACCGGCCCCAGCTGGCAGCGTCCTACAACGACGTGGGGGAGTGGGTGAACCTGCAGTCCGGGCCGTCTCAGCTGGGGTTGCACCGGGAGCTGGGCGACTTCGGTCCGAAGTACGCCATCGGCGGCTTGGGCACCGAGGACTTCCTCCGCACCGCGTTCTACGACGTGTCGGTGCCGGATGGCGGCGCCTTCGGCCCGTTCGAGATCCGCGACTCGGTGCTCACGCCCACGGGGTTCGACACGCTCACCCCGTGGCAGCTGCTGCTGATCGACCCACGCGATGCGTTCACGGCGCCGTTCAGGCGCGGCGGCACCACCATGACCTGGTCCCCCGTCGGCACCGGCACATTCGTGGTGATGTTCGAGGTGTTCACCCCGTTGGGCGCGCCGACCTACGACGTGATCGTGTGTCACGGATACGACAGCGGCAGCCTGTACGTGCCCGGCTGGGTGTGGGCGCCGTACGACAACCGGAGCTTGCTCGCGGTGTACGCCCTGCGCACAGAGCACGTGCTCACCGATCTGCCCGATGGTTCGAACCTCGAGGGCGTGACGCAGATGGGCGTGCTCGGCACGGGCTTCCTGTCGCCATGACTGCGGTGGGCCTGCGGCTGGGCTAGGTTCGGTCTGTGCGATCGGACTGGAGGACCCATGCGAAGTGTGCTCGCCCTGCTGCTCATCGGCTGCGCTGCCGAGACCGGAGAGGCCACGTGGACCCAGGTCGGCACGAGCGGTCTCGACATCCTGTGGGTGGTCGACAACTCGGCGTCGATGGGGGAGGAGCAGGACATCCTCGGCAGCGGCTTCCTCTCGTTCGTGAACGAGCTGGACGAAGACGACGTGCGCATCGCCGTCACGTCCACCAGCTTCGACGCCACCCTCGGTGGGTTCGAGGGCGACACGCCCTACCTCACTCCGCAGGATGACGACTTCCTGGCGGAGTTCGCCGGTCGGGCCCGCATCGGCATCAATGGCGGCGACAAGGAGAAGGGCCTCGAGGCCTCCATCGCGGCGTTGCGCGACAACGAGGGCGACTTCATGCGCCCGGAGACCCTCCTGGTCGTTGTCTATGTGTCCGACGAAGAGGACTGCTCCGACGGTGGCATGCTCGACGGCGAGCCCCCGGAGGAGTGCTACAAGCAGCTCGGCAGCCTGCCTCCGGTGGCCGACTACATCGAGGAACTCCGGAACGTGAAGGGCACGCCGGAGTCGGTGTTGGTCGGTGCGATCGTCGGCCCCCGCGATGCCTGTGAAGACAGCTACCCCGGGCGTCGCTACTGGGCGGCCGCGTACCAGACCGGCGGTCTGGTCGGCAACATCTGCGAGGCCGACTGGAGCCGGTTCATGGAGGACCTGGGCGCAAGCTCCACGGGTGGGCTCCGGCGCCGGTTCGCGGTCAACGAGCGTCCGATGGAAGACACGCTCGTGGTCAGCGTGGGCAACAAGGAGGTCGACGGCTGGGCGTGGGATGACGCGGCCTGCGCCATCGTGTTCGAGGAAGACGCCGCGCCCGAAGATGGGGCGAAGATCTCGGCGGCCTACGAGGTCGACCCCGACGCTCGCAAGTGCGACGCCATCGAGTAGCGGGCTCGGTGCTGCGCCGGCGCGCTCCGCGGTCTGGCGCGGCGTCCTTCGAACGGGGAAGGCCCACGCCGAAGCGTGGGCCTTCGTCGTTCGAACGAAGAAGGCCCACGCCGAAGCGTGGGCCTTGTCGCTCAGGAAGAGCGATGTCTCAGTACGTGCTGCCGAGGCCGTCGATGCAGGCCGGAAGCTCCATCACATACGTGACGGCGCCGGTGGCCGGATCGAACTCGAACAGGTCGGTGACGGCGCCCATCCACGAGGTGTTGACCACGTAGAACGTACCCTGGTGGTACTCGAACGCGCTGACCTTGTCGCGGTAGCCAACGCCGCCGGATTCCCAACCACTCGTCACGCCAACGTCGCCGTAGGCGCCGGTGGAGAAGTCGATGGTGCCGAAGTCGCCGTCATCCACGTAGTACGTGTTGCCAGCATCATCGACCGCGAGGTCCATGTTGTTGCAGTACATGCCGCCGGTGTACACGCCACCTGCGCTGAGGTTGTTGCCGTCGAACACGTACTGCTGACAACCCCAGACCATCTGGATCTCGCCGCTTGGCGTGGCGGTCATCGCCGGCTGGTACGAGCCCTGGTAGTACGTGTCGAGGATCGAGCCGTCCGCCGGATTGATCTCGTGCATGTTACCGTCGAACCCGGACACGCCACCGAACAGACGGTCATCGAACCCGGCGAGCGCCGTGTACTTGGTGCCGTTGTTCCACGCGAGCGAGTAGGTACCCGCCTGTGGGTCGATGGTGTACACCTCGGTGGTGCCACAGCTACGGGACTGGCTGCCGTACAGCACGCCACACGCGTCGAACTTGGTCGGGTCGAGTGGAGCGCAGTCGAAGCCGTCGAGGGCGCCGTCACCGTCGGTGTCGGGGTTGTACCTGTCAGTACCGATGGCGTCTTCTTCAGAGTCGGCGAGGCCATCACCGTCGGTGTCCGCGTCGATGATGACGCAGCTCACGTTGGAGGTGACCCAGCCAGCCGGGCCGCGGTTCGCGACCAGCTGGCCGCAAACCTCGGAGCCGACGAAGCGCGGCAGCATCGGCACGGGCACGTCGATGGTGGCAGCGCCACTGTCATCGGCGTAGCCGCTCGCAACACGATTCGAGGGCGCGTTGAGTCCGAGGCAACCACCGCCGAGCGGCGCGGGGCAGCTCGCGCCCTCGCCAGCCATGCTGATGATCAGTTGGAAATCTTCGTAAGCGTACGCATCGCTCACTTCGGCTCGCATGATGCTGCCAACCAACGCTCGATCGAGCGTCAGGTTGAGATCACCAGGCGCAGCTTGGGTAATGGTTGCACCCTCCTGCACGCCCCAATCATGGGCGTTGGTGTCGGTCTGGGTAGAGTCTTGAACGCCGCAAGCAACGGCGAGAAGGATCACGGGGGTCAGGCGCATGCGGTTCTCCACATCCGGGAAGCGGTGAGAGCATACCAGGGCCGGGCGGCGATGAAAAGTCTTCGACACTGTGCGAAGCCCTCAACCCGGCGGCAGGTCCCACGGCATCACGAGGCGATCATTCGCTGCATGTGCCCACGCGTAGCGGTCTGGCCCGGGTGACCACCGAGTCCCGTCGGGCCCATCGACCACGATCTTGAAGGCGAGCACATCGCCCTGAGCCACGTCCAGGGTCCACATCCACCCGCGCGCGGTGCGGCGCGCGGGCACTCCTCGGGCGGGCGACCACCCTCCGAGTGCCTCTCCCGCACCCACCAACAACACCCTGTCGCCCGGCGTTGCGGGAGCGCCTTCGGCGATGATGCTCAAGGTGGCGCGATCGGTCGCGCCAGGGATCGTGATGTCGCGTAGCGCTCGCGCGTTTCCGTGCAACAGGTCGACCCGGACCGCGGCTGGAGGCACCGCCCCGCCCTCAGAGGCCGTCAGGGGGCCCGTGCCGGTGACCAGCCACTGGGCGGACGGTTCGAACTCGGCCTGGTCGGTGGGCACCGGCGGCGTCCAGGGTTCCGGTCCCGTGTTCACTGCGATTCGTGCCACGGCGGAGGCGGTGATGCGGCTGTACAGCAGGTGGTCCGGTCCCAGCGCCTCGATGCGGGTGACCCCGTCCCGGAGGACCGCATGCCTCGCCCGCAGCGCGAGCAGGCCGCGGAGGGTCTCGGCGAGGGGATGTTGGTCATCGAAGGCCATGTCGGCGCGGTTCGCAGGTTCTTGGGACCCGAGCTGTCCCACCTCCGTCCCTTGATAGATGCACGGGGTTCCGCGGGTGGTGATCATGAACGCCAGGGCCCGCGCCACCCGGTCCAGATCGCCGTGGCATGCAGACGCGATCCGGGGCACGTCGTGGTTGTCGAGGAACGGGACCAGCCCCGGGCCACTCGCTCCAGGTGGCGCGCCATACGCGCGATCGGCGGCCAGGGTGGACGCGATCCGTCCTACCGGAGCGTCGGAGCAGAACACGTCCTTCATCGCGTAGTGCATCGGAAAGTCGAACACGGCGTCGAGGCGATCCGAGCGGTAGCGGGCCGCGAGGGCATGGGGATCGCCCTCGAAATGTTCACCGAGCAACACGAACCCGGGGTGTCGGGCGCGGAGCTCATCCGAGATTCGCCGCACGAACCCGCTGGGCAGGTGTCGCACGGCATCTACGCGGAATCCGGTCGGTTCCACCTCCCGGATCCACCACTCGCTGGCATCGCGCAGGTACGTGTGCACCTTCGGATCCTCTTGCCGCAGATCGGGCAGGCCGTGCACGTCATGGGTCACCGCTTCCACCGGATCGTCCCACTCCACCACGTCTCCGAGGTTGTGGAACCACCCGGGCCGCTCCGTCACCAGCGGTGCATCGTAGCCGGCGTGGTTCCACACCATGTCGAGGTACAACCCCATGCCCCGGGCGTGCAGCGCATCCCGGAGATCGCGCGCATCCTGCACCGTGCCGAACCTCGGCTCCACCGCCCGGTGGTCGTTCACCCAGTACCCGTGGAACGCCCCCCACTCGCCGACCGCACGATGCTGTGAGGCGGTGATCGGTGACAGCCACACGGCCCCGACGCCCAGGTCGGCGAGGTAGTCGACCTTCGCCCTGACCCCCGCCAGATCGCCCCCATGCCACGCCTGGGGATCGTCCACGCGGGCGTCGAGGTCGTTCGAGGGGTCGGCGTTGTTGAACCGGTCCACGAGCACGAAGTACAGCGCGTCGTGCACGACGGACTCGCCGGGCGCAGCGGCTGGCGCGGGCGGTCGACAGGAGAGCAGGGCGAGCATCGGCAGCACCGGATCACTCTAGCCGTTCTCCCCGGCTTGCACCGGCCTGTTCAAAGGTTATTCAAAACATGATCGGGCGCACGACTGCTCGATCTCGGAGGTCGACCGTGCCACGCCGTCGCGCAGTGATCATCGGATCTGGGTTCGGAGGGCTGTCGCTGGGCATTCGCCTGGCGGCGATGGGGTTCGAGACCACCATCGTAGAGAAGCAGGACCAGCCGGGCGGGCGGGCCATGGTGCGCCGGCAGGACGGCTACACCTTCGACATGGGGCCCACGGTGATCACCGTGCCCCACTTCATCGAGGAGCTGTTCGCCCTCGATGCCGGCGACGTGGCGCTCGACCAGCCGGACTTCCCGCCCGCCCTCCTGGGCGACGACGCGCGGATCATGGAGGGCGTGTCTGGTGGAACGCGCACCAGCGAGTACTGTACGATCGTTCCGATCCTCCCATTCTACCGAATCTATTTCGATGATGACACCTACTTCGACTACGATGGTGATCCGGAGGGCACCCGCCGCCAGATCGCCGCGATCGAGCCTGACGATCTCGAGGGCTACGAGCGGTTCCACCGGGACGCCGCTGCGATCTTCCGCCGCGGGTTCCTCGAGCTCGGCTACACCTACTTCGGCGACGTGCCCACGATGTTGCGGGTGGTTCCCGACCTGCTCAAGCTCGACGCCGTGCGCACGCTGTTCTCGTTCACGCAGCGGTACTTCAAGAGCCCGAAGCTGCAGCAGGTGTTCAGCTTCGAGACCCTGCTTGTCGGCGGGAACCCGCTCCGGGTGCCGGCGATCTACGCGATGATCCACTTCGTCGAGAAGACCTGGGGCATCCACTACGTCATGGGCGGCACCGGCGCGCTGGTGCAGGCGATGGTGCGCAAGTTCGAGGAGCTCGGCGGTACCCTCCGGTGCGAGGCCGAGGTGGCCCGGATCGACGTGCACGACGGCCGGGGAGGCGCGCCTCGAGCCCTCGGCCGTCGGGTCGCGGGTGGGGTGACGCTGGCCAGCGGCGAGCGGATCGAGGCGGACGTGGTCGTGTCCAACGGGGACTATGCGACGACCTACACCAAGCTGATCGACCGCCGGTACCGCACCTGGAACCCAGACTTCAAGGTGCGTGCGCTCAAGTACAGCATGTCGCTCGTGGTGGTGTATTTCGGGTTCAGGAAGACGGACGAGCCGGTGGACCTCCGGCACCACAACATCATCCTGGGGCCGCGGTACGAGGGTCTGCTCACCGACATCTTCGACAACCTGGTGCTCGCCGAAGACTTCAGTCAGTACCTGCACGTGCCCACGCTCACCGACCCCAGTCTGGCCCCCGAAGGGCACCACGCGGCCTACACATTGGTGCCGGTGCCGCACAACGGCAGTGGGCTGAACTGGGAGGAGATCGGCCCACAGTTCGTCGACACCATCCTCGGTTTCCTCGACGATCGCGGCTACATCCCGGGCTTGCGGGACCGTCTCACCACCATGTCGTACATCACCCCGGACCACTTCGAAGGCACCCTCGCCAGCTACCTGGGCAACGCATTCGGCGTGGAGCCTCGCCTCACGCACTCGGCGTTCTTCCGGCCGCACAACCGTTCGGAGGACATCGAGAACCTGTACCTCGTGGGCGCCAGCGCCCAGCCTGGCGCCGGTACGCCGAGCGTGATGATGTCGGCCAAGATGACGGCCCGGCTGATCCTCGAGGACCATGCCGGCGTCGTCGCGGGGTCGCACGCCGCCAAGTGACGCCGGCGATCAGTGGCGAGTGAGCACCACGGCGCGTCGGGTGGGCACGTCGTCCACCACCGTCACCTCGCCATCGGCCCAGGTGATCCGCAGGTCGACCGCCTCCAGATCACCCAGGCCGAAGTGGGCCTCTGGCTGACCGTCGCTGTACATCGAGGTGGAGCCTGCTGTGATCCACTCCGTCCAGCTGCGGTCGGGGCCGGTCAGCTCGACCGTGGCGCCGATGCCGTACCGATTCATCGTGCGGTCGTCGCGCAGGGCGACCCGGAGCCATGAGCCGTCACCGCAGCGGGCGGTGTGCACCCAGGTCGGGCCGTTCAGCTCGGCCTGGAACACGTCCAGCCAGCCGTCGTGGTTCCAGTCTGCAAGGCGCAGTCCACGGCCGACGCCCTCGTTGGCCAGGCCCCAGTCCGCCGCTCGATCGACCCACCGACCTGGGGCCTCCTCGATCCACAGCGAGTCTGCAGATGGACGCCAGTGCAGGCGCCCGTCTGCGTGCTGGATCGGGTCGGTTGCGTCGCCGAACATCACCAGCAGCTCCTCTGTGCCGTCGTTGTCGAGGTCGCCGACCTGAACCCCCCATGCGAACTGCTGAAAGTCGGGATCGTCTGCGCGGGGCACGATCCCCAGCGCAGCGTCCGAGCGGATGAAGGTGAGGGAGCCGTCGGGCAGACGGGTGGACAGCATCACCGCGACCTCCCGGTAGGCGGAGATGATGTGATCCGGGATCCCGTCGCCGTTCAGCTCGGCCAGCTCCACCCCCATTCCGGTGACCCCGACTGCGTAGGCGGCGCCGGGGTCGTGGTGCAGCGCGCCCGAGCCATCGTTGAGCAGGAACTGGTTCGGGAGGTGGTAGGTGAAGTCGTTCTGCACCGCGAGGTCCTGGTCTCCGTCCAGGTCGAGATCGGCGAAGGTGCCCTGGAAGGTGTACCCGGCGCCGATGTCGGCGGGCAGGAGGTGGGTGGCGTCTGCGAAGGTGCCATCGCCTCGGTTCAGGTACAGCCGGGATGGGTCGACGATCACGTCGGGGCTCGATGGCGGCACATCCCCGTACCCACCGATGAACAGGTCCAGGTCGCCATCCGCGTCCAGGTCACCCCACGCGCCGGTCTGGTGCCGCCACCTCTCGGAGTGCAGGCCGCTGCCTTCCGTGATGTCGTCGAACACGCCGGCGCCGTTGTTCCGGAGCAGCCGGTTCTGTCCGAGCCAGGTGATCAGGAGCAGATCGAGGTCGCCGTCGCCCTCGATGTCTGCGGCGGTCGCGGACGCCACCATCCCGCGGGGCAAGAGCGGCAGCCGGTCCGCCGTCACGTCAGTCCATCCGCTCGGACCCCGCTCGTACAGCAGGATTCCCGTCTCGGTGGTGCGGATCAGCTCGACCGTGCCGTCCCCGTCCAGGTCGAGCACCGATACGCCGCCCCCCCAGTGGTACGGGTGCAG
>JBLFXJ010000293.1:0-10435 GCA_047609825.1 Myxococcota bacterium
TCGTCGTTCGGGGCCTCGGGGCAGTTGTCGTCAGCGTCGACCACGCCGTCCGCGTCCAGATCCGGGAACGTGTCGCAGGCGTCGCCCTCACCGTCGGCGTCGGCGTCGGCCTGGTCGGGGTTCGCGTCGTCCGGGCAGTTGTCGTCGGCGTCCGGCACGCCATCCCCGTCGCGGTCCGTGGTGCTGGGGGAGGTGGGCGTGGTGGGAGCGGGAGTCGTCGTCGTGGTCGGTGTGGACGGCGAGGTGGTCGTGGTCACCGGCGTCCGACCCCTGGTACCGTCCGGCTCATCTGCCGCGCAAGCCAGCATTCCAGCGACTGCCAGCGTCGTCCACCACCGCATCGTGCCCCCACTCCAGCGGGGTATCCCGCGGATCGCCCCGCCGCGCCGACGGGGATAAGGGGTTTGCATGCTGAAAGACATCGTCCGCTCGTCCTCCGCTACCATCGCCGAGATCGCCCACGCCGTCGATGCGCTCGACCACGCCGCCCGGGTGGCCCAGGTGCGCACCCTCGGCCGTCGCGACCAGGCTCGACTGTTCGAGAAGGCGGCCGACGCCGCGGCGCTCGATGCCGCCCACTTCGTTCCCGACGCGTCGTCGCTCCGTCCGGTGCATCACGAGGGGTGGAACACGCTGCCGGTGGGCGTGGCCGCACTGAAGGGGTTCCAGAAGCGGTTTGCGCGCCCCGAAGACGGGTCGGGCCGCTTGTTCGGCTACAACGAAGGCGCCACCCGCGGCCTGCTCGGCCCCGGCTACTTCGTGGCCTATGACTGCCAGGACCACGCGACGTGGAGCGGCCGTGGCAGCTGGGTCGTGGACTACTTCCAGGTGCCGGACGGCCCGGTGCCCGACGGGTGGCCCGTGGTGAAGCCCAACTCGAAGGGCCTCCAGGTCCTCGTGTACAACGGCACCCGCGACTTCATGCGGCGGGTGTCGACCACGATGTCCATCGGGGCCGCCTACAAGGGCGAGACGGCGCTGCACAACTACTTCGTGTTGGTGCGTGAGGGCTGACCGCTGTCCGGCGCCGTAAGAGCGCTGCGCACGGTGGGCGGTTGGAGTGGGATACGCGGTCCCATGCTCGTGCTCATGTTCCTGGCCTGCGCGGCCGGCGTCGACAAGGATTCCGGACCCGCAGCCGCGGCGACCGCCACATCCGGAGGCTCTGGCGGCACATCCACCGGCGGCCCGGGCTGCGTCGACGCCGACGGTGATGGCGTGGACTCCTGCTCCGACGACTGCGACGATGCCGATCCTACCCGCTACCCCGGCGCCACCGAGCTGTGCGACGGGGTGGACAATGACTGCGACGGTGAGCTCGCGTTCGACGAGGGCAGCACAGACGCCGACGGCCTGCCCGTGTGCGCGGCGTGCGACTCCGGCGGATTCTGGCTGCCCACCCAGGGCCTGTCGGGCGATGCGCTGTGGACCGCCGTGGGCGACCTCACCGCGGCCCAGACCTGCATCTCCTACAGCCGGGCGAAGGACTTCCTGTGGACCGTGCTCGACCGCGACGACGACCTGATGGCCGAGTGCGTGTACACCGGCGATCGCACCGATGTGTGGGACCAGGTGCCCGATGGGTTCAGCACCGAGCACACCTGGCCGCGCAGCCTCGGCGCTGAAGACCCGCCCGAGGAGTGCGACCTGCACCACCTGTTCCCGTCGGCCGCCGACGCCAACAACATCCGGTCGAACTTCCCGTTTGGCGAGGTGACGGGCGACGTGGATTGGTCGCGCGGGGGCTCGATGCTCGGTGACGGCGAGCGCGGCGGCACGGTGTTCGAACCCCGCGACGCGCACAAGGGCAACGTGGGTCGGGCGATGTTGTATTTCGCGGCGCGGTATGGGCAGTCTCTGTCGGACGAGGAGCAGGCGCTGTACGTCCGCTGGCACGGCTCCGACCCGGCTGACGCCGCCGACCGGGCACGCTCCCTGCGCATCGCCGCCGATCAGGGTGCGGCGAACCCGTTCGTGGTCTGCGCCAGCCTCGTGGACGCCCTGTAGGTCCCCGCCGTGGAGCTTCCCCGCCGATTCGGGAGGTTCTGGCTGCTCGCCGTGCTCGGCGAGGGCGGCATGGGGCGGGTGTACCGCGCCCGCATGGAGGGGCCCGACGGGTTCGAGAAGGTGGTCGCGCTCAAGGTGATCGCGGCGGGCGGGGACGACGCGTCCCGACGGCGGGCCATCGTGCGGGAGGCCCGGCTCGGGGCGAGGGTAGCGCACCCGAACCTGGTCGATGTGTACGACTTCGGGGTGCACGAGGGGCAGCCGTGGGTGGCGATGGAGCTGGTGGACGGCCTGTCGCTGGAGGCGTTCCTGGCCGGGCGTGGACCGCTCCCCGAGGTCGACGCTCGGGACCTGCTCGTCCAGGTGCTCCGCGGGCTGGACGCCTTGCACCGCGCCGTGTCGCCGGAGGCGCCGGGCGGCCTGGTCCACCTCGACCTCAAGCCGGCCAACGTCATGCTCCACCCGGCAGGCCTGGCGAAGATCACCGATCTGGGGCTGGCGCGGGCGGCCGGTCATGGGGCGCGACGCCCCACGGGCACGCCGGCCTACATGGCGCCGGAGCAGGCGCTGGGCCGACCCGTGGACGGCCGGAGCGACCTGTACGCGTGGGGCAGCATCGCCTGGGAGGTGCTCACGGGCGCTCGGTTCCGCCGGGTGACCAACTTCACCGAGCTGCGGGCCGCCGTGCGCACGACCGAGCCGATCACAGCGAAGCATCGCGCGGCACTCTCCGCTCGGGCGCCGGGCCTGGCCGAGAGCGTGTTCGCCTGCCTCGCGCCCGACCCATCGGACCGCCCCGGCTCGGCGGCGGAGCTGCTCGCACAGCTGGACGGCACCTCAGGGTCGGCGTGGGCCTCCGCAGGGACGGTCAGCGGTACCCCCACCGTGTCCGCCGACACGCTGTGGTCGGGCGAGTGGGACGTGCCCACCGGCAGCGCGCCCACGGTCGGCCACCGCCCGCCGCCGCCCCCCGACGACCTGGTGGGGCGGGAGCACCTGCTCGCGGAGCTGTCGGAGGCGGTGGCGTTGGGCGCGCGCTGCGTCACCCTGCACGGGCCCGCGGGCGCCGGCAAGTCAGCCGTAGCGGATGCCTTCGCGCTCGAGGCCGCGTCCCGGTTCGCAGGCGGCGTGTGGTACGCCGATGTGGCCGGATCCCGCTCCACAGATGCAGCCCTCGCGGCGGTCGCGGCGGCGATCGGCGCCGTGGCGCATGGTGCCGAGCCGGTGGCGGCGGTGGGCACCGCGCTGGCCGGACTCGGGCGCGCTCTGCTCGTGGTGGACGGGGCCGACGCCGTGGCGACCGGTCTCGCCGACCTGCTCGAGGCGTGGCGGCCGCGGGCGCCGGACCTCGCCGTGGTGGTGACGAGTCGCGTGCTCCTCCAGATCGAAGACCACGTGGTGACGGTGGGACCGCTGCCGCTTCCGGAGCCCGGAGATCCCGACCTCGCCGCCAATCCTGCCGTCCGCTTGCTCGTCCTGCGGGCCCAGCGGGCGCGGCCAACCTGGCGCCCCACCCCGGCCGACCTCCCCATCCTCGCCACCCTTGCGGCCCGGCTCGACGGCCTGCCACTGGCCCTCGAGATCGCGGCGAGCCGACTCGCTGTGGTGTCGCCGCGGGCGCTGCTCCGACGGATCGACGGTGCGCTGGACCTGGAGGGCCGGGGGCGCGGCGCCGTGTCGCTGCGCGCGGCCCTCGACGCCAGCTGGGCGCTGTTGACGCCGTGGGCCCGCGAAGCATTGGCCCAGGCGACGGTGTTCCGCGGCGGCTTCGATGCCGAGGCCGCCGAGGCGGTGCTCGACCTGTCGGCACACGCCGATGCGCCGTGGGCTGGCGATGTGCTCCAGGATCTCACCGAGCAGGCGTGGCTCCAGACCCTGCCCGGGGACCCGCCCCGGTTCGCCCTGCTGGGCTCTGTGCGGGCGTATGCGGCGGAGCACCTGGCGGACGCCGGGGGAGCTCGCGCCCGCCACCTGGCGTGGTTCGGTGGCCCTGAGCTCGAGGCGCGGGTGGCCGACGCTGCAGGTGTGGCCGGAGCAGAGGCCCTGTCGTCCCTCATCGCCGACCGCGACGAGTTGGTGGCGGCGGTAGAGGAAGCCATCCGACAGGACCGCCCCGCGGCGGCGGCGACCGCGGCGCGGGGGCTCGGCACCACCCTTGAGCAGCTGGGACCGCCGGCGTGGGTGGAGCGCGTCCTCCTCGCCGTGCTGGAGCTCGCCGGCCACTCCCCGCGGGACCGGTCGGACCTGCTGCGGCTGGTGGGCACCGCCCGAACCCATATCGGACGGTACGATTCCGCCGACGCCGCGATGCGCGAGGCCGAGGCGGCGGCGCGGACCGCCGGGGACGACATAGCGGCGGGCCTGGCGATGCTCGAGCGCGGGCGGAACTGGCTCCAGGTGAAGCCGAACGCCGAGGTGGCGACGATGCTGCGCGAGGCGCGAGCGGCGCTGGCGAGCGACCCGGTGCACGCGGCACATGCGCAGGCGCAGCTCGCCACGGCGGTGCTCGGGGCCGGTCAGCTGCAGGAGGGCATCGGCCTGCTCCGCGACGCCGTGGGTGTGCTCGAGCAGCACGCGCCGGCGTCCCGGGTCGCCATGCATCAGCTCAACCTCGGACTCGCCCTGGACCTGGTCGGGCGGCGCGACACGGCGGCACGGGTGCTCCGGGAGGCGGACGCCCTGGCGCGGCGGGCTGGCAGTCCCCGTGCCGAGGCCGCGGCCGCATCCCTCCTCGCCGCACGGGCCCTCCAGCAGGGCGAGCTGGAGCGCGCCACCGACATCGCCCGCCGCGCCGTGAGCCGTGCCCGTCGCGCGGGAGAGGCCACCTCATTGTCGTGGGCCCACCGGTGCCGGGCCGAGATCGCCATCGCCCGCGGCGAGCTGGAGGAGGCGCGGGTGTCGCTCGCCGAGGCGGTGCGGGTGCTCGGCCCCGAGCCGGCCACCCTCCACCGGGCGATGGCCGACCACACCTCCGGCCACTGGTACCTGGCCGCCGGCGAGCCCGATTCCGCGGTGGACGCCTTCGTCAGCGCCCTCGCTCAGCTCGAGACGCTCGGCGAGCGGACCAAGGTACGCCTCGTCACGTCGCACCTGGTGCTCGCTCATTGGTGGCGCGGCGACACCTACGCTGCGGAGGGTGCGCTGGATGCTCTGGAGGCGCAGGACGTCGGAGCCACCGGCGACCAGGACGCCGCATGGGAGGCCCTGGCCCGACTCGCCGTGCGGCCCGGCTCGCCGGTCGCGGAGGCGGTTGGACGAGCGGGCGACCCCCAGCTGCGGGGGTGGGCGGCGCTGCTGTCGCACGAGCCCGAGGGGTTGGCCGAGGCCCGTGCCGTAGTCGACGGCCTCGGCGTGGGGCCGGACAGCCTGCTCGCGCAAGCCGTACGGCGCGCGGCCGACGGACCCGTTCTACCTCCGCCCGCATGAGCATAGCCGTTCTGCCGTCGGGTCTCCGCCCACAGTTTCCCGCGGACCCGCGCGGCATCCGACCCCGCAGCAATGGACTGGTGGCGCTCGGCGGCGACTACACGCCCGAGACCGTGCTCGAGGCCTACCGCAAAGGCATCTTCCCGTGGGAGGGTGAAGACCCGATCCCGTGGTTCTCCCCCGATCCCCGCGCATTGCTCGTGCCGCGGGCCTTCCGGGCCTCCGGCAGCCTGCGCAAGCTCGATCGGCGCGGGGTGCTGACTGTGACCTTCGACACCGCATTCGACGAGGTCATCGAGTCGTGCGCCACCATCGCCCGGCCCCGCCAGGAGGGGACCTGGATCACCGCTCCGGTGTTCGACACCTGGCGCGCCCTGCACGGCCGGGGGCTCGCCCACAGCGTGGAGGTGTGGGAGGAAGGAGAGCTCGTGGGCGGCCTGTACGGGCTCGTGCTCGGACGCGCCTTCTTCGGCGAATCCATGTTCGCGCGCCGCTCGGACGCGTCCAAGATCGCCCTGCTCCACCTGTGCCGTCGGCTGCACCTGCTCAGCTTCCACATGATCGACTGCCAGCAGGACACCCGCCATCTCCGCACGCTGGGCGCGGTCACGGTGCCTCGCCTCCGCTACCTCGTGCTGCTCCGGGCCGCGTTGTCGTGGCCCAATGGGTGGCGTGTCAGCGCCGACGAGGGTTCTGCTTGAGTGACCTCGAATCCGCGGCTATGGTCGTTGGACCGCCAACACCCCCGAGTCCCACAATGCAGCAGTTCGTGACGGAAGCCCGCGCCTTCGAGAGGCGCAGGGCGGAGCTGGCCGATCGATATGAAGGGCAGTACGTCGTGTTCGACGGCGAGCAGCTGGTGGGCGTGTGGCCCGAGCTCGGCGCCGCGACCTGTGGCGCCGCCCGCCGCCTGGCCCGCCGATCGTTCTACCTCCGCGCGGTGTCCCGTGAACCGGAGGTTCTCCGCGTGTTGGGCCGGACCGTAGTGCTGTGACGACCATCGAGGGCCGCATCCAGGAGCGGCTCTGCGTGGTTCGGCTTCGGGTCTCGGCACCGGACGGTTGGTCGGAGGATGCGCCTACCGAAGACATCTCCGGCGGGCCCACGCTCGAGACCATGGAGATGGACGCGGTGGTCGACACCGGCGCGATGGTGTCGGCGATCCCCGCCTCTGCGCTCGAGCGACTCGGGTGCCCATCGTTCGGGGCGGTCGCATTCCAGAGCGTGCTCGGACCGCACGACCAAGGCAACCAGGTCGTGGGCTCGTATGCGGCGAGCCTCGCCGTGCCCGACCTCATCGAGGTGAAGTGGCTGCGGGTGCTCGGGGTGAACCTCGACACCGCGCTGCTCGGCATGGACGTGCTCGAGCACCTTGTGCTCGAGGTCGACGGCCCACGCGGGACCTTCCGACTGACCCGGCGCTGACGGCGGCCGCTATTCCTCGCCGCCGTTGTCGTCGAACTCGCCGTCGTCGTCTTCGTACTCGACCTCGTCGTCGTCTTCATAGACGCGCTCGGTGAGCTGGCTGGCCCGCAGCCAGTCGAGCACATCCCAGCCCCACTTGAGCAGCAGGGTGTTCTGGACCTCGGACCCAGCCTCCTGGTCGTTCTGGGCCGACACGCGCACTTCGCGATCCGGATCCTCGACCTCTTCGACCACCTTCATCCAGCGGAACACCCGCATGCCGTCGGAGTCGATGTCGGAGCGGGGGAACAGGCCGGCCGCCAGGCCGCGGAGCACGGCCGCGACGGTGTCTTCCTGCTCGGGCAGGTCATCCGACCACGGCAGATCGCCATACCCGGCCAGGATCTGCCGCGGGGACAGCACCACCTTGGCCAGACGGTTGGGCGCTGCCCACACCTCGAGCGAATCGCCGTCATACATCGCGTCGTTCTGGCGCAGCGCCTCACGCCATGCGGGCGACGGGTAGTGCAGGTTGGTGTCGTACAGCTCCACGGTCCAGTAGGTCTGGCCCTCGCTGTGCGGCGCGGGCACGTACACCTGCTCCGCCTCGGTGCCCAGCGCGCTGGTGACCAGCGTGGACAGTGCGGCACCCATGAGCATCGCCAGGTTCTCGGCCGGCAGGCCCACCTGGGCGCACCAGGCATCGGTGACATCGAGCGAGCGCTGGCGCAGGCCTGCGAGCTCCTCGTTGTCGCCCTCCCAGGCCTCGGCATTCGGCAGCTGGGGCCAGAGCGGAGGCGGGGCCACGATCTGGCGCGGGTTGGGGCGACCGCGCTCGTTGAACGAGACCACCACGAATGGAGCCGGTGACAGTCCGTTCTTGCCGGCGGTCTCCACCGACGAGACGGTGAGCGTGCGGGTGTCGAGGTCGAACAGGTAGATCCAGTCCATCTCGATCTCGTCACGCTTGGCGAGGATGTTCTGTGAGAACAACCGGCGGTTGGGCTGCTTCTTCAGCACGCTCTTCTCGGCCAGGGGCAGGCTGACCCAGCCCCACGGAACGTCGTAGATGAGCTGCTGCACGATCTGGTCGAGGTCGCCGCGTGCACGGATCACGCGGGAGAGGATGTGGTCGCCGAGGACCCATGGCTCGCCGGCCTGCTCGTGGAACACGCCCTTGAACTTCGAACGTCCAGTACGGACGGCGAGGATGGTGCGAGCGGTCATTGGGTTCCCTCCTGACGTGCAGAAGCCGGGGAGAATGCGTCCCCGGCCACGATCGCGAACCTGGTTCCTGCCCCCGCGCAGATGCACGAAGACAGTCCGACCCCACGACGTGTCGCTAGGTCGGCCGCTGAGTAACACGAAACCGCGCGTTATCGCCCGTCCCAGCGCTCCTCGGCTTGAACGCTGGGCAGGAGATGGCGTACTCCCTGATGATCAGCGGGGTTCACCCGCATGAGCTCACCAAAGACCGCGAGGGCGGCGTCGTGCCGACCCTGGCGCCACAGCGACAGCCCCCATCCGTGCAGGCACCTGAGGAAGGGGCGGTTCTCGGGCACGCACCACGGGAGCACCCCGCGGAAGCTCTCGGGCAGCGAGATGCGCCCGATGCGGACACCCACCTCATAGTGGCGGCCAGCCGTGATCACGTCGACCTCCATCACCATGCGGCCGAGGTGGGCGTGGGCGTCGAGGCAGCGGAGGTCGGCGCGGAGCGTGTCTTGCCGGATGCGGCGGGCCCCCTCCCGGTCCCCTGCGCTCTCTCGCTCGTTCGCCTCGAGCACAGGGTCGTCGAACTCGGCGTTCGGCAGCTTGGGCCGCA
This sequence comes from Myxococcota bacterium, assembly GCA_047609825.1. Taxonomy (GTDB): domain Bacteria; phylum Myxococcota_A; class UBA796; order UBA796. Next base: position 8,663 of record JBLFXJ010000293.1, read on the forward strand.
CCTGCTCCATCTCGAACCGGGCGCGCCGGCCGCGGGCGAGCTGGGCCTCGGCCCACGGATCGGGCGGCGAGGCCGGATCCCACTCGTCTTCGGGGTTCCAGATGCCGCAGGGGCGGACGGCCAGCGGCGTGATGCCGAGGGCCTCGATGTCGATCCGGCGGGCCTCGACCCGGCCCGACATGTACACCTGGCCGTCCTGGATCCAGTGCTTGCGCGGGCGAAGGGTGAGCACCTCCCCGGGCACCACCCCCACCAGCCGGGCAGCGCGCACGGTGACCTCACGGTCGGCGCTCAGGTATCGGCAATGGGCGGAGCGGTTGCGCAGAGCGAGCACCACCACGCTCACCAGCAGCGCCTCCTCCGTGACCGGGTCGGGGTCGATGGGCAGCCCGAGCCAGGTGCGGTAGGCGCCGAGGCAGACGGCCGCGTGCTCGTCGGGCAGCGCCACGTCCACCAAGGCCACCGACCATACGCGGCCCGCCCGGCGCACATGCGCCCGGAGGCCATGCCTGCGGTCGCCGTCATAGGTCACGTCGGTGACGGTGATCGGGGCGCCCACCACCTTTCCGGAGATCGGGAACGCCACCCGCTCGCGGAAGCTGTCCGCGATGGCGCGGAGCACGGCGTCGTCGTCCCGGGAGACGGCGAGCAGGTCCTGGAGCAGCTGGGTCGGAGAGCGCATCGGCACCCTCGGTACCACGCACCCGGGCCACGGGTCCACAACCCGGTCCTACTCGACCCGGAGCACCGTCATCATGCCGCCCTCGGCGTGGGGGAGGATGTGGCAGTGGGCCATCCAGTCCCCAGGGTTATCGGCCACTACCCGCAGCCGCACCACGTCGCGCACGGCGAGGTCGAGGGTGTCGGCGACCATGACCTGGGGCGGGGCCACGCCGTTGCGCGACAGCAGCTCGAAGTGCAAGCCGTGCAGGTGGAATGGGTGGTGGGATGGCGACAGGTTGCGCACCTCGATCACCGCATCCGCTCCCAGCGGCAGCGTCTCGATGGTCACCTCGGGGAAGGCCTCACCGTTGATCCGCCACTCGCCCGTGCGTTCGTCGCCTTGGAACACGTACACCACGTCGGTGGTGCCAGGGTCGGGCGATGGACTCAGAGGTCCCGAGCCCCACTCCGGACCGGTCACGGGCGCGGCTCCCGTGCGGGCCAGTGTCACCAGCGGGGACGGATCTCCGAACGCGGAGGGGCCGGCCAGCGAGTGCGGCAGCGTCGTGAGCACTTGCTCCGATTCACCAGGTGTCAGCTCGATCTCGGCCCGCTCGCCGGGGCCGAGCACCAGCTCCTCGACAGGCACCGGGGACGGGAGCAGGCCCTGCCCTCCGGCGATCTGGCGGGCGTCGGGCCAGGTGAGCCGGAGGTAGCCGGTGTTGCTCACGTTGATCAGCCGCGCACGCACCACCTCGCCACCCGTGACCGCGAGGAGCGGGTTGTCCTGGCCGTTCACCGTCCACTGGCTGGGCAGGGGCTCGAAGCCGTGGTGGTGCAGGTCTCCGGCCGCCTCCTCGCCCATCGCGTCGAACACCCACACCTGATCGTGATCGGTGGTCGGCTCGGCTGAATCCTCCACCACGAGCGCGCCATACAGCCCGAGGTCCACCTGGCGCTCAGTGTCAAAGTGGGGGTGGTACCAGAAGGTGCCGGCATGGGTGAGCGTGAAGCTGTACTCGAACCGGCCGCCGGGGGGCACGGGCTCGCTGAGCCACGGCACGCCGTCCATCGCGAACGGCACGTCCCGGGGGCCGTGCCAGTGGATGG
>JBLFXJ010000294.1:0-10345 GCA_047609825.1 Myxococcota bacterium
AGCACCACCAGCGGCCGCAGGTGTCGCCCCTCGGGGTACAGCGCGGCACGGCGCCCGGACGGGACCGTGGCCGGGTCGGGCAGCACCGGCGCGCGCCACTCGGCCGCCAGGTGGGGCACGAGGCCCAGGGTGTCGGGGTCGACCGTGCCCGCCGCCCAGCCCGTGGGCACCAGGCGGTCATCCACCCGGTCTGCATACTCCCACCGGGTGCCGTCGTCAGTGCTGAGCCCGAACAGCGAGAACCCGCGAGCGTCCTCCACCCTCGGGTTCTGGCAGTCGCCGACGAACCGCACCTCGACCGGCGAGCCGTCGGGCTGGAGCACCGTGCGCGCCCCGGGCGGCCCCGGCATGGCGAGGGCTCCGCCGAGCAGCCAGACGACGAGCAGCATGGTCACCTCCGATGGCGAGGGTAGCGCACAGAGCGGCCACCCGAGCCGTCGGGGCCTACATGTTGTCTTCGATGATGATGTCGCCGCCCACGTTCTCGGCGCCGATGGTGTCGGCCACGGCCTGGGCATCATCGGTGGGCAGGTTGCGGTTGGAGGTGATCTCCAGGTCGCCGCCGATGGACTCGATGCCGTCGAGCGCGTCGACCGACTCCAGACCGTCGTTCTCGTTCACCACGACGCTACCGCCGACGGTGCGCAGGTTGTTGATGCCGTCCAGCGCCTCGAGGAACACGTTGTCGTCGATGATCAGGTCGCCGGCCACCGAGGTGAGGTTCACCAGCCCGCCCATGTCGGTCATGTTCGTGAGCGAGATCAAGTGCAGGTCGCCCGGAAGCTCCTCGGCGAACTCGAGCCCATCCGCCGTGAACAGCAGCGGGTTGTCGTTCAGGATCACGTCGCCGCCGAGCGAGATCAGGTACTCGAGCTGGGCGATGGTAGCGAGGTTCGGGTTGCGCTCCAGATCGATGCTGCCGCCGAGGATGCGCAGGCCGTCGAGGCCGAGCAGGTTCGCCAGGCGCTCGTTGTCGGTGATCACCACATCGCCGTCCACCACGGCCAGCTCATCGAGCCCCGTGAGGTCGGACATCTCGGGGTTGTTCATCACGGTGACGCCGCCGCGGATCTCACACAGGCACTGCAGGCCGGACAGCCGCACCAGCTCGGTGTCGTGGATGTTCAGGCTGCCGAGCAGGATGGTGCCGCCATCGCAGAACGCCTCGAGGTCGGCCACGGCGGTGGGGCCAGTGAGCTCGAGATCGCCAGGCACCTCGGTGACTGCGGGGCAGCGGGCGGCGCCGGAGCAGTCCTCGTCGATCAGGTTGCCGGCTACGTCGAAAGAAGCCGGGTTGGCGTCGGGGTTCGTGTCGTCGCAGTCACCGGCCTCTGCCACGTAGCCGGGCGGCTGCACGCACTCCTTGACGAACGACTCCTCGTTGCCGAAGCCATCGCCGTCGTAGTCCTCGAACCACTCGGGCGCCTCGTCGTCGATCACCATGTCGCAGTCGTTGTCGATGCCGTCACACGGCTCGGGCGCGCCCGGGTAGATCGAGCCATCCTCGTCGTTGCAGTCGATATCCTCCGGGAACCCGTCGTTATCCTTGTCGGGGGGGCGGGTGGTCTCGGTGTCGGTGGTGGGGAGGGTGGTTCCCCCGCCGGTGGCGGTGCCGGTGCTGAAGGTGGGGTCGGCCGCGGTGTCGACGGGGTCGCCGTCTTTGCCGCCACACGCCACGAGCAAGCCCGTCAGGGCGATCATCCAGGTCACTCGAGTCATCAGCGTTCCCCCACGATGTGTGCCATGGAAGCCGGCGAGGCGCCGCCTGTCAACCGGTTGGGTGTTAGCCAACGCGCCCGCGCGGAGGCTCCGATGGCACTTGTTGCACCCTCTATCCTCTCGGCCGACTTCGGCCGCCTCGGCGACGAGGTCCGCGATGTGCTGGCCAAGGGCGCCGACTGGATCCACGTCGATGTGATGGATGGGCACTTCGTCCCTAACATCACGTTCGGTCCACCTATCGTGCGGGCGGTGCGCGCGGCGGCTGGATCGGCGGTGGTCGATGTGCACCTGATGATCGAATCGCCCGATCGGTACCTGCAGGACTTCCGCGACGCCGGCGCCGACGTGATCACGGTGCACGCCGAGGCCTGCACCCACCTGCACCGCACGCTGCAGGCGATCCGGGCCACCGGCGCGAAGGCGGGCGTGAGCCTCAACCCACACACGCCGCCGGCCGTGCTCGAGTATGTGCTCGACCTCACCGATCTGGTGCTGTTGATGACGGTGAACCCAGGCTTCGGCGGCCAGTCACTGATCGAGTCGGTGATCCCCAAGATCCGGGTGGTGCGCGGCATGCTGGATGCCGCGGGCAGCTCCGCCCACATCGAGATCGACGGCGGCGTGAAGACCCACAACGCCCACCGGTTCACCGCCGCCGGGGCCGACGTGCTGGTGTCGGGCTCGGGCGTGTTCAAGGCCGACGACCGCGCCGCGGCGATCGCGGCGATCCAGGCCGCTCAGCCGTAGCAGCGCCCTCAGCCCAGGCCGACCGCCCGCCGCCACGACCGGAAGGTGGCCATGCCCATCGCGACGGCCACGTTGCGCCCCGGACAGGTGCGCCGCCCGGTGTCGCCGGTGGGGTGGTAGCCCAGGGTGTTGAAGTTCACGATGGCGTCCTGCAGGTTCGGCCGTTCGGGGTCGAAGGCCGACGGGTCGGGCCACTGGGACGGATCCACGCTCGCCAGACCGATGCTCGCCGCCACCACGGTGCCCTTCGGCAGCTCCACCCGGGTGCCCGACACGGTGTACGACCGGGCCTCTGTGAGCTCGACGTTGATGTTGTTCACCGGCGCGTGCCGGCGGGCCGCCTCGAGCACGGCCCCCATCACCGCCCGGTCGTCGTCCAGGTCGATGGCGTGGTCGGCCGGCGTCTCGCTCAGCATGCGCACGATGAGGTTGCCGCCGCCGCCCAGCGCCGCGATACCGATCAGCGAGTTCACCAGCTCCGCCCACTGGCGCTTGGTGAGCGAGCCGCTCTCCTCGGTGGGGGCATAGGCCTCGAGCCCCGGCGACGCCTCGATCCACCCGATCACTTCGTTCAACGACCGGTTCAGGCCGCCGAGCAGGAACGAAGGGAGCCCGAACGGCTTGAGGATCGCGGCGGTATAGTTCGAGGTGGGACCGCCCGTGTAGTACAGCTTCTGGAGCTGATCGACCTGCGCATCGGTGAGGTGCAGGTCGAGCAACGAGGCGTACATGTAGCGGATGACCATGCGCTGCGACGGGCTCTCCACCTGGTCCTTGGTCGGTGCGGTGCCAAAGGGCTTCAGCTCCTCCGACAGCCCATCCACGATGGCCTGGAGCCGCGGGTCGCCCAGACGCTCCTGGGCCGACACGATGATCGTGTCCCACAGCACCTTGCGCAGCGCGGCGTGCTGGCCATCGGCCCCCGCGTCCTGGTCCGACAAGCTCAGCAGGAAGCCGTGGGGCAGCCGATCGGCCACCAGGCGACCGCGACCCAGGAAGTCGCCCCGGCTCTGCGGCTCTTGCAGGATGCGCACCGTGTCGGTGTAGTCGCCCACGATGAACCGCCCGAGCGCAGCGTAGTTCGGACCGAACAGATCCCGCCGGCGCTCGAGGAACGTGAGCGCCCCGTTCACCGTATAGAGGGCCACCTCCACGTTGTAGAACAACGACAACACAGCCCGTGTGAGGGCGCCTGGGTGCCGCAGGCACCACAGCTGTGTTCGGTGAGACAATCGGATCGTCGCGTTCATCGGGCCTCCCTGCCGGGGCGTAGCCTACAGGCTGCGCCGCACGACAGGGGGGGAGTTCCGCCTCCGCCCGCTCATGGGCAGGCGTTGAGCCCGATGCCGTCGATGGCCACGGGCATCACCACGCTGCGAACCACCGAACCGCCCATGGTGAACTCCACCAGCACGTCGGTGTTCGTGCCGGTGCCCCCCTCGCCCGACTCGTCCATTCCCCACCAGGTGCCGGCGCGCGCGTCGTACACCAGGTCCACCAGGTTGTCGCCGGCCATGCCCGACGGGAACGGGTGGCTGGCCACGAGGCGGTAGCCGGCGTCGTACTCGTTGATGCCCGGCGGGCTCCAGGTGCTGACGAACAGGTGGCTGCCGTCGGTGGCGGCCCCCTGGCCGACGCTGCACCCCGCGCTGAAGTCGCCGAGGTAGGCGCCGTCCAGCGCGTAGCGCTTCACCAGGCAGTCGTTGCGACTCACCACGATGACCTCGCCGGCGAACACGGCCACGTGCTTCGGGTAGGCGTAGGGCGTGTCCACCCGCGGCACCTCCCCCACGCCGTCACCGAGCACGAAGGTGCCCACCGTGTCGTCATAGTGCTCGGCATACCAGGCGAGATCACTGCCCTCTGCCGCGTTGCAGTCCACGTCGTTCAGCCGGGTGGTGTGCACCACCGTGATGCTGCCGGTGGTGGGCTCGTACTCGTGCACCGTGCTCGCGTTCCACTCCGAGATCAGGAACCCGCAGGTGGTGTCGCGCCCGTCGCAGTCCTGGTCGACGCCGTCTTCGCAGATCTCGGAGGCGTCCGGGTTCACCGATGCATCGCCATCGTCACAGTCCAGGCCCACCCAGCCGGGGCGCAGGCCAGGGCCGGGCGGATCACAGCTCGGGACGGGGTCTACTGGCTCGCCGGCGCCGAAGCCATCGCGGTCGCCGTCGGCGTACCACAGGCTCGGCGGGCCCACGCTAGGGTCGGCATCATCGCAGTCGTCGTTCGTCGCGGCGGTGCCGTCGGGGCGGCTGCAGGCGTAGACGAAGTCATCCTCGGCCCCGAAGCCGTCGCCGTCCCGGTCCGCATACCACTCGAGGTAGCTGTCCTCCGTCACGTCCGGGTCGGCATCGTCCACCAGCCCGTCGCAGTCGTCGTCCACCGGGCCTTCGGGGTTGCAGATCTCGGGCATCGCCGGGTTCACGTCGGCGCGGGAGTCGTCGCAGTCGGTGTTCGCGAACCCGAAGCCGTCCGGCTGCTGGCAGGCGAACAGCAGGTCACGGCCCGTGCCGTAGCCGTCGGCGTCATCGTCGCGGCCCCAGCCGGTGAGCGTGAGCGCGTCGATGTCGGGGTCGTCTTCATCGAACAGGCCGTCGCAGTCGTCGTCGAGTGACTCCTCGCCGTTGCAGATCTCGGGGCGCCCGGGGTTGATGTCGGCGCGGGAATCATCGCAGTCGTCCCCGCCATAGTCGGCGTTGAAGAAGCCGTCCCCGTCGGCATCGCACTCAGCCGCGCACTCGTCGTCGTCGCAATCGATGCGGCCATCGGCGTCGTTGTCCCGGCCGTCGGTGCAGATCTCCGGGCAGTCGCCGTCGCAGTCGGCGTCGTCGCAGTCGATGCGGCCGTCGGCGTCGTTGTCCCTGCCGTCGGTGCAGTTCTCGGCGCAGGCCGGGTCGTTGCAGTCGTCGTCGGCGCAGTCCACCAGCCCATCGGCGTCGTTGTCCCGGCCGTCGGTGCAGTTCTCGGCGCAGCTCGGGTCGACGCACTCTTCGTCCAGGCAGTCCACCTTGCCGTCGCCGTCGTTGTCGAACCCGTCGTCGCACACCTCGGGGCAGGAGCCGAAGCAGTCCCGGTCGTCGCAGTCGATGGCGCCGTCCGCGTCGTTGTCTCGCCCATCGCCGCAGTTCTCGGGACACAGGCCGTCGCAGTCGTCGTCGAGGCAGTCGATCAGGCCGTCGAGGTCATCATCGGTGCCGTTGGTGCACACCTCGCCGCAGAGGGCAGCGCAGTCCGGATCGGCGCAGTCCGCGAGCTCATCGAGGTCATCGTCCTCGAGGTTGTCGCAGATCTCGGCCGGCGGCTTGTCGTCGTCGAGCGAGGACGGCTCGCAGGCCACGGAGAGAAACAGAAACAAGACAGGCGTACGCACGCGACCCCCAACGCCGGGAACGTAGCAGGGTGGACCCCGTCTGAGTTCGACCTGGGTGAATGCGGTTCGCGTTTCGATGTACGATGCGGCGTCAAACTCGGAGTCCACATGCGGTCACTCGTCCTCGCCCTCCTCCTGCCGGCACCGGCGTTCGCCATCTCGGGCGCCGTCTCGGGCACGTGCCCGGGTCCCGTCGACATCGACATCTCGAGCGCCACCCCAAGTGGCAGCGTCGCGCTGCTGTACGGACTCGGCCCTGGGTCCGACGTGGTGCCCGCCGGCCCGTGCGCTGGCACCGTCAGCGGCCTCGCCGGCATGCTGCACGCGATGAACGTGGCGGTCGACGGCGCCGGCGCCATCACGATGTCGCCCACGCTGCCCCCGGGCGCGTGCTCCCGCACCATCCAGTTCCTCGACCTCACCACCTGTGAGATGTCCGACCCGATCGATCTCGGCGCCCTCGGCGGCGGCGGCGGTGCCGGCCTGTGCGACGTGAACGCGGTGCTGTTCGGCATGAACGACAGCGAGGTGCTGGACGATGGCTGGACCACCAGCTCCGCCACCCACTTCGCCTACACGTTCACGCCTGGCTTCGACGTGCTGATCGACGGCGCGCAGCTGTTCACCGGCGAGTCCACGGCACCCGCCTCGCTCGAGATCTGGTCCACGGGCCTGGACGACGAGCCCGAGGCCCGCCTCGTGGGCGGCGAGTGGGACATGCTCATCGACAACCAGTGGCAGGGACCCGCGTTCGATGGCCCGGTGTTCCTCTCCGCGGGCGAGACCTACTGGCTGAAGATGTACTCGGACGATGGCTACCAGACCAGCCGGGCCAGCTCGGGTCTGTCGGTGTCGTACAAGTGGTCATCCGACCTGGCGCTGTGGAACGGGCCGTTCAGCAACACGGACATGTTCCGCCTGGTGGACTGCCTGTAGGCCTGGCCAGACCCCACACCGCTGTGACGGCTGAGCTGGGGCGAGGCGGGATAGGATGGGCGCACTGTGGAGTCACCCATGCGCGTCCTCGTCCTCGCCATCCTCCTGCCCGCCCCGGCACTCGCCATCACCGGCAGCGTGACCGGGAGCTGTCCCGGTCCCGCCGACATCGAGGTGTTCGACGCCACGCCCGGCGAGCAGGTGGCCATCCTGCTCGGCGCCGGCGTCGGGCGCGATGTGGTGCCCGCCGGGCCGTGCGCTGGCGTGGGCACCGACCTGTCCGGCGTGCGCCTGCTCCGCACCGCCCGGGCCGATGGTGCGGGCCAGGTGTCGCTCTCCCCCACCCTGCCGCCCGGCGCCTGCAGCCGGGTGATCCAGTTCCTCGACCTGTCCACCTGCGAGCTGTCCGACGCGTTCGAGCTGTCGGATCTGGACGGCGGCGGCGCGCCGGGGCTGTGCGACGTAGACGCGGTGCTGTTCGGCGTGAACGACCGCGAACCGCTGGACGACGGCTGGAGCTCCAGCGGCGGCCACCACTTCGCCTACACCTTCGTGGCCGACGCCGACATGGTGGTCGACGGCGCCCAGCTGAACACGGGTGAGTCCACAGCACCTGCCACGCTCGGGATCTGGTCAGACAGCGCGGGCGAGCCCGACGTTCGCCTAGGCGGCGGCGGGTGGACGATGCTGGACGAGAACCAGTGGCAGGGCCCGTCGTTCGACGCGCCCGTGCTGCTGGCGGAGGGCGAGACCTACTGGCTGATGATGTACTCGGATGTGGGATACCAGACGAGCCGGGCGAGCTCGGGCGTGTCGGTGTCGTACAAGTGGTCCACCGACCTGTTCGTGTGGAACGGGCCGTTCATGAACACCGACATCTTCCGTCTGGTGGACTGCCGGTAGGGGCCTGATCGGCCGATCCTCGACCCCGTTTGCCTGAGAACCCCGAATGCGGGCCGCGCGCTTGACGCTCAGCAGCGGTGGACATATCTGGCGTGGGTCAGTCGGGGTGTAGCGCAGCCTGGTAGCGCACCTGCTTCGGGAGCAGGGGGTCGCAGGTTCGAATCCTGCCACCCCGACCACGCTTTTCCTCGGTGCTTACTCGGTTCCCGGCCGACACCGACGCCGACCCGGTGGATGGGGTCCCCGCCTTGGGGTCCCCTCCACCCGGTCCAGCGATCTCCCGCTCCACCGAGAGCGACGCCACCGCCGTGCGCGCCGACGTCCCGTGGACGTAGCGGCTCGTCGTCCGCAGGTCGGTGTGTCCAAGGGCGGACTGGACCGCCACCAGATCGCCACCCATGCTGCCGAACGTGGCGTAGCAGTGCCGCAGGTCGCGGAGAGTGACCGTGCCGGCGTAGCCGATCCGGCGGGCCGCTCCGTCGAACGCCTTTCGGTAGTTGCCGGGGAACAACGGCTCGCCCTGCGGCGTGTGCTCCGACGCTTGCAGGAGCAGACCAGCGGCGTCCTCGGTGAGCGCGACCACGCGTTCGCGCTTCGTCTTCGATGCCTGACGCGGGATCCGGAGGAACGCAGGCACCGGCGAATCGGTGGCGGCTACCTCTACCCAGGACATGCGTACCCGCCGGGCTTCCTCGGCACGGAGGCCCGTCCGGAGCACGAACCCGGCCTGTAGCGGCGCAAGCGGGTTCCGCCGCCGGGCGGCCATGCGACAGGACGGCTCTGCCAGCTCTGCCAGCCACCGCCGCAAGACCGCCGCGTCGTGCAGCTGTCCGGCCTGTGACGCCTTGGGCGGGCTCGTGGTCACCTCGGGCCAGGCATCGAACCGCGGCACGCTGTGCCCCCGCTTCCGCGCCTCTGTGAGCCCCCGCTTGAGCGCCTGGAGCTCTTTCCGCACGGTCTGACCGGTGACGACCGCGCGCCGTGCGTCGACGTACGCCACCCTGCCGCCCCACACCTGCAGCAGCGACCGGCAGTCCAGGTCCGAGGTCATGCAGACGTCGGGCTCGGTGCCGTAGGCATCCGACGTGGAGTGGATGCCGAGCGCCCAGTTGCTCGTGTCGAGGGTGGCGTTGATCTCCTTGACGGGCACGACCATGTCGGTGACCGAGAAGTAGGTGGCGTCGGTGGTGGGGCAGCCGCCATCCGTGGGCCCGAGCTGGCGGGCGGCGATGGACCAAGGCTGTACGCCTGGCCCGGAGATGCGGAGCATCGCGGTGGTGTCGTCGGGCTTGCAGCCCAGCCGGTTGCCGGCGGCGAGCACGCCGTCCTGGTAGGTCGACATCGCCAAGTAGTCGTCGTGGACGAAGCCCGGGATCGGCGTGGTGATGTGGTGGAACATGGTCCAGCCGCCGCCGTCGGTGGTCATATCGCAGGTGGCGAGGAATGCGCTGCCATCCCCCTCCGGGTCGAGCCAGTAGTCGCCGTCTCCGAGTGAAGCGCCGGCGTCCAGAATCTCCAGGCAGGACACCGCGGGAAGCCGGGGCGTGCCCAGCCGACCGACGACCAAGGCGGAGACGCGATTGCTCACGATCGATTCGCCGCCACCTACGCCACGGATCACGACCGCCTGCACATACAGCCCCGGGCACCGACAGGGGCACGGGGACCCGGAACGTCGCCGTGCCGTCGGCATGCGCTGCCACCGTCTGGGCGAGCCGCGCCGAGCCGATGTCCACACACTCGCCGCCGAGAGCGCCCGGGCAGGTGAGGCCGACCGAGGGGCCGAGCGCCAGGTGCACCGACTCATCCTGGCGCGAAGGGCGGCTCGACGTCCTCCACGACGAGCGACCAGCTGGCGCTCACCTCCACGTCGCCCGAGAGCATCGGCGCCGCGAGCGCCACCGAAGGTGCTCCCGCCAGCACAACGACCACGAGACGATGCATGGGCCCCCTCGGGCGACAAAATCCACCCGACCCCAGAGTACACGAAGCGAGGCCGTTGTCGGTTGTGAAGCCCGGAACCGCGGCAGGCGCCGGCCGCTCCGCGCACGAATCGGTCTCTGACCCCGAGGTGCGCCAGCCGCGCGCATCGCCCCGTGCACGATTCGATGCCAGACCCCGCTGTGCGCCCATCCCGATCATCCAATCTGCTCACGCCACACATCGCCCGCCGTAGGGTCTAACACCTGGCGTCCCGACCCCTTCAGGCAGCATTCGTCATCTGGCCACGGCCGAGCCGCGTTCAACGCCGATAACCCAGCAGCGCCCAGAATCCGTAAGGTGTAACACCTAGCGTCCCGACCCGGTCAGGCAGCACTCTTCACCCGGCCACGGCCGATTCGCGTTCAGCGCCCACCATCCTGCAGGCCGGCCGTAAGATGTAACACCTAGCGTCCCGACCCCGTCAGGCAGCACCTTCACCTGGCCACAGCCGAACCGCGTTCAGCGCCGACGACCCAGCAGCGCCTCGAAGCCACGACCGCGACCGCCCAACCACCGCCACCCCGAATCCCCACCCACCCCAAAATGACCGGCCAACCACCCTGCAATCGCCCGGACCCACGCAAGCGAAGGGGCCGCGCAAGTGGGGGGGACCCCAGACGCCGCCAGCAGCGGACTCCGGCGCCCGTGGACTCTGTCCGCTGGCGCCGGAGTCCGCGATGC
>JBLFXJ010000295.1:0-10223 GCA_047609825.1 Myxococcota bacterium
GGATCAGCCCAAACCTCTTGTCGACTGGCGACGCGGATGAGCCTCGAGGAAGCGAGGGAGGTCCTGGGCTGGTTCGTGCCGACGCCACCGTCGACGGAGGTGTTGGAGCAGGCGGTTCTCGGTTTCAGGCACCACACGGCAGACTGGTTCGAGCAAGCGCCGCTGCCAGAGGGCGGCGGGGAGGTCCTGGTGGTGATGGTGGACGGCAAGTGCGTCCCGACCGCCCGCGCTTCGGAGGCGGCGCTGCCGCTGACAGCGCCACTGAAGCCGTAGTTTCGCGCTGATGCGCAGGTCGGGGGCTTCGTTGCCGTCGAGGTCTCCGCCAGCAACCTCGCCCGGCGTCACGCCTGGGGCGGCATCGCCTTCTTGCCGATCGCTATGCAACCCAGCAGCAAGGGAATGCCCACGAAGAGCTTCATCGGGGAGTCGAGCAGGAGGAAGGCGGCGACGGCGCCGAGCGCCAGCACGAGGCCAGCCTCTGCGAGCTTGCGGTCCATCGGAGGAGGAGGGGACGACATGTTGTTCTCCACAGCGGGCGAGGGGGCTCAGCGAGGTTGAGGTCCGGATCTTCGTCATCGGCCGCGGGCTACTCGGCGAGCGACAACGCGGCGTAGGGGAACTGTGCTTTGCCCCCCTCCGACTCGGCCGCCGCCTCCGCCACGACCACCGGGGTGGACAGCGGCACGTCGGCCGCCGCCACGAGGTCCACCGAGGTCACCTTCGGCAGCTCCGCCTTGGCCTCGGCGAATGCCGCCTGCATGGCACCCCGGTCGGCGATCGCCAGCTCGGTCCAGGGCCCATCGCCGAGCTGCAGGCGCACCCCATCCGTGTCCACGTGCACGATGAGCAGGTCCGGCTGCACCGACCCGGCGCCGATGAGCCCGAGCATGCCGGAGGCCTCACGGAGGCGACGCTGGATCTCCTCGCGCGACAGGTCGGTGGGTCGGCCCTTGCTCACCCGGGACTCCGCCTTGCTCTTGCTCACCCGCGACTCCGCCTTGCCCTGGCTCACCTGGGACTCCGCCTTGCCCGTCTTGGTCGGTGGAGCCCCCGCGCTCGCGTCGCCAGGGCCGCGCACGCTCAGCGTGAGGCCCCAGGTGCCGAGGAGGGTGTGCTCGTCGAGGTCGCCGCCGCTCGGCAGCCGCAGCACCTGCACCTGGGCGCGCTTCGCCTGCGCGGCCCGCAGCACCCCCACCACGGCGTCGGTCGTCACGGTGCCGTCCGCGGCGAGAAACAAACATTCGCCCTTGGCGCACGGGAGGTCGAGCTCCGCCAGCTCCGCCGCCTTGCCGTTCACCGCGGCGCCGCTCGGCCCGGCCGCCACCACGGCACATGTCGCACGACGCGGTGCCCTGTTTTCGCGCGTCGCCGTCGACTCGGGCAGGCTCACCGAGGCAAACCTGGCGGTCTCCCCCCAGGTGCCGCGGAACACGGCGGTCTCTGCCGCCGTGCCGGCGATCTGCTCGCCGAGCCAGCGGGCCGACCGGCCCCTCACAAGGTCGCTGACATCCCGCGAATCCGCTTCCGACCTTGATCAAATACGAGGGGCTCGCAAGGTGCTGAGCCAGTCCGGAGCGGCCAAGAGCCAAAGGTCCAATTGCAACACCTGACACCGCTTCCGCGCCCGTCCCACAAGGCGCTGGACGCGACCGTGACCCATGCGCTCGCAGGCGACGCCTACCGGTGAGCAGGGCCGGTGTTGACCACCGCTGGACGAGCCAGCCCGTCGGGGTGGTATCCTCGGCCTCTGTCCGGAGGTCCCATGCCCATCCTCGCCGTGCTCGCCGCGCTCGTCAGCGCCCCCGCCGTCGCCCAGACACTGACCGTGGAGGGCGACTGCCCCGGCCGGGTGACCCTGCGCGCCACCGACATGACGCCGGGCGGCCAGGTCGCGTTCTTGTATGGGTTCACTGTCGCGGACGACCTGGTGCCCGGCGGGCCGTGCTGGGGCACCGAGACCGGCCTCGGCGGGATCCGCCTCGCCCGGCAGGTGCGCGACGAGGGCGACGGGCGGGTGCAGCTCATCGTCGATCTGCCCCCCAGCGCGTGCGACACGCCGGTGCAGGCCCTCGACGTGGCGGACTGCGAGCTGACCGGGGTGGTCACGCCGGCCGACGGCGCGCTGCCCGACGGAGGCCGGAGCTGCGCCGGCATCGCCGCCGCCAGCCCCGGCACTCCGAGCGGCGTGTACCCCATCGATCCGGACGGCGCGGGTCCGCTCCCCGCCGAAGAGGTGTACTGCCTGATGGACATCGCCGGCGGCGGGTGGACGGTGCAGGCGTACATCCGCGACCCCTCGCAGTGGGACTGGGGCCTGTTCGAGGACCACGGCGTGCTCGGCGACACCACGGGAGGGTTCGCCCACGGCGCCACCCTGTCCGACGTCGACGCGGTGTACACCGAGAAGCTCATCGCCTACCTGCGCCTGGTGGAGGGCGGGGCCGAGCTCGGCACCCAATGGATGTCGAACACCCGGCCCGATAGCGTCGATTATGGCAGCATCAACGTAGAGTCTGGCTGGGACTACGTCGACAGCTACGGCTACACCGACTTCGCCGAGACCAACGTGTGCACCCACGGCTGTGACACCTACCGCGGGTTCGGGATGTTCAGCTCCTCCAACGGTGACGTGGGCTACTGCGGCACCCAGACCGGCGACTATGGCTGCCGCGACGGCAACAACGTGTGCTGGGTGCCCCGCAGCGACGGCTGCAACGTGGGCGACCGCCGCTGCAGCTACCTCACCGGCCCTGGCGAGGGCGTGGTCTACGCTGTGCGGTGACTTGGGTCGATGGGCCCCGGCGGCAGCGGGGCCGTAGGTGGGCGTCGTCGCACTGGATGCGGCCGTCTGCGAAACGCTCCGAGGTCGTCTACTTCTGAGTGCGTCTCCTGCCTCCCCTACCAAGCCGACACGCCCGCACCCGCCGCCGCGAACTGCCGCTCTCGCTAGCCCGCCCGTCCCACTGTGGGTACCCCAGGGCATGCTCCTGCTGCCTGCCGACCCCGTCGCCGTCGAGCTCTGCCGTGCGGCCGGACTCACGGTGCTCGACCGGGACCCCACGCCCAGCGCGCTCGCCCAGGCAGACGCGCTCGTGCTGGGTGGCCCGGACGCGGTGGGCCGACTGGCGGACTGGCGGGTGGGAGGCCACCGGCTGCCAGCTGTGGTCCTGCTGCAGCCTGGCGACGATCCACCGACGGACAGGTCGCGCCTCGAGCCGGTGGCGTTCGTGGGCGACCTCACCGCCGCAGGCATCACGGCCGCCCTCGACCGCCTCGCCACCGGCCGCGCCAGCGCGACCGCGCTCCACCTCCCGAGGGGCATCGCCGACCTGGGCCACTTGCGCATCGACACCCCCGATGGCCCCGTCCGGCTGAGCCAGCGGGAGGCGGACATCCTGGCCTACCTGGGCGCGCGCACCGGCCGCGAGGTGAGCCGCGAGGAGCTCCTCACCGAGGTGTGGGGCCATCGCCGGCTGACGGCGACGCGCTCGGTCGACATGGCGGTGAGCCGTCTGCGAAAGAAGATCGAGTGCACCCCCGTGCGGCCGGTCGCCCTGCTCACCTGTCGCGGCGGCGGCTACCGGCTCGAGCCCGGGTCGGCCCCCGTCCCCAGTGATGCGCCGACCCCGCTGATCGGCCGTGAGCCGATGCTCGCGGCGATCGATGCCCGGTTGGGTGCGGGCCCGGTGGTGCTGATCGGCCCCCCCGGCGTCGGCAAGACCCATCTGGCGCTGGCGTTCGTGGCGCGACGCCCCCGCCGCTCGCGCACCTGCGATCTGGTGCCGGTGGACGAGGACGGCGTGCCGGGTGCGCTGGCCCGGGCGCTGCGTGCATCCCCCGGAGGCGACGCGGCCGGGCTCGACGCCCAGATCGACGCCGCACTGCGCACGGTGGACCTGCTCCTGCTGGACAACGCCGAGCACGTGGTCGACGCCATTGCGCTTCGCGTGGCCCGGTGGGCGCGCACCCACCCCCACCTGGGCGTGATCGTCACCAGCCGCGTGCCGCTGGACGTGCCCCACGAGCAAGCGGTGCTCGTGCCCCCGCTCGACGCGACCGCGGCCGCCCACCTGTTCACCCGATGTGCCGGCGAGGCCGGCGCCCCGGTCCCCAGCACGGCCGAGCTCTCGGGGCTGCTGCCCCTGCTCGACGGCCTCCCCCTCGCCATCGAGCTGGCCGCGGCCCGGGTCCGGAGCCTGGGCGTCGCCGCCCTGCGGGACCGACTCCTCGCCGCCGGCAGCGTGGGTGGACGCCCCCGCCGTGGCGTGCCTGAGCGCCACCGCTCCCTCGACGCCGCCGTGCGCGGCTCCTGGGCCCTGCTCGAACCCGACCAGCGCCACGCACTCACCGCGCTCACCGCGTTCGCCACCCCGTTCGATCTGGAGATGGCACGCGCGATCATCGCGTCCAACGCCGACGATCACGTCGCGGATCTCACCGATGGGTCGCTCCTCCTCCGCGTTGGTGACCGGTACCGCCTGCTCGTCGCCATCCGGACCTTCGCCCTGGAGCACGGCGACCCGGCGGTGCGCGCGCAGGCCGTGGCACGCCACTGTGCAGCATTCGCAGCGTTCGCCCGCGAGTGGGTGCCGCGTGCCACCACATTCGACGCCCACCGCGCCATCCGCACCCTCGTGGACGCCCTGCCGGAGCTCGAGTCGGCGTGGCGGGCGGCCGCCGTGGAGCCTGCCCGACTCCGCACCCAGCTCACCCTGGGCCTGTTGGTGGCCTACCGCAACGGCGGCACCCTCGCACAGCGCCAGGTCCTGCTCGACGCCGCCATCGCCCACGCCGAGGGCGACGACGCCTCCGAGGCCGCGCTGCTGTTCGAGCGCTACCACCTGGGCAGCGGCCTGGGCGACTGGTCCGCCGGGTGGACGGTCCTGCAGCGCGTCGCCGCGCTGGCCGAGCGCTCGGGGCAGACCGAGGTGCTCGTCCGCGCCACCCTCGACGCCGTGCTCAACGCGACCTGGGCAGGCGAAGACGCCGAGGCCGCCGGGCTCCGTGCGATTCGGGTGGCGCAGGCGGCGAATCAGCCCGCGCGGGTGCTCCACGCCGAGGCGCTGCTCGCGGTGGCGCGCGCCCATGCCGACCCCGCGGCCACAGCACAAGCGAAGGAGCTGGGCCTGGCGGCCATCGACGCGTTGGTGGCGGCGGGCCGGCTCGACTCCGCTGTGCGATTCGGCATGGTGCTCGGGGCGGCGTGCCGCAACATCGGCGACACCGAGGGATCCGGAACGATATTACGCCGGGTAGAGCCGCTACTTCGACACTTGCCGGACGCTGGCTTCCACGTCGGCCACCTCCGCGCCCAGGCGACACAGGCGCTCGCTGAAGGCGAGTTTGGCGACGCGCTCGCCGCGCTGGATGCCGCCATCCGGCTCGAGCTCGGCGAGTCCGGTGACACCCCGGAGTGGGCGGTGGTCACCCGCGCCTACCTGCTGGTGGAGCTCGGCCGACTCGCTGAGGCGGAGGCGCGGCTCACCCTGCCGGACGTGGCGGCCGACCCCATGCGGTGGGTCGACACCCACGGTGTGCTCGCGATGATCGAGCAGGAACGGGGATATATCGCCGCCGCCCGCGACCGGCTGGCCCGGGCCGTCGCGGCCGTGCGCACGTCGATGCCCCAGGTCAACCCGAGGCACCTCGAGGAGCAACTCGGGCTCACCCGCCACCACCTGGGCGACCTGGATGGTGCTGCCGCCAGCTACGCCACCGCCGATCTCGACGCCCTGGCACCCGACCACCGGGCCGCGTACCGGGTGTTTCGGGTGGCGCTCGCGCTGGAGCACCCAGCACTCGATCACGGGGCGCTTCACGCTCAGCTCACGGCCGACCTCGCTGGGGCCACGGGGGCCATCGGTCAGCACCTGCGCGCGGTCGCTCCGCACCTGGTGCCCGGCGGGGCGTGGGCGGCGTGGGTGCCGCCCGGCCAGCCGCCCGTCAAGGTGCGCCAGCTCCACCGCCTGCTCGGCGCGATGCGGGCGCGGTCGGGTCAGGTGTAGGCCTACTCGGTCGGCACGAACTCGAACGCCGCCGTCGCCGGATCACCCTCGCCGTACACCCGATCGTACAGGTCGGTGTGCACCCGCCCGTCCTGACCCTGGCGCCAGACCACGTCTGACAGGCGATGGCCGTGGCAGTCGAGGGTGAGCACATCGCCCGTCAGGCCCGTGCGGCAGTTGAGCGCATCGCCGTTGTCGACCACGCCGGCGGCGTCCACCGTGAACCCGCCGCCTCCGTCCACCGGGGTGTAGGTGCCGGCCGGGAGCGGGTCTCCACCGAGCGGGGCTGCGAACAGGCCGCACGCCATCAGACCCCAGAGCATCGTCCCACCCATGGCTACACCTGCTCCCGACACCAACTGGATGCGTGCTCCGGTCCTCGGAAGACACGATAGCCCGACCCACAACCGCTTCTCCCCCGGGCAGCGGCGAGCCTCCTCTGGCCTCCCCGGTTCCGCCCACCCCCACGAGAGCACCATGATCCCACTGCTCTGGCTGACCCTCGGCGCGTCGGCGGCCAACCTCGATGCCGCGCTGGCAGACGCCGATTGGGCGCTCCTCACCGAGGCGTCCACCAAAGAGATCGGTCCCGTCATCCTCGAGACGAAGACCATCGACGGCGAGCGCTGCCTCCGCGGCCGGGTGACCGTGGACGTGGCGACGCCCCACTTGCTGGCCACGGTCGTCGACATCCCGGCCGCCCTGGAGTTCTCCCGCGAGCGCCTGAGCGCCAGCCGGTTGCTCGGGAGCGACGGCGACACGTTGCACTACTACCAGCACCTCGACGTGCCGAACTGGACGATGATCGCCGACCGGTACTGGGTGCTGGCCGGGAGCCGCCGCGACGCCGGGTCGACGGTCATCTTCGCCTGGCAACGCTTCGACTGGCGCACCCGCTACCCCGCCCTCGCCGACTCGCTCGCCCGCGACCACAAGAGCGCGGTCGAGCCCGTGCCCAACTTCGGCGCATGGAGCTTCGCCCCGGCCGAGGCGGGCACCGCCGTGACCTACACCCTGTGCAGCAACGCCGCGGGCGCGCTGCCCGAGTGGATCGTGCGTGTCGCCGCCACCAAGAACTTCCCGAACACCATCGTGGACATCGTGGAGGAGGGTCGCCGCCGCGCCGCAGCGCCGTAGCCCAGACCACCCTCCACCACCGCCCGCCTCCCTGCGGTATCCTCCGCCCGGAGGCTCCCGTGTCGCTGATCGGGCTCTTGCTCATCTGTGCCTGTTCGGCCCTGCCCGGACCTCCCTGGGGCGGGACTCACAGCACGACGCACCCGAACGCGTCGGCGTAGTACGACGGATCTTCACCGAAGGTCCAGCAGGCGTCAGAGTCCCACCCGCGCAGGTAGACCGTGATGTCGGCGCCGTGGATGTCGTAGAACAGCGTGCTCTCGGCCTCGTACACGAACGGCAGGCCAGGCCCGCCGATCTCTGGGTGAACGCTGGGCAGGGCGATGCCCGCGCCGTCCACCGGGTGGCACAGGAAGTAGGGCGGCGTGCCGGCAAAGCAGTCCTCGCCATACCAGCCGGCCGGCCCAGCACCGGTCTCCGCCATACCGAAGTCGTAGCCCGACTCTCCATTCTCGATGGCGAGCTCGAGCAGGTCGAAGGTGGGCCAGTCCACGTCGAAGGTGGTGATGCCCACCGGAAGGGTGGAGGACACGCCCTGGGTGTCGGCCGCGATCAGCGCGGCCTGGAACACCACGGTGCCGGCGGCATGGGGCGGCAGGCGCACCGCGAGTCGGGCCGACCCGTCCGGACCGGTGCGCGCGGAGGCCACGGCCTTCGGCGAGAGGAGGTCGAGGCACACCTCGTCAGGGTAGGAGGGGTGGCATGGGCCGTCGCCCTCGCCCAACTGGCTCACGAACAGGGTGACCTCCGCACCCGGCGGGCCCGCGATCACCTCGATCTGGGCCCGGTCGCCGGCCACGGCGGTGGAGCGCAGCGCGAGATCCGCGATGGGGGGGCCATACGTCGCGTCCGAGCCGGGGGCCCACCCGAGGGCCGAGGCGTCGGGGCCCCAGTCGTCAGCGGGGTCGGGGGCGGCGGTGCAGGCGGCGAGCAGGACGAGGGCGGCGATGCGCACAGTGAGCTCCGAGGCGGGCAGGAGGGCGCCGGAGCGCGGAATCCTGCAAGGGGTCCACCGGTTGGTGTGTCGAGCCGTCCCGTTGGCACAGGCCTGGCGCAGAAAGAGCGACGTCCTCTCCGACAACATTGGCGCACCGATTGGCCCACGAACCCCAGCGCCTACCCGCTGTCCCCGTCGTCGCCCTCGTCCCGATGTGCGCGCGGCGCCTTCGCCACCGGGCGGAAGCTGGGCCCCGCCGCTGGCTTGACGGGCCCGTCGTCGATCACGGAGTCGCCCCCATCCTGGTCATCGTCCACCGCGCTCGGGCGAGCGGCGGCGGTTGTGGGGAACTCCGGCCCGGACATCGGCGTCGGAGGGGGGTCCTTCGTCGCGCTGGGCGTGTAGCTGGCGCCGAGCGGAACGACGGGCTTCTTCGGGAACGACATGGCGCACTCCGGGGAGGGGGTGCGAGTGACGGACGCGGGATCGGCCATCGCGCTGGGCGAACCCACCGCAGTCAGCTCGGGCTCGGGCTTGGCTCTCGGGTGTGGGTAGCCGCCCCATCTGTCCGGAGTATCGCGACGCCGCCGGCTCGGGCTCGAGCGATCGAGAGCGGTGTTGGCCCACGAACATCGCCGCCTCTCGCCCGTTCACCTCAGGTCCACACCGCCGCCATCCCACATCCCTTGTCGCCCCGTACATCCATCGTGCGAGGTGACGTGTGCTGGTGCCCTGCCTGATCCTGACCGCCGCCCTGGCGATGGCCGTCGTCGAGCGCATGCGACCCGGCCGCGAGCTCGCCCATGTACAGGGCTGGCCGTGGCGCGTAGCGTTGCTCAACGGCCTGCATGCCCTGCTGGTCATCGCCGGGGGCGTGTGGCTCCAGCCCTGGCTCGCGTCGATCCGCCCGTGGTCCGCCGACGCCCTGGGCACGCTGGGCGGGGCGGTGTTCGGCTACCTCGTGGTCACCTTCGTGTACTACTGGTGGCACCGCGCGCGGCACGAGGTGCCGTGGCTCTGGCGGGTGCTCCACCAGACCCACCACGCACCCCAGCGGCTCGAGGTGGCCACCAGCTTCTACAAGCACCCGCTGGAAGCCGCATCGAACGTGGTGTTCGGCGGATTCCTGCTCTACGTGGTGTGCGGGCTCGACCCCGAGGTGGCCCAGTGGACGGTGCTCGTGAACAGCATCGCCGAGTTCTTCTACCACTGGAACGTGAAGACCCCGCGGTGGACCGGATGGATCCTCCAGCGCCCCGAGGCCCATTGCGCCCACCACGAGCTCGGCGCCGAGGTGAACTACGCCGATCTGCCCTTGTGGGACTGGCTCTTCGGCACGCTGCACAACCCCACCCGCGAGACCTTCGACACCGGGCGCGCCGACGAGCATCGCCTCGCCGAGCTGCTGCTGTGCGTCGACCTCGACGACGCCGACCGGCCCCGCTCGCCGCTCCGGTACCACGCCATCGCTGTGGCCCTGACCGCCGTGGGCTGCCTGTCGATGGTGGGGGATGTGGTGGGCAGCCCGCACCTGTACGGGCTCGGGCTCGCCACCGGCGCCTCTCCAGCACCCAAGGTGTTCACCAGCCGCGACGGCCTCGAGAGCTTCTCGGCGGAGTTCGTGGTGGAGTGGGATGACGCGACCGGCACCCACCAGGTGGCGCTGGACCCGGCGGTGTACGCCCGGCTGGAGGGCCCGTACAACCGTCGTAATGTGTACGGCGCCGCCCTGGCCGGCGGCCCGGTCCTCGCCGGTTCTGCGGCCACCGCACCCCTGCTCGACGCCGTGGCCGACGGGGCGTTCTGCGGCGAGCGCTCCGTGCTCGACGAGCTCGGCATCGACGCCAGCACGCGCACCTCCCCCCTCCGGCTGCGGGTGGTGCCCACCACTGGGGTGCCCGATCCCGCGGTCCCGCTCACCCTGGAGGTGCGCTGTTGACCCCGCCATCGGCCGGCGGGTGGACCGGTTGGAGCTACAGCGTCGCGCGGTTCGCCCTCGGACTCTACGCCGCCGTACACTTCGCCCAGCTCACCCCATGGGCGGCCGAGCTGTTCTCGAACGCGGGCGTGGTGGCCGACGCCTCGGCGAGTCCAATTCTGCACGCCTTCCCGAACGTGCTCGCGCTCCACGACGGCCCAGGCTT
>JBLFXJ010000296.1:0-10219 GCA_047609825.1 Myxococcota bacterium
CCTTGGTTCCATCCGGCGCACCCGGCGTACGGGCGAGCACCAGGTGCACGATGTTCGGCGCGAGATCGTGCTCCGCCGCCGAGATCCACATCTTGTCGCCGGTGAGCCGGTAGCTCCCATCCGGCTGGGGCGTGGCGAGGCTGCGCAGGTCGCCGAGGCTCGAGCCCGCTTCGGGCTCCGTGAGGCACATCGTGCCCATGGCACGGCCATCGAGGAGCGGCGCCAGGAACTGCGCCTGCTGCTCCGGGCTGGCGTACGCCGCGAGCAGGTTCGCAGCCGCCATCGACAGCATCGGGTAGGCCGCCGTGCTGGTGTTCGCGGACGAGAACATCGCCATCGCCGACTGCGCCACCATGTACGGGAGCTGCAGCCCGCCGTGCGCCTCGGGAAATGCCACCGTGAGGAAGCCGGCGTCAGCGAAGGCGTCCAGCGCGCGCTTCACCTCCGGCAGGATGTCCACGCGCTCGCCGTCGAATGTGGGCGGGGACTGGTCGAGCGCTGCCGCATGCGGCGCGAAGTGCGACTCGGCGAGCGCCAGCGCCGTGTCGAGCACCTGGTCCAGCTCGTCCCGGTCGTGCATCGCGTAGAACGGGCGCTCGCACAGAGCGCCGAGCTCGAGCCAGTCGTAGAGCAGGAACCGCAGGTTGCGCAGATCGATCAGTGGTGCCACGACGTCCTCCGACCCCCTGCCTACCCCGTCAGCAACCGGCATTCCCGAACACGAACACAGCGCCGCCCACGCTCACGCTGTCCACCAGCGCGTCCACGTCGGACTGGCACAGGCCCCGGTTCAGCGTGATCCGCAGGTCGCCGTCCACGGCCTCCAGCGCGTCGGCGTCCAGCGCCATGAGCGCAGCATTGTCCTGCACATCCACCGAGCCCGGCACGCGCTCCAGGTCGAGGAGCACGCCGAGCCGGAGCAGGTCTGGGTTGCGCTGCACCACCACCCCGCCGCCGAGGTCGAGCCCGCCCAGGGCGTCCATCCCCACGAGCGACGTGCCGAGCACCTGCACATCGCCGCCTACCGATGCCAGCTGCCCCAAGCCCGACACGGTCCGCAGCCCCACGTCATCCAGCACCAGGTCGCCGCCGACGACCGCGAGCGCGCCGAGGCCGGCCAGGTCGACGAATGCTGGGGCCTCGCGGATCGACAGGGTGCCGCCGACCTCGGTGAGGCTCGGCAGGCCGACCGAGGTGAACCCGGCCATGCTCGCGGCCCGGAGGTCGGCGTCCACGCGCTCGAGCGCGTCGAGGGAGAGTCCGCCGAGGGCCGGCAGATCGCGGAGGTCCACCGCACCGAGCCGCACAACGCTCGGCGCGACCAGCGACGCGAGCGCGGTGTTGCGGGCGAGGGTCAACGGCCCGCCGACCGTGGCGAGGGCGTCCAGCGACAGGCCGATGACGGCGGAGTCGGTCAGGGAGAGCTCGCTGCCGACGATCTGCAGCGCGCTCAGCGCGCCCGCGTCGGCCAACGCCGGGACCTCGGCGATACGGAAGTTTCCGCCCACGCTCACCAGCCGTTCGAGACCCCTGAGGGACCCGAGCGACTCCAGGCCGGACAGACTCAGGTCCCCGTTGACCCGCTCGAGGCAGCTCATCTCGGACAGGTCGAGCAGCTCTGTGGCGCCCGACACGGTGACCGAGCCGGTGACCGTGTGGCATCCCTCCAGCGCCACGAGCGCACCCGCCAGGACGAGGGTGTAGTCCTGACCACACACGCGCGTGCACAGCGCACTGCCGGAGCCCGTGGCGCCGGTCGCCGTACCCGTGCCACCCGTCGCAGCCCCCCCGGTTGCCGTCCCCGGCCCACCCGTCGCAGTGCCCGCTGTGCCTGCTCCGGGGCCCCCTCCCGAATCCGCACCCTTGCCGGAGCCGCCGCATCCAGCCAGCGCCAGAGCGACCGTGAGCGCGCGAACCATGGGTACCTCCTGGATGCTGCCTGTACCCGAAGGTGGCACCTGCCGCCTGCTCCCCCCTCGGCCGCCAGCTACTCAGAGACCGGAGGGCCCGCGCGAGCAGCCCCACCGCCCGACGCCGCCCGCACTGCCATGTACAGCAGGAACGCGACCGGACCGGAGGCCACGCACACCGCCAGAATCGGCGAGACCCACCGGAACCGGACGCCCCGCTCGTGCGCATCGAAGAACATCCACCGTCCGACGAACAGGTCAAACGCGCCCGCGTAGGCCCAGAACGCCGAAGCCGCCCAGGGTTGGGCCATGACCCGGGCCAGGCTCTCTGGCGAAGGCTCGGCGAAAGCCCCGCCGAATGCCGTCAGGTTCGGCAGGACCAACGCCGCATAACACAGCGCTGGCGGCACTGCGATCCACACCGGCGCAACCCATCGGCGGGTGAAGGCCGCGTGCGGAGCGACGATCATGGGCCCCCAGAAAGGAAGCACCGCGAGCGCCGACCCGTAGAACCAGACCTCGATCACCCCGCACCCCCTCGCCGCCGTCCGCTCACCTGCTCCGTCGGGCGAAGCGGGGGGCAAACGCGATGGATTCCCACCACATGACGCACATCGCCCACGCCCACACACGCCGCAAGGGGCAGGACCATCGCCGGTCGCTGCTGCCCACCCGACGACGGATTAATGGCCGCGCCCATGACCACCGAGGGCAGCCATGACTCCGACGATCCTGTACACGCTCACCGACGAGGCGCCCGCCCTCGCCACCCGGTCACTCCTGCCGATCATCGAGGCGTTCACGGCGCCCGCCGGCATCACGGTGGAGACCCGCGACATCTCCCTCGCCGCGCGCCTGCTCGCGGCCATGGCCGAGCACCTGCCTGCGGGCCAGCGTGTGCCTGACGACCTGGCTGAGCTGGGCAAGCTGGCGCTGAAGCCGGAAGCGAACATCATCAAGCTGCCGAACATCAGCGCCTCGGTGCCGCAGCTCAAGGCCGCCATCACCGAGCTCCAGGGCGACGGCTATGCCGTGCCCGACTACCCCGAGGAACCGAAGAACGACGCTGAGCGCTCGATCAAGGCCCGCTACGACAAGGTGAAGGGGTCTGCCGTCAACCCGGTGCTGCGCGAGGGGAACTCCGATCGTCGTGCCCCGAAGGCGGTCAAGGAGTTCGCCCGCCGCAACCCCCACCGGATGGGCGCCTGGTCCGCCGACTCCAAGACCCACGTGGCCACCATGGCGAGCGGCGACTTCCGGTCGAACGAGGCGTCCGTGACGGTCGCCAACCCCACCACCGTGCGCATCGAGCACGTCGGGGCCGACGGCGCGGTCACCGTGCTCAAGGCCGGCATCGCCCTCGAGGCCGGTGAGATCATCGACGGCACATTCATGAGCAAGCGGGCATTGCTCGCATTCCTGGCCGATCAGGTGGCCGACGCACGCGACCGGGGCGTGCTGTTCTCGCTGCACATGAAGGCCACGATGATGAAGGTCTCCGACCCGATCATCTTCGGCCACGCTGTGAAGGTGTTCTTCACCGACCTGTTCGACACCCACGGCGACGCCCTCGACGCCCTCGGCGTGGACGTCCGCAACGGCTTCGGCGATCTGGTGGGGCGCCTCGATGCCCTCCCCGCCGACACCCGCGCTGCGGTCGAGGCGTCCATCGCAGCCGCCTACGCGGCAGGCCCGGGGCTGGCGATGGTGGACTCCGACCGCGGCATCACCAACCTGCACGTGCCGTCCGACGTGATCATCGACGCCTCGATGCCGGCGATGATCCGCACCAGCGGCCAGATGTGGGATGCACAGGGCAACACCCAGGACACCAAGGCCACCATCCCGGACAGCAGCTACGCCGGCGTGTACCAGGCGGTGATCGACGACTGCAAGGCCCACGGCGCCTACGACCCGCGCACCATGGGCAGCGTGTCGAACGTGGGCTTGATGGCCAAGAAGGCCGAAGAGTACGGCTCCCACGACAAGACCTTCGAGGTGCCGGCCGATGGCACGGTGCGCGTCGTCGATGCCGCTGGCACCACCCTGCTGGAGCACACGGTCGAGGTTGGCGACATCTGGCGCGCATGCCAGGTCAAGGATGCCCCGGTCCGCGACTGGGTCCAGCTCGCCCTGCGCCGCGCCCGCGCCACCGGCACTCCGGCGGTGTTCTGGCTCGACCGCGACCGCGCGCACGACGCGCAGATCATCGCGAAGGTCGAGGCCTACCTGGGCGACACCTCCGATGTGGAGGTGCACATCCTCAACCCGGTCGACGCCACCACGTTCTCGGTGGAGCGCATCCGCAAGGGGCTCGACACGATCTCCGTCACCGGAAACGTGCTCCGCGACTACCTCACCGACCTGTTCCCGATCCTCGAGGTCGGCACCAGCGCGAAGATGCTCTCCATCGTGCCGCTGATGAACGGCGGCGGCCTGTTCGAGACCGGCGCCGGCGGCTCTGCACCCAAGCATGTGCAGCAGTTCAACAAGGAGAACCACCTGCGGTGGGACTCCCTCGGTGAGTTCCTCGCTCTGGCCGTGTCGCTCGACCACCTGGGCGAGCGGTTCGACGTTCCGCGGGCGCGACTGCTCGGGGCCACCCTCGACGACGCCACCACCCGCTACCTGCTCACGAACAAGTCGCCGTCCCGCAAGGTCAACGAGCTCGACAACCGCGGCAGCCACTACTATCTCGCGATGTACTGGGCGCGGGCCATCGCCGGCGCCGATGACGCTGAGCTCGCAGCCCGGTTCGCGCCAGTGGCCGATGCGCTCGAGGCCAACGAGGCGGCCATCGTCGCGGAGCTCAATGGGGTGCAGGGCGTGGAGATGGATGTTGGCGGCTACTACTCGACCAACGAGGAGTCTGTGCGCGCAGCGATGCGGCCCAGCGCCACGCTGAACGGGATCATCGCCCGCGTGTAGGGCGCTCGCGGCCGCTCTCCACATTTGGGGGCAACATCCAGGGCCCGAACGGCGTATGCGAGCGCAGACGCCGTGGAGGCCCTTCGATGTCCGACTCCGAGACCACCAGCGACTTCATCCGCGCCATCCTCGGCTGGTTCATCCCGCCGGTGGCCGTGTTCCTCCAAGCCGGCGTCGGCGTCCAGCTCGTGATCAACATCGTGCTCACCCTGATGGGGTGGCTGCCCGGCGCCATCCACGCGGCCTGGGTCATCTCCAGCCACGGCAGGAATGGGGGCGGCTCGTCCACCACGTTCCTGAGCCTGCTGCTCTGCGGCCTGTTCCCGCCCATCGCGGTGTGGATGAAGCGGGGCCTCGGGGTGGATCTGATCGTGAACCTGGTGCTGGTGTGGTTCTTCTGGCTTCCGGGCGTGCTGCACGCGGTGTGGGTCGCCGTCCAGCCCGACTAGTCGCCGATGATCTGGCTCCCCCTGCTCTTCGCCTGCACCGCCGACGATCCGCGCCCTGGGCTGGCCCCCTCGGTCGTTGCGGAGTTGTACGAGGGACCGGTGGAGGTCGACCCCGACGACGACCTGTCGGGCCTCGCCGGGCTGCCGTGCGCGTCGGACACCCTGTGCGCCGATGGCCCCCCGCTGGGCGACACCTGCTGCAGCTACGGCGACAGCCTGGTGCCGGTGGGATGGGCGCCGCTGATCGAGCCGGTCGACATCGCGGTGGACGAGCGCCGGGTGTACCTGTGCACCGGGTTCGGGTTCCGCGTCGCGCCGCGTGAGCAGCCGTTGATCTTCACCGCGGTGGAGGACCGGTGCCAGCACATCGCCCTCGGTCCGGAGACGACCGGTGGCGACCGCCTGGTGTGGTTCACCCATCACGGCGACAGCTGGCGACCCGAGCCCGCGCTGTGGACCTATCGCGTCACCGGAGAGGGCCTGTTCCGGGTCGACGTGCTCACCGAGCCCGGCGTGCTGTACGCGGGCCTCGCGGCATCGGACACCCACCTGTACGTGGCGGCCCACGGCGGCGGACTGCGGGTGTATGCCCTGGTCGACGAGCGGCCGCAGCACGTGGCCACGGTCGACGGGTTCACCAATGCCGTCGCGGTCGAGCAGGTGGGCGACCAGCTTTGGGTCAGCGACACGAACGCCGTGCACCGGCTCTCCCTCGCGGACCCGGCCCGGCCCGAGCGGACAACCGTGGTGGAGACGCCCGGCCGCCCCCGCCAGCTCGACGCTCTCGACGACCACGTCTACGTCGCGCTCGGGAGCGACGGCATCGCGGTGATCGACGCGACCGATCCATCGACAGCCCAGGTGATCGACCACCTCCAGCCCGCGGGCTCGGTTCAGGCCGTCGCCGCCACCTCCCGCTGGCTCGCCGTGTCCAACTGGAGCTTCGTCAGCGTGGTTGACCGCGCCTCGCTCATCCCCGTGGGAGCAGAACACCTGCAGCCGAGGTTCGAGCAGGTCCTGTCGGTCGCCGCCTGGGAGGACTCGGTGTACGCCGCCGAGTGGTACGGCGTGTCGAGCCTCCAGATCCGCCCCGGCTGGGTGGGCGCGGACCTGTACATCCCAACGGACGGGGTGCAGGTGTCCACCGAGCCCAGCACCACCCGCCTGGACTTGGTGAATCGCGGTCCGCTTGACTTGGTGGTGTACGATACGGCCAGCTCGGATCCGGCGCTTCAGCTCATCGACGTGCCCACCCGCGTCCCCGCGTTCGCCACAGTGCCCGTGGTGTTGGGGTACGAACCGCCGGCAGCCGGAGACGCCACCCTCTCCCTCGCCACCAACGCACCACAACCGTCGCGCAACCCATACATCGTGCCGGTGGCCGTACACGACAGCCCGGCCCTGGACCTCGGTGACCGCCTCACCGACGACTTCGCCTTCCTCGACCCCACGGGCGCCGGTCAGCTCGCGAACCTCGAGGGCAGGGTCACGGTGCTCGCCTACTTCGCCTTGTTCTGACCCGTGTGTGGTCTGGAGTTTCCGGACCTCGAGCAGCTCGCACGGGACCACGACGACGACGACCTGTTCGTGGTGGGGTTGTACCGCCCGAGCGAATCACCCGACCTGCTGGATGCGTTCCGCGAGCAGACCGGGGTCACCTTCCCGCTAGTCGCCGATGCGCCAAACACCTCAGGGCAGCTAGCTTTTCCGGCCGGCGTGGGCTTCCCCTACCCCCGCGACGTGGTGATCGGACCCGACCTGCGGATCCGCGCGATCCGCGCCTCGTTCAACGCCGACGAGCTGGACGCCCTGGTGCGCACGCTCCTCGCGGAATGAGCTCGTTCACAGCTCGATCTCACCGGCACAGATGTCGGACAACCGCTCGGACGACGCGAGGGACTTGTTCACCGCGAAGTTGAGCGCGAGGGCGGAATCGGGCTCGATCCCGCCACCGAGTGGCTCGGCCCACACGGCGAGCATGCGCAGGGTCTTGTTGCCCGGACGCTCGACGTTGATCTCCACGCTGTAGGACTGGAGCAGTGCGTTCTCGCCCTTCGAGCCCCACGCCGCCTCGATGTTGTAGGTGACGATGGAGAGCACTCCCAGCTCGTCCTCGCCGATCTCGAACTGGCCGTGGCGCAGGTCGAGGTTCATCGCGTACGACTCCATGTCGGCCACCAGCACGCGCGTGGGGTCGATCATGTTCTCGGTGAGAAGCAGCGAGCGCTCGAAGTCCGCCGGCTCGAAGTCTGGCGCCCACGGGTCGAGGTCTTCCTTCACCGCGTCGAACTCGAGCGCGGAGGTCGCCCCCTCGAACGCCGTGCGCTTGCTGACGTAGGTGCGCTCGTAGCCCTCGAAGTCGTCGGAGAACACCACGTCCTGATCACCGCGGACGAGCAGCTTCTCCGCCTTGGTCCACTTGCAGTCCATCTCCGCCAGCGACACCACGCCCTTCGCCCGGCTCAGATCGCGCTGCCCCCACTCATCCTTGTCCATGTTCAACAGGATGCGGTTCTCGATGGGCAGGTGAGCGATGTCGCTCGGGCTGAGATCGCCGATCGTGTAGGCGTCCAGCGTGTCGGTATTCGCCGCCTCACCCACCAGGTCCACGCCCTCGTCTTCGTACCAGTCCACGAACCCCTGCACGCCGGCCTGAAAGTCGGCATCGGCGGTGTAGAAGTTCCGTACGAGGTAGCGGGTGGACTCGTCGAGCCCCTGGGGCGCCTCGGGTGGGGGCTTGCAGCCGAGCAGGCCGACGACGAGCAGCAGGTACATGGTGTCTCCAGCGAAAGCCTGACTATCCTGCCCGATCTAGCCGCGATCCGCACCCCGGGCGGGAGCGGGCAGCGCCACGGTCTCGCCGGCCAGCGCGACGCCCGCATCGAGCGCGCGCACGACCACGGTGCTCTCGGCGCAGCGACGCCCCTGGTCGTCATCGATGGTCGCGCGCCAGGTGTGCCACCCCTTGTCGACCGAGTCCGGCCTGGCCACCACGGTGAGCGTCGCGCCCTGCCGCGTCGGACGGAGGAATCGCGTGTGATTCTCAGCGCCAACCGCGCTCTGGCCCTGCGGGAGCACTGCCAGCGCGGCGCCCACCGAGCAGGCCGCCTCGGCGAGGCTGCAGTACACCCCGCCATGCACCAGGCCATATGGCTGCACATGCTGCGGCCCAACCACCAGCACTGCCGTCACCTCGGTGGCGGACGCCGCGCGGTACCGGAGGCCCAGGTGCTGGTCGAGCCCCGCAGACAGGCTGTCGAGGAGGGCAGCGCGGGCGGCCGGGTCGAGGGAGGCCAGCTGCCGTGCGATGTCGCTGGGGTCCACGCTCACGCTCCACCGAACAGGGTTTCGTAGGGAAGATCCGAGCCACGGTCTCGCAGTCCATCGCGGCATACCTGGTCGATCGCCGCGAGCTGTTCCGCAGTCAGCAGCGACGCCGCCCCACCCCGCTTGCCCTGCCGGATCATCACCGCACGGGGCCCTTTAATCGCTGGGATCGGTGTCGCAAACTGCGCCTCATGGGCCTTCATCCACGCAAAACCGCTCCGCTCGACCACCGCCCCCAGGGCGGCCGGCGTGAGCGTCACACCCATCCACTCAGCCACCCGGGCCACCGCGCCGGGCAGGTCGCCGTGCAGGTCGGCGAAGGTGAGCACCAACACGTTGTCGCGGTCCCGCAGCGCCCACCACCCCGCGGTGTGTTCGACCCACGATCCCAGCGGAAAGCGCTCTTCAACGAACCGGGCGTGCCAGTCGTCGAGCGCGGGCGGAGCCGCCCAGATGCCGTTGATGATGCCGGAGACGAAGTGCAAGCTCGAGACGAACACATCCTTCGGATCGCGGATCACCACGAGGTACCGAGCGTGCTCGGCGAGCGGCACGTGTGCCGCCGGCACGTGGGTCTTCACCGCCCGCAGCCCCGTGGGCGAAGTGACCGGCGCCGAGAGGGGCGCCACCATCGACTGGATCGGCGCCTCTGGCCAAGGCACCAGGGCGTGCACGTGCCCGAACTCTGCCGCGCCGTGGTGGGCGATCTGGGTGACGATCTGCATCGCCCAGTTGGTGCCGCTCTTCGCGAACGTGCACACGAACACGTCGGACGGGGTGGGCGCGTAGCCACGGAACACCAGCGGCATGCCGCGCGGTCCGAACCGAGCGATGGCGCCCAGGTATCCGCGGGTGAGCGCCGGGCCGAGACCGAGCCGTCCCAGCCACCACAGCGCCCGGATCACCACGAGAGCGGCCCTCGATGGCTTCGGCTCCACCCTCCCTCCACGCTGGCGCGGGGGTATCCGGAACGTCTGCCGACCGTCGAGGTGTCCGTGCTCCCGTCCAATGTGCTCCGCCCCTCGGCGGCCGACTACACGCCCAGCTGGGCAGACCGACCGCGGCCGAGCCAGTACGACGGACGCACTCTGGAAGTCGGCGCTCTGCTGCAGACCACCTGCCTCGGCGTCAGCGTGACGGTGCTCGAGCCGGGCCAGCTGCCCTGTCCGCTGCATGCGCACTGGGGCGAGGAGGAGCTGTTCATGACCCTGGAGGGCGAGCTCACCGTCCGGGAGCTGGCCCCAGACGACGACGCATACACGGAGTACACCCTCGCTCCCCGTGAGCTGGTGGCCTACCCGCCCGGGACCTGGCTCGCGCACCAGTCTCGGAACCACGGAGACGCACCCGTGCGCTACCTCGCGCTGTCGTCGGCCCATGCCCCAGGCGAGTTCGCGGTGTACCCCGACAGCGGCAAGACCCTGATCCGCGGCGTGGGAATCGGTGTGCTGGATGCCGAGGTCGGGCCCCATGTATCGGCTGCAAACGCCGCGTCTGCGAACCGACCATCCCGGCTGTTGGCAGGCTCGGACCGCCCGGCGCACTGCGCAGACACCTCCCGGGTGCCCGAGCGTGACCTCGGCAACGGGGTGTTTGGCCGCCCGC
>JBLFXJ010000297.1:0-10081 GCA_047609825.1 Myxococcota bacterium
GCCATCGACCCATGTGACCGCTTGCTCTGGCGCGACCCGTCGCCCACTGGCGATCCCGGTGACGAGTGCCTCCCAACGGTCGTCGAGCAAGGCATTCTCCTGCTCGAGTGCAGGTGCAGAGGGTTCATGTCGGCTCATGGACTCAGGTGCGGCCTTGTACTCGGCGCGCCGCACGAACTGTGGCTCGATCCCCACCAGGTCGAGCACGCCCCGAAGGTGGACGAGCTCGGCGCGGGTGCCGATGAGGTCCAGGGTGGCGGCTGGGTGAATCACGACGCGAGATGCGGCGGACGCCGCGTAGTACGTGGCGGTGTCTGCTTGCCCGGTCAAGAACACCAGCACAGGGCGCTCTCGGCGCTCGAGTTCCTGGATTCGTGCGCGCAGCTCCTCGAGTCGCGCCCATGACAGTCGTGCCCCGCCGAGAGTGAGGACAAGTCCCTTGACGCCCGGTTGCTCCTCGGCGCGTCGGATCAGCTCCAGGGTGTCGAGCCAGCTGAGCGTCGTGTCTCTGCCGAACAAGACTGTCACGGGCTGGTAGGGGGGCGCCTCGAGCACTGCGACCGCGGGCACTCGCCGCCCGGAACGGAACAGGCTCTCCCCCGGTTCGTCGGTGCCGATCCACGCGGTCTGCACCTGGTCCGAGCCCGACAGGAGGCCGTGGTGGTACCCCCCGCCCACCCCGTCGAGGTACACCTCGAGCGCAACGCCTGCTCCGCGGTAGCTCCAGACGCCTGATGGGAGAGGACCCGAAGATGCCGCCTGAAGGTCGACGTGGCCGCGAAGATATAGACCTTCGGTTGGGCGAACCCGCAGAGACGCTCGCGCCTCGTCGCGCCCGTCGCGTGTCTCCGCGAACCCGGTGGTGGGAAACAGCCGGACGTAGTCGGCGCCGAGCACCACTGCCCGATTGACCGGACGCATGGCGAAGCCGATCGCAGTCCGGGCTTGGGAGATGCCGGACGTGTCCGGCGTGCCGATGTTCTGCGCCGCGGCTCCGATCCCGAACCATGGGAGCGGACGCCACGAAAGACCGGCGTCGTATGCCACATAGTTCGACGTATCTTGGCGGAAGTTCCAGCTGAACATCAGCCCGACCGACACCCGCTCCGGCAGTGGGATGCTCGTGCCGTAGTCGAGTGACCAGTCCGAGCGCCCATCGCCGCGGACAAGGTTGTGGATGCCCAGTCCCAATCCCTCGATCCCGCCGGTGATCGCGATCGATGTGGGAGTGCCCTCTGTACCTCTCCCGAAGAACAAGGCGTAGCGCCTGTCCGGGTCGAAGGCGAGGTTGGCGGGGTTCGCCCACAGTGCGCCCGGACCATCCTCCGCCGCGACGCCCGCGGACGGGATGTTCGGCTTGTGCGTGTCGAACCCCTGTGCTGCCGCGCCTGCGACCCACAAGGCTGCTAGCAACACCATCGCTCCTCCGCGGGCCCAGCATAGCCGCTGCCGGCGCTACGGTCGGTGCGCGTGCCCAGGGTAGGCTACCCTGGTTCAGCGAACGGCCTGTTCGTCCATTCTTCCCCCGATCGCCGGAAGCCCATGCCGAAGGCCCCGCCCGCTCTCCTCATCACCTTCGTCCTCAGCACCATCCTTGCATTCCTCATGCCGCAGATTGCGCGTGGGGAAGACGTGGTCGGGCTGCCTGGCATCCTCGAGCCACTGCTTGGAGCTCTCCGATCGGATCGCCTGTTCCGCGAGGGTGAGGTCGGCATCGCGGTCGTGGATCTCGAGACCGGTGAGCTTGTCTTCGGCGAAGCCCCCACGCGGCCCTTGGTCCCGGCCAGCACCATGAAGGTCCTCACGGCGGCGGCCGCGCTCCGCTACCTCGGACCCGCGTGGCGCTTCACCACCGAGGTGTACGTCGACGGCGAGATCGACGCCGAAGGCACCTTGAACGGCAACCTCTACATCAAGGGTACGGGCGATCCCACGATGGTGGTCGAGCGGTTGTGGAAGTTGGTCATGGACATCCGGCTCAGTGGCATCGAGCGCATCGCCGGGAGGGTCGTGCTCGACGAGACGTATATGAAGCCGGAGTACCGGTTGCCTGGATGGGGCAAGGAGCGGGACATCCGAGTCGGTCCCTCCTATTTCCCTACACTGAGCGCGCTCACGCTGAACCACAATGCGGTCGGAATCATCGTCGGACCAGGCACGGCTGTGGGCGAGTCCGCGCGGGTCCAGCTCGAGACGGAGGCGCCGGACTACGTCACCGTGGTCAACGAGGTGACCACTGGCAGCTCCAGGTCGCGTCGCTGGCTGGACATCGAGCGTGAGGTAGTCGACGGCCGCATGCGGTACACCGTCACGGGCTCCGTCCCGGCCGGGGCCGAGGCCGGCTGGTACTACCGGACCGTAGAGGATCCGACGTCACACTTCGCCGCCGCTCTGGCCCACCTCACCAAGTCGCAGGGCCTGTCCGTCGCGCGCGGCTTTCGCCGAGGCACTGTGCCCCAGTCGGCGGATCTCCTTTTCGTACGCCGAAGTGCACCGCTGGGCGCGTTGCTGATGGAGATGAACAAGAACTCCTTGAACCTGCACGCCGAGCTGGTGCTCCGGGCACTCGGCGCAGAGGTCGAAGGTGGAAGCGGCACGACGGCCAAGGGGCTGACTGTCGTCGCCAGG
Organism: Myxococcota bacterium; assembly: GCA_047609825.1. Taxonomy (GTDB): domain Bacteria; phylum Myxococcota_A; class UBA796; order UBA796. The sequence continues at coordinate 2,629 of JBLFXJ010000297.1, forward strand.
TACCTCAGTGAGCTGGGTGTGCCGGAGGAGCAATATACACTCGTGAATGGCAGTGGCCTCAGCCGCACAGCGGGACTCTCCCCTGCCAGCATCACGGCTGTTCTGGCAGATATGGCAGGTCGCTCCGAAACGTACGGCGAGTTCTATGCTTCGCTGGCCATCGCCGGACGCGACGGCACGCTGTGGCGGAGGCTCACCGACGCCCCCGGTCGTCTTCGGGGGAAGACCGGCACCATCGACGGCGTCCACTGCCTCGTGGGCTACGTCGACGGCGTTGGCGGTCGCAGGTACGCGTTCGCGTTTCTCGTGAACGGTTTCACGGGCGGCAGCAGCCGGGTGAAGCGGCTTCACGACCGCTTCGCGCGCCAGATGTTCACCGTGTCGGGAGATGACGCCGCAGTGGTGGCGGAAGACGGTGAGTGACAGTGACGCGTCGGGTGAACGTCAGGGCGCGCGACGGCAAACCGCTTATAGTGGCGACCGTGTCAACCACGCGCTGGTGGCGCACACGTCCGTGCGGTTTCGAGGGTCTTCATGCAGCTCCGTTGGATGCGTACAGCGACCAGGGTTTTTGCCGTCGTCGCAATGGCGGTTGGCCTTGCGTTGGGCGCCATTGCCCAGGACGAAGGCGAGGGCGCGGTCGACGCCGCGGTCACACCAGCCGATGATGCTGGGGATGTCGCCGAGTTCGGACGCGAGCTGCGCACGGTGGAAGAAGAAGTCAATCGCCTCAAGGAGCGGGTCTTCCGCTCGAAGGCGACGCTCCAGCTCCTGAAGGAGCTGGTGACCGAGGGGGGCACCGTCGGGGCTCGCCTGAACATCTGGCACGTGAACCAGCTCGGTGGCGGCTACACGATGGAGTCTGTCCAGTACTTCGTCGATGGTCGCAACATCTTCGGCAAGGTCGACCCATCCGGCACGCTGGATACGATGCGCGAGCTGAAGGTGTTCGAGCAGGCCATCCCGCCCGGTGAGCATCAACTCCGCGTGCAGATGGTCCTTCGCGGCAAGGGATACAAGATCTTCAGCTACCTCCGTGACTACCAGTTCCGGGTGCAGTCCAACTTCTCGTTCAAGATCGAAGATGGCAAGCTCACCTTGATCCGGGTCATCGCAGACACGCGGGGAGGCCTCCGGAACTTCGCGGAACGGCCCGACATACGCTTCGAGCCCCGGGTGGAGAGTCTACGAGAGTGATGTTTCACGCCTGGATCGCACGGATAGTGGTCGGCGTGGTCTCGCTGGCCTCGGGTTCGGCCAATGCCGCCGACGGCACGGCCGGATTGGATGAACTCGCCAGCCGGATTCTACCCATCGTGCAACAGGCGCAGCGCCTGGACGCACAGGTGCGCGCGTCCGGGCGTGACTACCTCTCCGAAGACGAGGCACTTGTCCGATACCAGGACAACGTGTACGCGTTCATACTCGCGGACCATCGGAAGGCAGCCGAAGGGTTCTTCGGACTTGTCACGACGGGCGCACTTCTGGAGCTGGGGCTGCACACCGACGCGGAGTGGTACCTGGCTGAATCCCTGTTCGAACTCGACAACTACCTCACGGCGGAGGGCAGGTATCTCGCGATCATGGAGGCTCCTCGACATCCATTCCGGGAGGATGCCGTCGGCAGGCTGTTGGAGCTGTACAGCGAGTCCGGCGATCTGGTGGCCTTCGAGGCGTTCTACGCGAACCAGGTCGGGCGGGGCGGCTTCGCGACCAGCCCCAAGATTCGCTACGCAGTGGCGAAGAGCAGGTACGACCAAGGGGATGTGGCCCGGGCCGTCGAGGAGTTCGGCAAGATCCGTCCTGGGCCGGTGTGGTACGCGAAGGCTCAGTACTGGCTCGGCGCAATTCATGTGGTGGACGGTCGGCTTGACGACGCCGTGCTCAGGTTCCAGGCCGCAGCGGACCAGTCCGTCGATTCGGTCGAGGCGCGCGACGTGGTCGACCTGGCCTGGCTCGCGCTGGGCCGCATCGCCTATGAGCGAGGGCAGCTGCTGGAGGCGCTGGAATTCTACAACCGTGTCTCCGCGGAATCCACGTTCACACCAGATAAATACTACGAGCTGGTCTGGACGGCGATCCGCAGGGAGGAGTGGCAAGACGCCCTGAACTCCATCGACATCTTCCTGCTGGCCTACCCAGAGCACGAGTACTCGGCGCAGCTTCAGCTGGTGCGGGGCCAGCTGCATATGCAGATCGCGTCCCGCACGGATGGCTTCCGCCGAGACGACTCGTTCACGGCGGCTCTCGGCGCATTCGAGGCAGTTGTCGACGCGTATGCGCCCGTCCGCGACCGATTCCGCTCGCTGTCCGACAGCGAGTCCGATCCGAGCGCATATCTGGAGCAGGTGGTCTACCTGGAGGCGGGCGGGCGGGAAGCGCTGCCGTCATTCGCGCTGTCGATGATGCGGTCGGATCCGGAGCTCTCTCGCGCCATCAGCGTCTTCGCTCAGCTCGGAGCGCAGGAGCGCGATCTCGCTGTCTCGGAGCGACTGGTCGAGGAACTCCAGTCCGTGCTCCGAGACAATGGAGGGCTGGCAAACCTGGGCCGGCTCCGCGTGGACGCCGGCCTGTACCGCGCGTCGAACCTCGAGGCCGAGCTCGACCTGCTCGCCGCTGAGGAAGCCTGGCTGCTCAATGGCGGCGCTCCTCCGGCGAGGTCCAGCGTGGTTCAGGCGCTAGCGCGCGATCGCGAGGCGCTGCTCGCTCGGGTGACGGCGTTCTCGGAGTCGGTGGATCGCGGCCAGGCGGCGTTCAACGAACGCGAGTCTGCGATGTCGGGCGCGAGGGCGCAGGTGGTCGCAGCGCGCACCACGGTCAATGAGCACGCGGCGGCAGCGGACGGGCTCCGGCTCGATCTGGCGAGCAGCTCGGCGCTCGACGCGAGGCTGCTGAAGCTGGAGCAAGCCCGAAAGCGGCTGGCTGACCATGAAGCCGCTCTTGCGGCGCTGGAGGGTCGGAGCGGCGCCACGAGAGTGGTCGTAGAACCCGGCCTCGTCTCTGCGTTGTCGGACCAACATACGAGCTACCTCGGATTGAGGGCGGGCTCCGGTGGCAACGAGGGAGAGCGGCTCGATCGGATGTTTGCCGATGTCGAACGCGTGAATGCGCTTCTGGACCATGTGGACGGCTCGCTGGAGTCGGTGGTGGCTTCGGAGACCGCACGCATCAGGGCCAGGTTCGATATTGAGGTCCAAGAGGTGGCCACGCAGCGCCGGGAGCTGGGGCTGGCCCGCGGCGCCGGAGAGGCGGTCTCTGTGGCCCTCACCCGGGAGGGTTTTGGGCGCTTGGAGGACTTCTTCTCGCAGAGTGTGCTCAAAGCCGACTCAGGAATCATCGACGTGTATTGGGCTCAGAAGCTTCAGACAGCCGACGAGATCGACCGCGCCAAGCGCGAGCGGAACAAGCTCCTCGAGGAACTCGAGGCCCGGTTCACGTTGATCCGCCAAAAGATCGGAGAGTGACATGCAGTCTCTTCTCTCGATCCTGATCCTTTCGTCCCTCGCGGGCGCCCAGACCGCCGAGCGCGTAGAAGGCCCAATCCCGGAGGAGGTCGCCGCCTTCCGCTCGGCCCACGAGCGCTTCCTGGCTCGGATGACAGAGATCGATGACGACACCCGGGTGTTCGTCGGTCAGCGTGAGCGGGCGGAGCGCGCCCGGCTCGTCGAAGGCTACGATGCACTGCTCGGCTCACTCCGGGATGTCGAGCGTGGCCAGCGCGACGTGGCCGTTGAACGGTTCGAGCGCTTCCTCGGCGACTACGGCGATGACGTGTACGCGTCCCATGTACGGTTCCGGCTCGCCGATCTGTACTTCGAGGTCTCTTCGGAGCAGTTCTTCGCCGAGTCTCGTGAGTACTACCTGAAGGCCGAGAGCGACGACATCGAGGTGCTCGAGGGACTAGGGCCGGAGCCGAAGCTGGACCTGTCGCGCCCGATCGCGCTGTACGACCGCATCATCGCGGACAACGCCGCGGTCCCCAAGTCGAAGCGATACGAGAGGCTCGACGGTGTCTACCTGATGCTCGGGTTCTGCCTCACCGACGAGACCTCGGCCCAGCGGGACGAGACGCGGGCACGTCAGGTGTTCGCCGAGTTGATCGAGGTCGCCCCGGAGTCCGAACTCGCCGACAGATCGCACCTGTTCCTCGGCAACTTCATGTTCGCTGACGGCGAGAACGACCAGGCGATCGCCGAGTACGGGAAGGTCGTCGAGAAAGGGGAGAGCAGTCCCTACTTCACCCAGGCCGTCTACCAGATGGCGTGGTCGCGGTACCGCTTGAATCAGTATGACGAGGCGCTTGCCCTGTTCGTGCAGCTCCTTGACCTGTCGGAGGCCTACCGGCAGGGCCGCGGCAAGCAGAGCCCGTTCGCACCAGACGCTAAGAAGTTCATGGCGTACTCGTTCGCGGACATCGCCGCGGTCGAGGATGTGGATGCCGTCGACATCGCCACCCGGTTCTTCGGGGAGGTTGGCGCCCGTCCGTACGAGCGGGACATCTACCTGGAGCTCCCGGAGGTTCTTCTCCGTTATTCGCGTCCAGCAGAAGCCATCGGCGCCTACCAGAAGCTGCAGTTCGATCCCCGGTGGGTCAACAAGGCGGACAACCCCGACCATCACATGGCGGTTGTGCGGCTCTATTCAACGAACTTCCTGGTGCGGAACCTGCAGGAGTCGGGGGCTGAGCGCCTCCGCCTGACAGAGCTGTATGGTGAGGGGAGTCCGTGGTGGAACGCCAACCGCAACAACCCGGACGCCCTCCAGCGTGCACGCGACTACATCGAGTCGTCTCTGCTCGATGTCGCGATCGAGTACTTCGTGCGCGCGCAGGAGAGTGGCGACTCACAAGAGTACGCAATCGCCGCTGTGAAATACAGGGACTACCTGGATAAGTTCCCGATCAGCGACGACTACTATCAGCAGCAGTGGTTCCTGGCGACGGCCCTCCGGCTGTCGGGCCAGTGGGAGGCCGCAGCGGCTGAGTACAACTCGCTCATCCGCAGCGACCGCTACCATGACTTCGATGATGGTGCCCGCTACTCGCTCATGGACGTTCGGCTGCAGCAGATGTTGACTCAGTCAGGGCCGCCCGGGGAACCCGCTGCGTCGCCTGTCGTCGAGTCCTCCTATGAGCCCGCGCCCGGCACCTCCATCGAGGTGTACGCGCTCACGAAAGACCGAGCCGAGTTCATCGCAGCGGTCGACGTTCTGGTGGACCACACCTTCGCGGAACAGCCGGCGGCGGACATGCCCGATTATGCGGCATCGTTCGAGAACGATCGGTCGAAACTAGTGTATATCCCGGGGCAGATCCTCTTCTACCACAACCGGTATGAAGAGGCGCGGCCTCGGTTCCTCAAGCTCATCGAAGAGATGCCCCGCACGGAAGAGGCATCGTTCGCCGCGAGCCTTCTGCTCGACTCGTACATCGCCGAGAACGACCTCGCATCGGTACGAAAGTGGAGCAAGAACTTCGCCACCATGTCGCTGGGCCCCGCTGACACGGTTGACAGCTACTTCGCGGACACCCTGGAAGGCTCCACCTTCAAGCTCGCGCTGCAGGCCGCCGAGGCGGGCGACAACATCGGTGCTGCCGAGGCGTTCCTCGCGTTCAAGTCGGAGTTTCCGAGGAGCGAATATGCTCCGGACGCACTCTACAACGCGGCGTACTACTACCAACAGGTGGGCAAGGTCGACCAGGCCAACCAGCTGTACGAGAAGTTCGTCGCCGAGTACCCCGACAACGACAAGTCGCGCGTGCTGTTGTTCAACATCGCCGCCAACTACGAGGCTACGTTCCAGCTTGAGCGGGCCATCGGTTTCTACCGGCAGCTGGTCGACTTGTTCCCATCCGACGTGAATGCCGCCGATGCGGTGTACAACGCCGCGTTCCTCCAGCTCGGGCTGGAGGAGTACGAGGGCGCAGCGCTGGGCTTCGAGACCTACGCCAGCAACTACGACCGGCCGGATGAGGAAGAGGTGATGTTCATGGCGGGGGAGGCCTGGGAGAAGGTCTCGCCCGACCGCGCACTTCGATTCTGGCAGAAGTACCTGGATGACTACGGCAACACGAACCCCGACCGGGCGCTCGATGCCGAGGGCAGGATCGCATCCCTGCACGCGGAGCTCGGCAACGTAGCAGCGGCCGAAGCGAGGCAAGACGCCATCGTCGCGCGGTTCGACGCGATCGTCGGCGCCGGCGGCGTTGTCGGCGCCCGAGGCCAGCACAGCGCCGCCCGCGCCGAGTTCAGGGTGCTGCAGGTCATGTTCGACGACCTGGTCGACGACCAGCTCACGGGCGACGAGGAGAAGGACGGGGTGCTCCTCGATGAGACCAAGCCCGCCGAGATCAAGGCCCTTGGCTCGCGCGCAGATGCATTCATCGCGAAGTATGCGGACTTTGCCTACATCAGTGCGGCATATCTGCTGAAGGCGGAGGCATTGCTCTACCTCGCCGACCTTGGACTCTCGATCAAGCCGCCAGCCGACTGGCCTGACGAGCAGCAGTTCGCCTACCTCGACCTGCTCGATGAGAAGGTGTTCCCCAAGTACTACGGCTTCGAGGAGCAGGGCATCAAACGGCTGGTCGAGTTGGTTCAGTTTGCCACTCGTACAAAGCGCCACTCCCGCTACATCGACGACGCCAATGCGGAGCTGAATCGCCGTAGGCCCGCTGACTATCCTGCGCTGAAGAGGGAGATCGTCGGGAAGGCGGTGCCCGTCTCGCCAGTGCCGATCCGACCGCTTCGGGTGCCGGCGAAAGCCGACGGCGCGGGGGGCCAGTGATGCGCACCTCCATCGTGTGCCTGGCGCTCGCCATGGCCTGCGCGCCCAAGAAGGCGCCGGAGACTCCAGTCGATCATCCTGCCGCCGTCGTCGTCGCGAAGAAGTCGCTCGAGCAGCTGGTGAGCAGCGCCGCCATCCTCTTGGAAGGCGATGTCAGCATCGCTGATGCCGAGTCCGCGACGGCGCTCATGGATGAGGCAACCAAGCGGTTCCCCGACGCAGCGGTGGCCCACTACAACCTCGGCGTGGCTCGATACCACGCGGATGATCTCGCTGGAGCTCAGCGAGCGTTCGAGCGCGCGAAGGGGCTCGATGATGAACTCGCCGAGGTGTGGCTCCAGCTCGGCCGGACGTTGGCCGCGCGCGGTGACTTCGGTGGTGCCATCGGAACGTTCAGGAGCGCTGTAGGCCGGTTCCCCGAAGACATCGCGATCCGGGTGGCGCTCATCGACGCGTATCGGCAGCAAGGGCGTCCAGACCAAGCCATCGACGAAGCGAAGTCTGCCCTCAAGGTGCGGGCTGATAGCGTCGAGCTGTACAACAGCTTGGGGCTGGCGTACCTCGACACGAACCAGCTGTCCCTTGCGAGGTTCGTGTTCCAGAAGGCCCTCGCAGCGGTCGAGGGTGCCGAGGACAATGCGTACCTCAACTGCAACCTCGGGCGGGT
>JBLFXJ010000298.1:0-10013 GCA_047609825.1 Myxococcota bacterium
GGCGACGTCGAGATCGAGGTCCATCGACGCACCTCGGCGCCAGCCCACGGCGTCACTGGCGCAGGTCTCCATCTGCTGCGCGAGCGCGAGGATCGTGTCGAAAGCCACCTGGCCCGCACCGCCGAGCGGGAGCGTGCCCGAGGCCCGCATCGCCTCGCGGATCGTCTCGGGGTCCACCTCGGTGCTGCGGGCGATGAGCACCTCCTGCAGCAGCAGGTTGTGGTCGAGCCAGCCAAGCTCCAGCGGCTCCCGATCGGGCACGTCCTCAGTGTCGTCCCGGGACAGGTAGATCCCCAGCTCTCGCTGCAGGAAGGCCCGCAGCGGGTGACGCCAGAAGTGGACCAGCGCCTCGATCGGCAGCTCCTCTGTCGACACCTCCTGCGACGGTGCCGCAAGATCTGACGACAGGAAGGCGGTGGCCTCGACCCGCCGGCCCGCGGACGCCCTGACCCCCTGCAGCAGGCGCGCGTCGTAGCTCCATGGCGTTGGGTCGGCCTCGAAGTCCCGCGTGTCGAAGGCTTGGAGCGGGTGCTCTCGGGTGAGCCGAGCGCGCGGCGAGGGGCCCCCGTCGTCGGGCCACGTCGCGTCGATCGCATCGGCCAGCTCGCTCACCGGCACCGCTGGGGGGCGGACCTCGTTCGTCCGGACATCGCGGCCGGTGTACAGCACGATCAGGTGACTGCGAGCCGAGAGCACCGCCTCGAGCAGCAGGTAGCGGTCTTCATCGCGCGCGTCGCGGTCGCCGATTCGCGAGGTATGCTGTAGCAGATCGAAAGCTGCACGCGCGGTGGTGCGGGGAAAGCTCCCGTCGTCCATGCCGAGCAGACACACCACCCGGTAGGGCACGGCGCGCTCGGGAACCATCCCGCAGAAGGTGATCGCCCCGCCGGATCCGTGGTGTGCCGACGACGCGACTTCGAACCGGCGTGCAAGGGAGGCTCTTATCGCGGAGACGTCGATATCGACGGCGCTGTGCGAGGTCTGGACCTCTCGCCCGAGGGCCTCGATCTCCTGCCGGACACGGCGGGTGAGCCAGGCCGAGAGCCCCGACGTCGCGGTCAGGGCGTCCACGCTGACGGCGAGCTGCTCGACCCAGCCCGCGAGTGGACGGGGGGAGCGCAGTCGATCGATCTGCTCGAAGAGCGTCCCGCAGAACGCTGCGAGACGGCCGACCAACCGAGTGGCCCCACCCTCTGCAGTGTCGAACGGCCGAACGCCAGCAGGGAGCCGCCCGTCATCCGCCATCACCACCCCGAGCAGGATGCGCTCCAGCCCGAACTGCCAGGTGTTCTGCGCGTCGTCGGGTTGCCCGAGCGCCGCTCGCTGCGACGCGCCTTCCGCCCAGCGGACCCCGCTCTCGACCACCCAGCTGCGCACGAGCACCAGGTCCTCGGCCGAGATCGCGAAGCGCTCGCCCACGGGCTCCAGGGAGAGCAGATCGAGCACCACTGAGGCAGACGCGCGACCCTCCACGAGTTCGAGCACCCGGAGCAGGGCGTCCGCCACCGGGTTGAGCCGCCGCACGGCCAGGTCGGCCAGCTCCCAGGGCAATCGTGGAGAGCCTGCCGGGCCCCAGCCATCACGCCCCGGGGCGAGCTGCCCTTCGTTGAAGACCGCTCCAATGAGCGGCGCGTAGCTATCGATGTCCGGGGTCATCACGACGATGTCTCGCGGCCGAAGCTCCGGCTCCCGGTCGAGGATCTCGAGGAGCGCGGTCCGCAGGACCTCGACCTGCCGCGTGGGCCCATGGCAGATGTGGAACTGCAGCGAGCGATCCCCGGGGTCGAGCCGGCGCTCTGGAAAGTCTTCCTGCATCGCAGGGTGAACCGCGCGCACGATGTCGGCTTGGAGGACCCTCAGCGCCGTGTCGGGAGCCTCGCCGCCCCGAGGATCGATGAACAGGTCGGTTCGGCGATCCTCGAACCCATCCGGCAGGGTTTGCAGCAGGATCTGCAGGTCGCGGCCCGTTCGACCCCAGGAGATGAGCAGCGGGTGCCCACCGTCGCCCAGGCTGTCCCGATCCGGGCTCGCCCGGAGGCGCTCGGTGACCTCGTCGCGCGACCAACCGGCCAGGCTCGTATCCCGCGCCATCCGACGACCGAGGTCGGCCCAGTACTGGTCGGACGGACAGAGCAGGTACAGGTCGACAGGCCGGCTCTGAGACACCTTCCCCAGCGCTGCGAGCCAGCTCCCAGCCAGACCGGCAAGGCCAAAGACGGCCAGCGGCGTCGAATCGGGCGGCAGCTCCGCCAGGGTAGCGAGTCGCTCGGCCCGATGGGGCACGCTCTCGAGATGGTCTTGGACCGCTCGCCACAAGGCCGCCTGCCAGCGCTGGGCCTCGGGCAGGCCCTCGATGCGACCCTCGCTCCAGGCCGCGACCACGTCTGGTCGGTAGGTGATGTAGCCGTCGAAGGCGTCGGCAATCCGCCGCGCGAGCCCCCAGGTCCGCGCATCGACCGGTCCCGCGCCTGGCATAGCGCCGAGGTAGCGCCGGAGGGGTCCGGCATCCTGAGCCCCCGCCACGGCAGGGAGGACCTCGAGCAAGGCCCAGGTGAGTGCCCCTGGAGACCAGGGGTCCTGTTCTCCTCGCGCTCCAACGACGAGGGCGTCCAGCGCGGCATTGGGGAACGGGAAGAGCACATGGGCGCACACGCCAAGCTGCTCCGCGAGCGCGTGGCGAAGGTGACGCTCCATCCCCCGGCTGCCCACCACCACCTCGACCGGCCGCAGCGGGTCGCCGGCCGGCACCCTCAGCTGCTCTGCGAGCGCAATGACCAGCACCTCCAGACGATTGCTTCGGTAGACGCGTAGTCCGCTCACGACCACACGCCGGGCCGAGGTGGGCGCCTAGACCGGGATCGCTCGGACAGTGCGCGTTCCATCGACAGTCAGGCCTCCGCAATCACGGAAAGTGGCTGTGTCTGCGCGATCTTCCACAGCAGGACGAGCGTTTGGACAGCTCCCTCCGGGCCCCGCAGCCGGCCGCGCCGGCCGTCTTGCCACGCGACGTCGACTGACCATTGCTGCCAGCAAGAGGTCGTGAAACCTCGCTGGACTCGAGGCGAAATCACAACCGGCCAGTTCAGGTGGGCAGTCGTTGCGGTCGTCATCGTTCACACCCTCGTGCCGCAGCCTACCCGAACACAGTGCAGCAGGCCGACATCGCTCAGCAATCGCTCCAAGCCACCGACCTGGAGCAGGCCCTCCCCCGTCCGCGACCCCCTGCGGATCTGCCGCATAGAGACCCCAAGGATGCACACATGGTCGCCAGCATCATCGCAAGGCGCCTTTGACCTGACGCCATAGTGGTCTGGGGAGGGCCCTATGTGACCGCCCTGCGGGACGAGATCGCAGGGGACGGCAGCTACGGCTCCTTCGTCGATGGGTTCGTGTTCGGGTACGGGGAGCTGACCTGGGTCGAGCTCCTCGCCGCCGTCGCCGCTGGAAACCGCTGGCGTCCGGGTGTAGTACGGGCCGGGGCCGGTCGGGCTGTCACGGGGCGGGGCCTGGTCGACGTGATCCCAGAATTCGAGGGGGCCGAACGATATGGCTGGGGCCGGCTGACGCTGCCGGCCCAGTTGTCCCGTCGGTGCGCGTACGGTCGGTGCGCCTTCTGCACGGGCGGGATGTAGCAAAGATCGAACGCTCCACCTTACGACTGCCCCCGAACGGTCCAGCCAGCTATATCGGCGGGCGCACTGCCGGGGAGAGCGCCTGACGCGCAAGAATACTGCAGGATTGGCCAGGTTTGCGCGTAGGTCAACCTTCCGCGGATCAGGCCCTGGTCTCGACGTCTCCTTCTCCGATGAAGATGCCGCGCGCATCCCGGACAATCTCGTACGCGGGGTGCTCTCCCTCGCGCCCCTGGTACGGGGCGGCGCGATCGAGTGTCTCGCCGAGCTTGTCCGCATCCGACGCTCCGGCGGGTGTCACCGAAGACGAGCGGGTCTCAGTGCACGCCCACACACGGCCGGGGCCGTCATGCCCAGGTCCAGGTGGCGTGCCCGAACATGTGCACCCGCTCGCTCGTTGCGCCCGCCTCCAGCGCCCGACGAACTCGGTCGTGGTGCACGCCATGGACGTTGCGATCGAAGCGCCCGTAGGCGTCTTCCAGTCATTCCGACTCCCGACACCGCCAGCGAAGTGCAGTTCCTTCTGGCCGGAACCCTCGCGGAGCGGCACGCACGCCGGTTCCGCGGGCATGCGGGTCTGCGGTAGCGGATTCCCACCCTCTGAGGCCAGACCTGCTCGGAGGACGACCACGGACAGCGCGACAGTGGCGACCTCGGACACGCGCCCCCTGTCACCCTGACTCACACCCGATGTGTCACCCATGTCCTGTCCGCACCACCCCGTCCGGCACCACCCCCACCGCCCCAACCACCCCGTCCGGCACCACCCCGTCCGGCACGACCCCCACCGGCACCACCTCCACCACCGACCCGCGCTGCGGCATCGAGCCCGTGTGGGGCACCACCGCCCCCACCGCGCCGTTCGTGGTGGTCGACCGCGCCGAGCTCTGCCGCGGGGACGCCCTGGAGGTCCGCTGGGAGGTGCTCGAGGCGATGACCGCGTCCTCGTTCGTGGCCGTGGGCGAGGCCGGAGGCTCGGCGGAGTCCTGGGCGTTGTCGAGCGTGCATGCCTTCGCGAGCGCGGGCGAGCACCGGTTCGAGCACCTGCCCCGCTCCTGTGCGCTCGAGGTGCGGGTCTACGAAGAGGGGTCGGTCGTGGTGGGCGCCAGCGCGCCGTTCGCAGTGGACTGCGACGGCCCCGACGCCCGCATCTGGACCGACAGCGCCAGCTACGCCGTCGGGGACCCCATTCAGATCAGCTGGTTCGACGCGGACGGGTGGCCCCTGGACTGGCTGGCCGTCCTCCCGCTCGGGGCTGCGGATGATGGGTATGTGGCGTTCGAATAAACCGATCCGGCGTCCTACTCCGGGCCGTACGCCGGCAGCCTCCAGGTCGACACCTTCCGCTACGGCGGCGACGTCGACCTCCCGCCCGGCGACTACGAAGCCCGGCTCAACGCGAACAACGACTTTCGCATGCAGGCCAGCACCACCTTCACGGTGCGCTGAGCCGCCGTGCTCCCGCCTCTGCCCGCGCTCAGGCGAACGCCAGGGCCGGCTCGATCATCGCCCACAACGGCGTTCCACGAAGATCCGCGAGAATCGCCGAGATCTGCGTCCCCAGGTTCGTGCTCGCAGACTGCCGCCCATTGAACGACACCACCTTCGCCACCCCGCTCGACGCCCGGTGCAGCGCCACCACCTGCCAGCGGTCATTGCACACCGGTGCGCCGGAGGAGCCGCGCTTCGTGTCGGTGAAGTAGCGGAGCTCGGCGTCGGTGGAGTGGGTGACCACGTTGTCGCGGAACGCCGCCTGCTTCGCCTCGCCGTTCGGGTGCTGCACGATGTTCACCGGCACGTACTCGAGGTCGTTCGGGCCGCCGCCGCCGGGGCGGGGGGCGAGCACGATGCGCTGCTGCTGCAGCGGGAGTGCGGGCCGGTCGGGGTGGCCCGGCGCCAGGCGCACGATGGCGTAGTCCAGCGCGATGTCCAGGTGCAGGATCTCTGCCACCGCGGCGGGTGTCGTCGCCTTGCCGTCCTCGAAGTCGAACTCCACCGACATCGCGGCCCGCTGGAGATCCTGGTCGGCCGGGGTGACCACGAGGGTGTTGTCGATCCGGGCGCGCACCACATGGGCATTGGTCATCACCAGCCCGCCGGCGCCCACCACCCACCCGGTGCCGTAGCTGGTGGCGGGGTTGCCGCGGTTGTCCACCACCCGGGCGCCGCCGTCGAACACCGGCACGACGAACCGCACCACGCTCTTCGCGGTGCGCACGCCGCCGGCGAAGAACGCCACCCCCACCCGCTGGTCGACGAAGAACACGGCCTCGTTGGACTCGGGCAGCATGGCGGCCGGCGGCGCCTGGTCGGCCATGCGGCCGGAGAGCTGCAGCAAGACGTCGGCAAACACGTGGGAGACGGGCAACGACATGGTGAGGAACTGGGCGTTCTCCAGCCAGGTGCGCAGGGGGAAGCTGCCGTCGAGGATCGGTCCGTCCGACGACAGCTTGTTCAGGTCCGACAGGTGCTGGGGGAGCACGGCGTTCAGGACGGCGAACGCCCCCTTGTACAGCGGGTCGATGCCCACGAACAGCGCGTCCCGGTCCAGGTTCGCGTTCACGGCCGCGGTCACCAGGCCGCGGATCTGGGCGATGGTGAGCATCAGCGTGACTCCTGGGGGGACAGCTCGTCGGCCGCACCCCATGCGCGCAGGCGGCGGTAGATGGGACCCCGCTCGAGCTGGAGCACCAGCGCGACGATCAGGGCGGCGAAGGCGGGGTGGGTCTCGATGGACTGGGCCACCCACTTCGACCACCGCTTCGGCAGCTCGGGCAGCGCGAGCATCAGGCGTCGGAGGTCGTCGTCTGCACGCTCTCCGCCGAACACGAACCCGGTGGCCTCGACAGCGAATGGGTCGAGGGCGGCGCGCTCGTCGTCGGTCAGTCGGCCGAGCACGGCGTCCACCTCGGCGTCGGACCAGCCCGGCAGCCCGTGCTCGAGCACGTGCCGCTGGAGCGCGCCGGGTCCGTCCACCAGGGCGACGGTGGACAGGTAGTGGCGCAGTGGCTGTCCGCTGGCCCAGTAGCTGGCCTCTCCAACCCGTCCGGCATCCTCCGACACCGCCTCTGGCGCAGCCTGGCCGAGGGTGGGCAGGCCGCTCTCCCCCAATGGCTGACAGGCGACCACGATGCGCTGAGCCGCGATCAACCCGTCGAATACCTCGGACTGGGTGCCGAAGGTGTTGGCCAGGGATGCGAGGCAGCCGGGCACATCGCCGGCGAGCTCGAGGGCCTCGGCGCGGGCGAGGTCCCACCGCCACTGGTCGGCGCTGCGGTCGGCGGCTTTGAGCACGTCGGTCGCCGTCCGGGCCAGGTCGAGGTCGCCCAGGCGGAGTGCGGTGAGCGCCCCCAGGTAGGCGGTCGCGGGCTCGGGGTCGGCCAGCGCTCGGAACGCCTCGGTCGCTCCGACCAGGGCGGTGCTCGTGCTCGAGTGCAGTGCAGACACGAGCATCTGATGCACGTCCACCTGGATTGGCTCGGCGCCGTCGTCGATCTCCCGCACGCCGCCGATCCATTGCTCGAGCCAGTCGGCGGGGGTCTCGGCGAGGCCGGTGAGGTCGCCGTGGGTGAAGAACGGCTTCACCGTGTCGGACCACAGCGAGTCGAGCTTGTCGGTGGGCAGCTCCAGGCGGAGCGCATGGTACAGCCGCTCGGCGTCCTGCCATGGGGCGCGGGGGTCTCGCTCGCCGTACCACTGGTGTGCGGCGGCATCGATGGCCTGCACGGTGTCGGGCTGATCCTCGGCGAGCAGCCGGCTCATCACGCGGCGAACATCCGGCCGGTGCACGAGCTGGTCGCCCTGGCGGTCCACCAGGGAGCCGACGGAGGCGAGGGCGTCGAACAGCTCGCGGGCGCGGACAGCGTCGATGGGGCCCAGGCCGCACGGCTCGGCGAGCACGTGTTGGATGGCGTCGACGGTGATCCGGCGGAGCACCAGGCCGGGGTGGGCGAGGGCCTCCACGTCGGCGTCGCCCACGTGATCGAGGATCCGTCGGTACAGCACGCCCTGCACCAGCTCCACCGCGAGCTCGCCGCGGAGGGCAGGGTCGTTGCGGAGGTCGGACGCGCCGTGCTCCCGCACGAACTTGGCGCCGAGCTTGAGCACCAGCGGGTTGCCGGTGGCGAGCTCGACGAGCAGGGCGCGGTCGTCGGCGCCGGTGACGCCCAGGGCTTCGAGGTAGCCATCGGCGGCGAGGGCATCCAGGCCGTCGAGGTGGTGCGGCGGCTGCTCCGGGCCGGTGAGCCCGAGCGGCGCGATGGTCGCGCGGCCGGTGACGAGCACGCGCAGGGTGGGGACCGCGGTCTGGAGCGCAAGCATCGCCTGAGGCACTCCGGCTGGAATGTGGCTCGCGCTGGGCTGCACCTCCTCGTAGGAGTCGAGCACGATGAGGACGGGAGGGGCGCCGTCGGGCTCGGCGACCAGCTCGGCGACGGCGCTGGCGAGGCGGCTCAGTGCGACAGCGGTTTCATCGAGCAGCTCGCTGAGTCCGGCAGACCGGGTTGGCGCGGTCACTGCGGCCTCGAGGCCGCTATGGATGTCCTCGATGGAGGCACGGGACTCGCGGATCGCGGCATCGGCGCGGTCCCGGTCGTCCGGTCGGTCGGGGCGCAGCGCGGCCAAGCGCTCGAGGATCGCCACCACGAGCGCGACGGCGTCGTCGGCGGGCACCCCGGGCCGGTCGAAGTCGAGGTACACGAACGGGAACTCGGGGCGGCCGTCGGTCACGTGGTCGAGCACCCACTTGCCGATCAGGGCGGACTTGCCGGCACCTCCGGCGGCGGTCATCCGGTAGGCCTGCCGGCGGGGGTCGGCGGGCGGGGGCGGCAGGGCCAGCCAGGCGTCGAGCGCGGCGAGCTCCTCGACCCGGCCCTTGAAGTGGTCGCCGCGGGCGGCCGTGAGCGGGTGGTACAGGCGGGCGCGGGACTGGTGGAACGCGATCTCCGCCGGCTCGGGCAGGCCGGCGAGGTGCGGCGCGAGCCAGCGGCGGGCGGTAGCCACGGCGTCGAGGGCGGTCGCGTCGAGGTGGTCGAGGGCGAGGGCGTCGCCGGCGATCAGCGCGTCCAAGGCCCACTGGGGGGAGCCGGCCGGGGCGAGCACGTCGGCGTTCGCGGCGCGTGCGGCCCGCATCGCGGCGGCGGTGCCGAGGCGTCCGAGGGCGGTCTTGCGCACGGTGGGCTGCAGGCTCCACCCGGCATCGTCCGGAGTCACCGCGGCCCACAGCTCTCCCGGGGCGGCGCCGGGCTCGCCTCCGGTGGTGGGGCGCAGGCCGGCGGGGTCGAAGGACCACAGCACCGCCGCAGCATCTTCCAGGGAGGTCTTCAGGGTCGGGGCGGACTTCGCGGCTCGGCGGGCGCGCACCTTGGCCACCCGTCGGGCGGCCTCGGCGGGTCCGGACAGGCCCTGTGCGTTCAAGATCTCGGCGTGCAGGGCCGGGTTTTCGCTGGCCAGCCGAGCGAAGATGTCGGAGATGCGGTGGGCGAAGTTCGGCCCAGAGCGCTTGCTCCCCAGGTGGACTGCCCGAGCGAGGATGTCGGAGATGCGGTGGGCGAAGTTCGGCCCAGAGCGCTTGCTCCCCAAGTGGACTGCCACCACCCGGCCCGTGTCGTCGAGCAGCGCGCCGCCGCCCGAGCCCGGCTCGGTGTCGACGTCGTGGTGCACCGTGGAGGCATCCACGGTGGTCACGTGGCCGAGCCTGAGGCGCGGTGGCAGCCCCCTGTGGGATGCGACCAGCCTGAGGAGCGCGCCGCTGAACAGAGCGGCATTGGTCGCCTCGGAGGCGAGCGGGAGCCAGCGGCGCTCGGTTGGCTGGCGCGCGATGGTGATGTTTTCGATCACGTGCTCCACCGTCGCCGGCTCGCCGTCAATCGCGGTGAGCTTGCCTGGGGGGCCACAGATCCACAGCGCAGGTGTGATTGGGAATGCCGAGGCGATTACGCGCTGGTCAGAGTCGGTGGCGCGCCCGACGGAGCGCACCCAGCCCGCCATCGCGTCCAGCTCGTCTGCAGTCCAGCCCGAATCCAGGGTGCCGATGACGGCCATCACACACCCCCTTCGGGGATCGACTCGTACTCGACGGACGCGGCGTCGCCGAGCTCAGCCAGCGCCGCCGCATCGATCACCCCATTCGCCGGCCACAGGCGCTCCACCGCCGCGGCGAGGGTGTCGTCGAGCAGGGGTTGGTTGCGGTCGGCATAGGCCCAGCGCACGAACGCCTCCACCTCGCTCCGGGTCACCCGGGTGGGGTCGAGGGTCTCCTGCCGCACGCAGCCGGCCGGCGCCCCGGGTGGCCCGCCCGGCAGCGCCCACCCGAGCAGGAGGATGCGCGCGTGCCGGGTCGCATGGGTCGACAGCGCCTTGACCAGTGCCGCGAGGAAGTCG
>JBLFXJ010000299.1:0-10003 GCA_047609825.1 Myxococcota bacterium
GCAGGTCCTGGATGAATTCCGGGACGGCCCGCTTGCCCATGAGCACACTCGGAAGCGAGATCCCAGGCACATGAACCAGCCGGCGGGCCAGGGCCCAGCTGACGGGGTTGACGGCATAGATCGCCACCTGTGGCACCCCCGCGGCCGCCCACTCCAGCGTCGCGGTTCCGGAGGCCGTGACCGCCACGCCAGCGTGCGCCGCCGCCGCGACGCCGCGCACCCATTGGGCGTCGAATCCCTGTGGAACCTCGGTTGTGGACGCCACGGGGACCACGAACCTGAGGTCCGGCCGGCGGCGCCGGAGCGCAACCCCCACCTGGCGCAGTACGGGCCACAGTCGGCCCAGCTCCGATGGGCGTGAGCCTGGAGCCAGCGCAACGAGCGCCGGATCGCGAGGGCCTGCGGGTGGCGCAGTCGCAGCGGGATGCCCGACGAAGGTGGCGTCGAACCCGGCCACTCGAAGAATCGCGGGTTCGAACGGGAGCAGGCACAAGATCTCGTCCCATGCACGGCGCAGCGTGCGCAGACGATGGGGTCGCCAGGCCCAGACCTGCGGAGCGACCCAGTGAAGGCGTGGTGCGACGCCCACCGTTCGCTGGCCGATCCGCGCCATGAGGTCCGGGCTGTCGATGGTCAGCACCCGATCGGGACGAGCCTCGCGCGCCGCGGCGACCAGTCGTCGGAGGATGCGGGCGAGGCGCGGTAGCTGGGGCACGATCTCGGCGATCCCCATGGCCTGGACATCCTCGGTCCTCGCGATGGCGCGGATCCCAGCGGCACGCCCGGCCGGTCCAGCGAGGCCGAAGGCGTCAACCGGGCCCCTGGCGCGCAGCTCGGTGACCAACGCGGCGGCGAGCTGATCGCCGCTGGCCTCCCCTGCACACACGAACAGCCGCAGCGTCGGTGTCGCCACGACTACTCCTCTGCGCGGGCCGCGAGTCGCCATGCCGCGTCGCATGGGGCCGCCTCGTCCTGCAGGATCTCGAGCTGCCCGTCACACTCGGCCATGCTGTTCACGCCCAGATCCACCACCGACCATGCCTCGACATCGATGGACAGGTCTCGCCCCGACCGGCGGATGTCGATGGTGTTCCAGGCCAACGTGCAGGAGGCACCGCTTGCCGCCTCGATCGCCAGCACCTCGGCGCTGGATGCCGCGATGCGCGTCTCGGTGACCCGGTCGAGCGTGGCCGTCCAGCGCGGTACATCTGCGCAGCTCTGATCGCGATCGCACCAGTGCACCTGCACCCGGTCCCCGCCGAAGGGGTCGCTCCCGAACGCGATCGCGACGTAGGGGCCTCCGGGGGATGCCGACACGGCCTCGGCCGCACAGCCGTCGCTGAGGTCGGTGTAGTCCTCGACCTCGAATGGACCATCCCACGGGCCGGGGGCACAGCCCGCGCTGATGCACAGTCCCAGCGGGACCAGCCAGGTTCTGTTCATGCTTGCGCCATCCGTCGCACCGCCTCGGCGAGCTCCACCACCCGACGCCCCGCCGCGCTCGTCGCGCCCCGGTACGGCGCTCCTCGTACCGTATCCACCAGCGCGTCCAGCTGCGCGGTCAGGGCGTCCTGGGGAGGGCGGACCAAGGATCTTCCACCACGAACCGCATCGCCGGCGAGCAGGTCGAGGTCCGCCGAACCCTGATCATCGTGCAGCCTGAGCCGACGCTCGGGCGCTCTCGCCACACGCGAGGCCTCGAGCCGAGCGCTGCCGCCGGCGAAGTCGAAGTGGGCCACGACCCACTCCACCCGGCCTCCCCTCACCTCCCGCACGTCCACGGCACCGACGCGGACCTCGCCGACCCAGGAGAGCAGCAGGTCCAGGTCGTGCACCATCAGGTCGGTGATCACGTCTACATCGCCACTGCGCCCGGTTGGCGGGGACAGGCGCGTGGCGTCGAGCAGGCGTAGACCAGTGACGTCGCCCGCGCGTACGGCCGGGTTGAACCGCTCGCAGTGCCCTACGAGCGCCCGTGGATGGACGAAGGCGTCTTCCGGCAGGTTACCGACCGGCTTCTCGACCAGCACCCAGTGGCCTGCGGCGAGGAGCGGTGCGCACACCGCCCGATGGGTCGACGTGGGCGTGGCGACGATCACGAGGTCGGCCTCCCCCACCCGGTCGTCAGCCCGCCCACCATAGGTCGCAGCGATGGCCGCAGCTCGTGCGGGCACGGCGTCGACGGCGGTCGTCAGCTGTGTGGCGGGGTGGTTGGCCACGGTCCGGGCGTGCAGCGTGCCCATGCGCCCGCACCCGACGAGCGCTACCCGGAGCGGCGCCCTCACCGGAGGGCGGCCCGGCAGATCCCGCGCTCACTGGCGCTGACGAACGCGACCAGCTCCGCCACCTCGGCGCACTCCTGTGCTGCGGCGCTGAGCCGTCGAAGGGCATCCCGCCGCGGAAAACCGGAGACGAAGAGCACGCGGAACGCTTCCTTCAAGGCCGAGACCGTGGTCGCGTCGAGCCCAGCGCGCCGAAGCCCGATGATGTTCAGGCCGTGGAGCCGCGCCCGGTCGCCTTGAGCGATGGTGAACGGTGGGACCTCCTGGGCGCACATGGCGCCGCCACCGATCATCGCGAGCCGTCCTACACGAGTGTACTGATGGACAGCGCACAGTCCGCCGAGGATTGCGCCGTTCCCGACCTGTACATGCCCTGCGATGGCCGCCGAGTTGGCGAAGGTGCAGTCGCTGCCCACCACGCAGTCGTGTGCGATGTGGCTGTTCGCCATGAAGTGGTTGCGTGACCCGACGTTGGTGACTCCACGCCCGCCGGAGGACCCGCGATGCGCCGTCGTGAACTCGCGGAACACGTTGGCCTCGCCGATCTCCAGCCGGGTGGGGACCGAGGCATCGTGCTTGGCGTCCTGGGGGCCACCGCCGAGCACCACGTGCGCCGAGAGCTGCGTTCCCGCGCCCACCCGCGTTCCGCTGTGAACAACGGAGTGCGGCCCGATCCGGACGCCAGCACCGAGGCTCACCCCCGCTTCGATGATGGCGTACGGGCCGATCTCACAGTCGGCCGCGATCTCAGCGTCGGCGTGCACGAGTGCGGTTGGATGGATCTGCATGGTCACCCGTCCAGGTCGAGCGTGGCGATGAGCTGGCCGTCGGCGACGCGGTTGCCGCCGACCCGAGCCTCTACGTCGAAGCACCAGATGCGCCGTCTGGCGCGCGTCTTTGTAGCGGTCACTCTCAGGGTGTCGCCCGGCGTGACGGGCCGGCGGAACCTGAGCTTGTCGAACCCCACGAGGAACACCCCTCCGCCGGCCCGCTCGGGGTGGGCGGTGAGGTAGACCAACGCTGCAACCTGGGCCATCGTCTCTGCGATGAGCACTCCAGGCATCACCGGTCGCCCTGGGAAGTGCCCGGGCACCCAATGTGCGGAATCGGTCACGTCATGCTCACCGAGGGCCGACTCGCCGGGCGAGTACTCGATCAGCCGGTCCACGAACAGGAACGGGTCGCGGTGTGGGAGCAGCTCGGCGATGCGTTCACGGCCGATCACGGTCATCCTCCATGGCCCGGCGTTCCAGCCGAGCCACCTGTCGGATCAGAGCGGGCAGCTGCTTCACTGCAGCCGTCTCCCTGAGCCACTGTCGGTACTTGCGGGCGGGCGAGCCGCCGATCACAGCGCCCGCAGGCACATCCTTGGAGGCCGAGGCCAGACCGGCGAACCGGGCACCGTCGCCCACGTCGATGCCGTCGACCACTGCGGTGCGACCGGCCATCACCACCCGGTCACCCAGCCGGGCGCTCCCGGCCACGCCGGCGAAGGCCGCGAGCAGGCACTCCGCACCGATCCGCACGCCATGGGCGACCTGCACCAGGTTGTCGAGCCTGGAGCCACGCCCCACTCGGGTCTCCCCGAGGGCGGCGCGGTCGACGCACGCGTTGGCTCCGACCTCGACGTCATCTTCCAGGACCACGGTGCCGAGCTGGGGCACCCGCACCACGCCGGCAGCGCTGAGCACGTGGCCGAAGCCGTCCGCGCCGATCACCGCGCCCGGCTGGAGCCAGACGCGCTCGCCGACCGTGCAGTCCTCCATCACCACCGCGTGGGGCATGAGCCGGGCCCGCTTGCCGATCCGCGACCGGCTTCCGACGAACGCGTGCGACTGCACCCACGCGCCGGGCGCGATGGTGGCGCCGGCCTCGATCACCGCGAGGGCATCGATGGTCGCGCCCGCGACGGTCGCTGACGGATGCACCTGGGCCGCTGGGTGTATGCCTGGTTCCGGCCAGGGCAACGGCAACAACAGGGCTGCGGCTCGGGCATACGCCTCACGCGCATCTACGCAACGAATCGCCACTACGCCCGCTGGCACCTCGAGCTTGGGCCCGACGAGCACGGCCGACGCACGCGTCGTGGCCAAGCCCCGAACCCATCGCCCACCTGAGCAGAACGCGAGATCGCCTTCGGCCGCGCCATCCAGCGGGGCGACCTTGCGGAGGGACACATCGGCGGCCCCCTCGCACTCAGCACCGATCGCTGCTGCGAGCCGCCCCGTCGTCCAGTCAGCGGTCGGATGGGCGGCCGCGGAGCTCACTTGTGGACGGAGTTGTACTTCGTGACGAGCGCGGAGGTGAGGTCCTGCACCTTCGGGCCGACATACACGGCGACGGCCTTGTCGAGCACGATGTCGAGGCCCTTCTCCTTGCCGATGGCCTCGGCGATCACCCGCATCTTCTCACCGATGTCGGTGGTGAGCTCCATCTGCATCTGGCCGAGTTCCTGCTCGGCCATCATCGCCCGCTGCTGCAGCTCGGCCTGCTTCATGCCGAGCGCCTGCTGACGCTCTCCGAGCGCCTGCGGGCTCATGATCATGCTGCCGTTCTGCAGCTCGATCACTTCCTGCTCGAGGGTCTGCTTCATCGAGTTCAGCTCGGACTGGCGCGACGTGAACATCGCCTCGAGCTTCTCGTTGGCTCGCTTGCCCTCGATGGTCTGCTCTGCCGCGGCCATGAAGTCGATCACACCGATCGACTGCGCCAGCGCCGGGGACGCCGTAAGTGCCATGGACAGGCAGACAATCATCATCCGCATCATCATCTTCGCTCCTCGGACCGGGGGTCAGTAACGCGCTTGCGACAGTGCTACGTCCCCACCCTGCCTGCCATTTCTCACGAAGCGTCTTCGTTCGGTCTCAGAAGAAGCTGCCGATCGAGAAGTCGAACACGCTCTTCCGTTCGTTCTCACGCGGCTTGATCGGGAAGCCGTACTCGAACCGGAGCGGTCCGATGGGCGACCGCCACCGCACGCCGAGCCCGTATGCGGACCGCAGCCCGGTGATCGAGAGGTTGCCCTCGCCCCACGGGTCGCCGAAGGCGTTGCCCGCATCGAAGAACACCACGCCGCTGATGCCTGCCTGTCGAACGATCTGCGACTCGATCTCGAAGTTGTTCACCCAGGTCTGGGTGCCACCGACAATCAGCTCATCATCGG
Organism: Myxococcota bacterium; assembly: GCA_047609825.1. GTDB lineage: Bacteria > Myxococcota_A > UBA796 > UBA796. The sequence goes on from JBLFXJ010000299.1 coordinate 5,446, forward strand.
CCCGGATGGGGTCGTCGTTGGTGGACGCCCGAATGGTGGGACCGAGGCTGAACCAGTTGTACCCGCGCACGCTGTTGATGCCGCCCGCTCGATACCTGTGGATGAACGGGATGATGCGGCCATCGGTGGACAGCACCTGCCCGAGCGTGACATTCGCGCGGAACACGAACCGGTCGTCGTCTTTGAGGAGTGGCTGGTACACCCGTACGTTGAACCGGTTCTCCACGAAGTTGAAGTCGCCGCCGAGCATCGACAACAGCTTGTCGTCGCCGAGCCTGAACCCGCCGGACAGTGCCGAGGACACCGAGCTGAACACGCCCTGGGTCGGGAAGATCCGGTTGTTCCGCTTGTCGAGCGACAAGGTCAGGCCGAGTGTCGAGGTGAGGCCGTTGCGGTACAGCTCCCCACCGAACATCCGCTGGCGGAATGCGTCGATGTTCGTGAGGCCTACGTCCTCGAACGTGTAGTCCATGCGCAGCTGGATGTCGTCGCGGGGGTCGAGGTAGCGCCCGACGCCGAACGACCCGCCGCGCTGGTACTCATTCACGCCGCCGAAGCTGGTGAATGTGTTCGACTGGTTGAACTGGCTGAAGAAGTTTTGGCTCACCGAGTAGCCGTTGATGTTCAGCAGCCAACGGGAATCGAGGAAGAACGGGTCGAGAAACGAGACCTGGAACTGGCGCCGGAGCCGCGACCAGTTGATCGCCAGGCTCATGTTGTAGCCGAGCCCCAGGAAGTTGTTCTTGGACACGTTGGCCGTGACGACCAAGCTCTCGAGGTTGGAGTACCCGGCTCCGAGCGAGAAGCTGCCCGTGGGCTGCTCGGAGACCTGCCAGTTCAGGTCGAGCACGTCCGGGCCGTCGCCTCGCGGCGTGATGTAGTTCGCCTCATCGAAGAACCCGAGTCGCTCGAGCCGCGCCTTCGACGCCTTGATCAGGGAGCCTCGGTAGATCTCCCCCTCGTTGATCTGGATCTCCCGCCGCACCACCTTGTCGAACGTGGGGTCGTTGCCGGTGATGTTGATCCGCCCGATCCGCAGCTTCTCGCCCTTCTCGATCTGGAAGGTGAGGTTCACCACGCGGTTGTCGGGGTCGGTGTCGGTCCGGGGCACGATGTTGACGAAGGCGTAGCCTTGGTCCTGGTACAGGGACTCGATGGCGCCGCGCACGGCGTAGGTGACGGACTGACGGTAGATGTCGCCCGTCTCGAGGGACGGACCCTTTCCCTCGATGCGCAGTCGCGCAGACCGGTCGGTGGCCGCCCGCCACTGCTGCTCCTGAACGTCGGCGACCCGGCGGCCCGCGACCACCTGGAGCACGGCCTCCCGCGTCAGCCCCTCGGTCTCCTCGAAGTCGCCGAACGCGTCCAGCTCGCCCAGCCGGTACTGCTCGCCCTCGACAACGGCGTACGAGATGTAGATGAACCGCTTGTCAGGTGACAGGTACACCTTCGCGGGATCGACCTGAACATCGACGTAGCCTTCCTCCAGGAAGACCTGCGCGACGATCTGGCGGTCCGTGTCGAGCATCGACCCGTCATAGGTGCCCGAGCTGGTGAGCCAGGGCACGAAGCCCCCCTCTTTCAGCTGGAGGAACCGCTTGATCTTGGACGCTTGGATGTGGTCGTTGCCCGTGAACTCCACCCGCTGGATCAGGACCTTGCGGTTCTCCTGGATGCGGAGTGTGACGTCGACCTGGTCTTCACCGATGGCCTCACGCTCGACATCGATGTCGACGAGGTAGAAGCCCTTCTCGATGTACAGATCACGGATCGCCCTGACGTTCCGCTTGATCTCGGCGTCGTTGTACACGCTGAATGCGCGCACATCGATCACCTCACGGATGTCGTCTTCGTCGATCTTCTTCTCGCCTTCGATCTTCAGCTCGCGGATGGCGGGCTTCTCCCGCACCTGGACCACCACCTCGACGGTGCCGGTGTCCACCAGCTCGATCAGCTCGAACGAGACGTCGTCGAAGAACCCAGTTCGGTAGACCGCCTTCAGGTCGCGTCGGACCTTCTCTGGCGAGAGCTCCTCGCCACGCCTGAGGCCGATCGCGGCGAGCACGGCCGCTTCTTCGATGCGGCGGGTGCCGTCGACCCGTACGCGCTCGACCATTCCCTGCGCGGGCACCGGCTCAGCGGCCTGCGCGACACCGAGGATGCAAACGAGCGCGAGGATCCACAGCCATCGCAAGGATGCCAGGGTGCGTACGGCCGGCCAGTGCGCCAATGAACTCAAACCTCCACGAACCGGCCGCTGTCCAGTCGCAACCTGCGAGGAAACTTGCCGGCGAGTTCGAGTGAGTGGGTGACGACCACGAGGCTGCTCCCGAGCTGCTGGTTGAGCCGAAGCATCAGGTCGAACACTCCAGACGCAGTCGCCGGATCGAGGTTGCCGGTAGGTTCGTCAGCGAGCACGAGCCCCGGCCCCATAACCAGTGCCCGCGCGAGGGCCACGCGCTGCTGCTCGCCGCCCGACAGCTCGCCCGGCTTATGCTCCAGCCGGTCGCCCAGCCCAACCGCTTCGAGCAGCGCCTTCGCCCGCGCCGACGCTGTTGAGCGGCGACCACCTGCCAGACGCACGGGCAGCATCACATTCATCAACGCCGTGTGCTCGGGAAGCAGGTTGTGGGCCTGGAACACGAATCCCACCTTGCGGTTGCGGATGGCTGCCCGCTGCCCCTCGCCCAGCGACGCCATCTGGACGCCATCCAGCTCCAGTGAGCCGCTGGTCGGCTGGTCGAGCAGTCCGAGAATCTGCAGGAATGTGCTCTTCCCCGACCCGGACGGGCCGATCACGCTCAACCGCTCGCCCGCCGCCACATCCAGGTCGATGCCGGTGAGCACGTCGATGCGATGCCCCGCCTTGACGTGGTGGCGGCGCAGGTCGCGGGCGCGCAGGGAGACTCCGGTGCCCATCATTCGTACCTGAGGGCTTCGACCGGGTCGAGCCGGGCCGCCCGCCATGCCGGGTAGATGGTGAGCACGAAACACATCACGAACGCAGCGATTGCGGTGCTGACGACGGACTCCGGCTTCACCACGACCGGGACGGTGTTCAGGAAGTACACATCTGTGCTGATCGGGATTGGGTACACATCGAGCACGGCGCAGCCCAGCAGGCCCAGCACTGTGCCCGCCCCGGCACCGACCAGCCCGATGGCGGTCCCCTCCATCATGAAGATGCGCAGGATGGACGTGGGTGATGCGCCCATGGCCTTCAAGATCGCGATCTCTCTGCCCTTCGTGATCACGACCATGAGCAGGGTGCTGACGATGAGGCTCCCCGCGATGCCGACAACGATGATGAACAGCAGGTTCGCGACCCACTTCTCCATCTCGAGCGCCTCGAAGAGCTTCCCGTTGAGATCCTTCCAATGCCGGGAATAGTACGGCGCTTGCAGCTTGGCATCGATGGCCGCCGCCACGTTCTCGGCCTCGTCGATCTGGGCGACTTTCACCTCGATGCCCGTGACGGTCTTGCCGATGCGGAGGAAGTCCTGTGCCACGTCGTTGGTGACGTAGGCCCACTTCGTGTCGTACTCGTACATGCCCGAATCGAACACGCCCGCGACGCGCACAGCACGTACAGAGGGGGTGGGAAGTCCCATCGGACCCACGCCCCCGCCGACGGGGTTGATCAGCTGCACTTTGTCGGATGGCTTCACCTGGAGCTGTTCGGCCAGCTCGAGTCCGATCAAGATGCCCGGCAGCGCGCGCTCGGCCGAGGTGTCGAGGAGCTCACCGTCGAGCCCGATGGCAGGGAATTCCTGGCTCATGGCCGCGATCAGCGCCTGACGCTTCTCGAGCGTATCCAGCGGACCCGCAGCATCGAGCACCAGGTCGTCCCGCACGTGGGTCACGTCTCCCACGCGGACCGGGTCGATCCCCTTGACGATGACGCCGGTGTGCGACCAACTCGACCGGATCATCAGCTCGCTGAAGATGAATGGCGATGCGCCGACCACGCCGTCCACGGCCTTCACCTCGTCGGTCACCCGCTCGTAGTCGACCAACCCTCCGCCGTAGCGAAACACCACCACGTGTGCGTTCGCTCCGAGGATCTTGTCCCGCAGGTCGTCGGAGAACCCGGTCATCACAGCGACCACGACGTTCATCGCGGCGACGGCGAGGAGTACGCCCAGGATCGCGAGCACCGTGACCACGGACAGCGCCGCATCCCCCCGCTTGGATCGGAGGTGCCCCCACGCGACACCCCACTCCGCTCCGAGCAGGCTGCCCTCCTCGACGGGGGGCAGCTTCGAGAAGTCGACGCCCGATGGGGCGGTTGGGTCTGACTCAGGCAGATTCACCGCCGTCTTCGGGCCGGAGGGTGGGAAACAGGATGACCTCGCGGATGGACGTGCGGCCCGTGAGCAGCATCACCACGCGGTCGATGCCGAGGCCGAGCCCCGCGGTGGGGGGCATGCCGTAGGTGAGCGCACGCACATAGTCCGAGTCGAAGTGCATCGACTCGTCATCGCCGGACTTCCGGGCCTCTACCTGGTCCGCGAACCGTGCCGCCTGGTCGACTGGGTCGTTGAGCTCGGAGAACGCG
>JBLFXJ010000300.1:0-9993 GCA_047609825.1 Myxococcota bacterium
GGGACGGCATGTCGCAGTACTTCCACCTGCGGGAAGACGAGGCGCTCGTGCTCCTCGGTCACACCCCTCCGCCCTCTCGGTACTTCTCGTTCAGGAGCTACAAAGCGGCGACTCAGGTGCCGGACTGGTCGATGGTGATCGGCAGTCTGGGCCCGTCGACGAACATCCTCACCATCGGCGACGCCATGGGCACATCAGCACCCTTCGACGCGCCGATGGCGCTCGTCACCACGATGGACGGTGCCGTGGAGGCGGAGGTGCACGCGCTGCTCGAGGCCAACGGGTTCGCGTCCACCGAGATCCACGACGACCGCATCGTGCCGGAGGTGGTGAACGCGGGCCTGGAGACCGGCGACGACCTGTTCATGTCGGTCACCCGCATCGCTGTCGTGGAAGACCCGGCCCGTGCGGAGGCGCTGTACGCCGATCCGGGCTGGACCCTGCTGCGCCTGACACCGAGCACCGAGCGACCGTCCGAGGCGCCCCACCCGCGCCCCGACTTCTTGCCGCGTGGCACCGGCACCGACGAGTCCCGCTGGGCAGAGGCCCTGGAGGCCCTGGATGCGGCGGTGGTCGAGGCCTATGCACCCCAGGCGGGCGTGCGCCGCGAGGCCTTCGCCGCGTGGTTCGAGACGCTGGACTGCGTGGAGGAGGGGTTCTGCAGCGGCGACATCCGCGACCGCTGGTATGCCCGGGTGGAGTCGTTCCCGATGGCGGACGAGGCCACCTTCGCGGTGGTGATCGGGGTGAACCACGAGCGCACCGGCAAGGCCTCGTACAGCAACTTCGCGGTGGACACCGTGCGCAACGAGATCGGCCTGAGCGCCGTGAACAGCCGCGACATGGTGGGCACGGCGCGCTGGTTGCTCCCCGACCACCCCCAGGCCGATGACCTGTATGCCTGGGTCGTGGCCCGCGACTGCGCCCTGCGGCCCGAGCCCCACTGCATCGAGGTTCCCTACGCCTGCCCCGGGGTGCAGCCATGGGAGCGGATGTTCATCAGCTTCCGGGCGTACCTCGAGCCGACCACCGGCGCCGCGCCGGTGGACGAGGAGCTGCTGCTCGACCGGGTGTTCTGGTTCGGCGCCGCCGAGTAGGCCAGGGATCAGGGTGCTATGGAGCGGGGCCGCATGGGGGCGGGCGTGGCCTGGCTCGCCGGGGTGGCGCCGCCGATGCCGATGTAGTCCAGCGCGGGGTCGCCCGATGCGATGGCGGCACGCACTGTGAGCAGGAACCGGGCGCGCAGCTCCGATTGATAGCCCGCCGCCCAGAGCAGGTTGAGCACCGTGACCGGCACCAGGCGCCACGAGCCCCACAGCTCGTTGATGTTGCCCCACAGGAAGCCAAGGCCGGTGAGCCGGAGGAACCGGCGCGTGCCCAGGCCGACCGGCAGCCAGCCGCCCTCGGTGGTGAGCATCATGTCGCGGATGGTGGACCACGATCGGCGACCATTCAGCCGGGGCGGGAGGCTGGGCTCGGGCACATGGGAGAGGGTGACGCAGAACGTGAAGATGCCCACCCAGAGCCAGGGGTTCGCGGCGAGGGCGGTGGGTGCATACCAGCTGGGATCGGGCACGGCGAACGCGGAGTACCACGCGGTAGCGGCAGCCGCAGACCCAGCGCAGAACGCAGTCATCGTGGCCGCGAGCAGGGGCATGCGGTTCAGCAAGGCCTGCAGCGCATAGAACCCGGCGAGGAGTGCGGCTCCGAGCCAGGCGCCGTTGGCGTCCACCAGCAACATTCCGGCGTCGGCGGCCAAGGCGCCACCGAACCGGAACTGGGCCAGGCCGGCGAGTACGGCCACCACGGTGAGGGGCTGGAGCACGCCGTGCACGATCCGGGAGCCGGCCCGCTGGTGGAACACGTCGAAGAGGTAGGCCTGGAACAGCAGGCTGAGGTTCGCGAAGTGGGCGTTCGGGGTGACCATTCCGCCGGCGATGACCGAGGGCAGGCCCGCGGGACGGTCCACGCCGAGGTCGAGCATGCGCTCGAACACACGGGAGAGCACACGCATCTCGGCGGTGGGTCGGATGAACTGAACCGGCGGCGGGGGCGGCGTTGACGAGGGCACGATGGCTCCACGCGCGCGGCGACCGGATCGATCGCAGCGCACCCTGCACATTAGAACGTGTTCTAGAACATGTTCTAAAGGCTATCCGATCTGTCGCGCCGGGCAACCACCTTCCCTGCGCCCGTATGGGGGCGGGTGTGGGCTCTCCGTGTCATGATGATGGCAACGTGGGGGTTGATTCATGATCGGATGGTTGTTGCTCGCGCTCCTGGGCTGCGTGGAGAGCGCCGATCACCTGAAGGGGTTCGAGGATACGGCGGCTGTGGACACCACTCCGCCCACCACGACCGGAGTGGGCACACCGCCCACCACGACCACGCCCCCGGTGGAGGACTGCGCCAACGGCATCGATGACGATGGCGACGGGCGGCCGGACTGCTTCGACACCGAGTGCGAGCTCATCTGCGACGCCGACTCCGACGGCGAAGATGCGATTGCCTACGGCGGCGAGGACTGCGACGACACCAACCCCGACGTCAACCCCGACGCCCTCGAGCGGTGCAACACCATCGACGACGACTGCGATGGCCTGATCGATGATGACGATCCCGATCTGCCGCCATCCGACAAGGACAACTGGTTCCCCGACGTAGACCTCGATGGCTACGGCGACGGGTCGTTCGACCCCCGCAACCGCTGCGCCGGTCCGGCTGGCTACGTGGCGAACAACTTCGACTGCGACGACACCACCGCCGCGATCGGCCCCGACCAGCCCGAGATCTGCAACCCGATCGAGCCGCTGGACGACGACTGCGATGGCCTGATCGATGATGACGACCCCGACGTGACGCCCGACAGCTACCTGGACTGGTACGCCGATCGGGACGGCGACGGCTTCGGCTCGAGCGAGGGCGATGTGGTGCGCGCGTGCAGCCGCCCCGATGATGCCGCGTTCACCGACGACGACTGCGACGACACCGACCCCACCATCGGCCCGCCCAGCGTGTGGATGCCCGATGGGGATGGCGACGGCTTCGGCGCTGGCTTGCCCGTCGACCCCACGCCCACCTGTGAGCCGCCAGCCGACGCCCTGGGCCCCGATTGGCGCGGCATGGACTGCGACGACGGCGCCCCGCTGGTCTACCCGGGCGCGCCCGAGGTGTGCGAAGACGGCATCGACCAGGACTGCGATGGCGGCGATCTGCCGTGCATCACCTACGTGGGTTCGTTCCTGGTGGACGACGGCCCGGGCTGGATGACGAGCCCGCCAACGCTGTCCTGCGCGGAGGCCTGCGCCGAGCTGTTCGGAGGCACGGCCGACACCTACAAGTGCTCCATCGACGCCTCGCTGGACCCCGAGACCATCACGCGCACCGCGTGGGTCTCGGAGTATGGCTCCGCGGATCACTGCATGTCGGGCGGCGATCCCCTGGGCGACACCGAGAAGAACTGCGCGCTGTACGACACGTCCGGGTGCCAGTCCGCCTACATCCAGGACAACTGCTACGACGGCTCGGAGAACCACTGCTGGCGCGGTGGCGATTGAGCTGGGGGAAGGCAGGGGTGTTCACGCCGTTGCTCCTCGTGCCTGCGCCGGCCCTCGCCCAGAGCGCGCTGGTGTACCACGACCACCCGATCTGCCTGGCGTGTGATGCGGTCGCATATGCCGGGTTGGACGCCGACACGTTCTACAGCGATGGCGCGGCCTTCAGCGCTGCTGCGGCGGCGATGGACTACGACCTCGTGGTGGTGGAATCGCCCAGCGGACTGCTCCCGGTCGACGTGCTGGACGTGGTGGTTGCCCGGGCGGCGGCGCGGGATCCGCTGATCCTGTCCTATTGGTTCCTCGACGGCGACCCGGGGTTGGCAGCTGTGCTCGGGGTGTCGGCCCGCAGCTACGACACCCCGGTGAGCATGGTCACGGCGGGGGGCGCACGCGTGGACTTCCTCGTCGGCCTGGACGGTCGTCTGGCAGGACCTACCTACGATGTGGGCGACAACGGTGACTTCCTCACGCTCACTGGCGCCGGCTGGCTCGCGGTCTCCGAGGAGGCCGGCCGGGGCGACACCATCGCGGTCACGAACAGCGAGAGCACCATCGTGAACGGGTGGATGCCGTACGACTTCCAGGCCACCGATGACGACGGTGACGGGTGGAATGACGCGGTCGAGGTGTACCTGGAGGAGCTGGCGTTCTTGAGCGTTCCGGATCCGCGCCTGGTGGTCTCCGGGGCATGCCCGGGCGTGCTCACGGTGCAGATCGATGACGTGTCCCCAGGGGAATCGCTGGCCATCGTGGCCGGTGCGCCCGGAGGGTCGACCGTGCCTGCCGGGCCGTGCGCCGGCCTGCCGCTGGAGCTGTCCGGGCCGCGGCTCGTGCGGCGGGTGTCGGCCGATGGCGCTGGCCGCGTGTCCCTGAGCCCGAGCATCGGCCCCGAGCTGTGTGGCACGCAGGTGCAGGTGGTGTCGCTCCACCGCTGCAGGACGAGCGCGCCCGCGACCCTGTGAGTCGCGGATGAGCCCGGCTGTGCGCCGGGCGCCAGGCCGCCTCGCCCTGGGAGCGTGGCTCTGGCATCATGCCGGCCTGAGGTGCGTGTGGGACGGCTGAGGCTGACGGAGAAGATCGGGTACGGCCTCGGCGACATGGCCTCGAACCTGTACTTTCAGTTCTTCAACCTGTTCCTGTTCTACTACTACACCGACGTGTTCGGGCTCGACCCGGCGGCCATCGGCACGATGTACCTGGTGGCGAACCTGTGGGACGCGGTGAACGACCCGATCATGGGCGCCATCGCCGATCGGGTGCGCACGCCACAGGGGCGGTACCGGCCGTTCCTGCTGTGGTTTGCCGTGCCGTACGGCGTGTTCGGGTACCTGCTGTTCGCCAACCCCGACCTCGGTGAAGTGGGCAAGCTCGCCTTCGCCTACGTGACCTTCATCGCGTTCAAGATGATCTACACCGCGATCAACGTGCCGTATTCGGCGTTGATGGGTGTGATGACCGACAACGACGACGACCGCGTCGCGCTGTCCACGTTCCGGTTCCTCGGGGCCTTCGGCGGCGGGTTCGTGGTGAGCCTGCTGGTGCGCCCGCTGGTCACGGCGTTTGGCGGCGGCGACGAGGTGACGGGCTTTCAGTACACGATGGCGTTGTTCGGCGTGGTGTCTGTGGCGCTGTTCCTCACCACCTGGGCCACCACCCGCGAGCGCATCGCGCCCGATCCTGAGGCCGCGCCGGTCAGCCTGCTGGAGGACTTTCGCCTGCTCGCCCAGAACCGTCCATGGGTGGTGATGGTCGGCGCTGCCATCTGCACCCTCGCCGCCGTGGCCATCCGGGGCGCGGTCACCGTGCACTACTTCAAATACTACGTGGGAAGCAGCGATGCGGCGCTGTTCACCCTCGGCGACACGTCCACCGCGTGGCACCTGTCGTTCGACGCCACCACCGTGTTCCTGGCGTCCGGCAGCCTGGCGTTCATCGCCGGGGTGGCGTGCACCTCGTGGGTCAGCGCCGCGTTCGGCAAGCGCAATGGGCTGATCCTGCTCACGGTCCTCAACGCGGTGACCGTGCTCGGGTTCTACGCCATCCCGCCCGACGCCTGGTGGACGATGCTGGGCGTGAACCTGCTGGGCAGCCTGCTCGCGGGGCCTACGCCAGCGCTGGTCTGGGCGCTGTACACGGACGTGGCGGACTATGGCGAGTGGAAGTTCGGACGGCAGGCGACAGGTCTCGTGTTCGCCGCCGCGATGTTCGCCCAGAAGCTGGGTCTCACCCTCGGCGGGGCTGGCTCGGGGTGGATGCTGGATGCGGTGGGGTTCGTGGCGAACGCCGAGCAGACTGACGGTGCATTGCTCGGCATCCGGGTGATGTTCTGCATCATCCCGGGCAGCTTGTCCCTGCTCAATGGGCTGATCCTGCTCGCGTATCCGCTCACCCGAGCCGACACTGCGCGGATGCAGGCGGAGCTCGCCGAGCGGCGGTCAGAAGGCTCCGCGGCGTAGCGGCGTCGGCCGCGGGTTAGACAGCGTACGGAGGGCGGATGCGACGACTGCTCGTGGGAGGCCTGCTGATCGGGTGTGGTCCGGCCGATGCGCCGGACCGGGCGAACCCCTGTGCCGGGGGCGACGCTCTTGCCGCCTGCTCGAAGCCCACGATGTCGGCCGACTATTACGCCGAGCAGAGCAGCGCCTACTTCGACACCATGGACACCAGCGTCGAGCTCGAGGGCTGGCCGCCGTACAGCCCGCAGGTGGTGCGCTGGGAGTGGGGCCCGTGGCTCAAGCTCACGGCGTTCGGCAAGGAGGACATCGAGGCCTCCGACACCCTGCTCACCCTGTACCCATCGGTGGTGCTGGAGCGGGACTGCCGAGGGTTCGACACCCAGCCATTCGGCCGCTGCACCGTCACCTTCTACTACGACGCCCACGACGGCCGAGGCTGCCCGATCTACGAGGAGTTCACGTTCAACGACTCGGGCGAGATCACGTGGATCGAGGCCTGGTCGGACCAGCCGGGCCTGCTGCCCGGTGCGGTGGACGACCGTTGGGCGGAGGGCGAGGGCGTGAACCGGCTGTCGGCACGCATCCCCGGTCTGGGCTCGGCAGCGGGCGCCATCGACCTGAACGGTGAGGCCATGCGGGCCGCGGCCGAGGCGGACGTTGATGTGGCGGACTTCGTCTGGCGGGCGGAGGACTGGACGGCGGCCTGGCTCGAGGAGCTGGCGGCGTCAGATGGAGACCGGATGTGGGAGGTGGGGTGCGGCTGGGAGTAGTCCGCGTTCAATCGATGATCACGGCACTTCGCAGTCGGTCTCGCCGGTGGCGCCGGCCGCGCAGGTGACCCACGACCCGATGGTCGAGGATGAGCTGTCGCCCAGGTAGATGTCGTACAGCTCGCCGCCTTCGTACCCGTCTTCGTACACGGTGATCACGTCGCCGCTGTAGGCGAGCTCGCCACCGAAGCTCACGATCAAGCTGCCGCCATCGCCGCCGAGGGACACGGTGGCGGAACCCGGCGAGCCCGTGACCTCGCCGCAGTCGGCGTCCGCCTCGCGGCCCGAGCCGAACTTGCACTCCTGCACGACCGTTGCGTAGTAGGTCGAGCCGCTGGCGGTCTCGAGGCGCACGCCCTCGATGTCCACGCCCGCGGTGGGCGACACGTCGTTCGACCCGCGGTCGCCGATCAGCACGTAGGGATAGCTCGCGCCCGACCCGGTGGTGGCGGTGTCCGTGCCTGGGTCTTTGTCGAGGATCTCGATGATGCCGCAGCCAGAGAGCGCGAGCAGCAGCGTCCAGCGCATGGGACCTCCCGTGACAGCTCTGCCGTATCGCGCTGGCAGTGCCTCCGGTTAAGCGTGGGCATGTCTACACCTGCCGTCACCTACCGCGTGGTGCCCTCCAACCCGAGCGCCCACATCTTCACCGTCACGGCCACCGTGCATGCGCCCGACCCGGCTGGGCAAGTGCTCCGGCTGCCATGCTGGATCCCGGGCTCCTACCTGGTGCGGGAGTTCGCGAAGAACTGGGTCACCATCCGGGCCGAGGGCCCGAACGGGCCGGTGGCGCTCACCAAGCTCGACAAGGACACCTGGCAGGCGGCTCCGGTGGACGGCCCGCTGGTGGTCACGGGTGAGGTCTATGCGTGGGACCTGTCGGTGCGCTGCGCCCACCTCGACCAGAGCCACGGCTACTTCAACGGCACGAGCGTGTTCCTCGAGGCCGTGGGGCAGGGCGATCGGCCGGTGCGGATCGTGCTCGAGCCGCCAGCCGACCCCGCCTGTCAGGGCTGGAAGGTGGCCTCCACGCTGCGCCGGGTGGATGCGCCCGAGCACGGGTTCGGGGTGTACGAGGCCGCCGACCATGACGAGGCCATCGACCACCCGGTCGAGCTCGGCACCTGGGACCACGCGACCTTCGAGGCGTGTGGGGTGCCCCATGAGGTGATGATCACCGGCGTGCACAACACCGATCTCGCGCGGCTCGTGGCCGACCTCAAGCCCATCTGCGAGGCCCAGATCCGCATGTTCGGCGAGCCCGCGCCGTTCGACCGGTACCTGTTCGGGGTGATGGTGGTGGGCAAGGGCTATGGCGGGCTCGAGCACCGCTCGTCCACCAGCCTGATCTGCAGCCGCGACGACCTGCCCACCGCCGACCTCGAGGGCATCTCGGACGGCTACCAGAAGTTCCTCGGCCTGTGCAGCCACGAGTACTTCCACTCGTGGAATGTCAAGCGCATCAAGCCCGCCACCTTCGTGCCGTTCGATCTCACCACCGAGTCGAACACCACGCTGTTATGGGCGTTCGAAGGGATCACCTCGTACTACGAGTCGGTGTGGCTCCGCCGTGCAGGCCTGCTCGACGATGATGCCTACCTGCAGCGCGTCGGGCGCAGCCTGTCCAAGGTGTACGGCGGCACCGGGCGGCTGAAGCAGCCCGTGGGAGAGTCCAGCTTCGATGCGTGGACCAAGTTCTACCGGCAGGACGAGAACGCGCCGAACGCCATCGTGTCGTACTACTCGAAGGGGGCTCTGGTGGCGCTGGCGCTCGACCTCACGCTCCGCGACCGCACCGACGGCAGGGTGTCGCTGGACGACGTGATGCGGCGGCTGTGGGCCGACTGGAAGGCGTCGGGCGGTGCCGGTGTACCGGAAGACGGGATCGAGCGCGTGGTTGGAGAAGTGAGCGGGCTGGACCTGTCGGCGTTCTTCGACCAGGCGGTCCGGGGCACCGAGGACCTGCCGCTGGCGGAGCTGCTCGCCACCATCGGCGTGCAGTTCACCCTGCGTCCGCGCACCGGGCCGGAAGACCTCGGCGGCAAGCCGGCAGACGTGAACCCACGGGGCGACCTGGGAGCGCGGATCATCGGGGGCAAGGGCGAGGCGAAGATCGCCAACGTGTACGACGGGGGCGCGGCGCAGGCGGCGGGTCTGTCCGCCGGCGACCTGGTGGTGGCGATGGACGGCCTGCGGGTCAGCGGCACCTCGCTGCGCAAGCGCATCGCCGCGAAGGGGGCCGGTGAGACGGCGGAGCTGATCGGGTTCCGTCGCGACGAGCTGAAGCGGTTCACGGTCACGGTGCAGGCGCCGGCTGCAACGTGCGCGGTCCTCACGTTGATGGACGACGCAGACGACCGCGCGCTCCGGCTGCGCACGGGCTGGCTGGAGGGGCGGTGACCGAGGGGATGACCTGCGACCCGGACCGCCTGGTCGCGCTGATGAAGGAGGGCGACCTCACCTCGCTCGATGCGATGTCGCGATGCTATGGGGCGCGGCTGGTGGAGGTGGGCCGGCGGTACTGCCGCACCACGGAGGATGCCGACGAGGCGGTGCAGGACACCTACGTCCAGGCGAGCCGGCACCTGCAGTCGTTCCGCGGCGACGGCTCGGTGGAGGGCTGGCTGGTGCGCATGGTGATCAACGCGTGTCGCCAGAAGGCCCGGGGGCGGAAGAACGACGCGAACCTGCACACGACCGAGGCAGTGCTACCGGCGGTGAACGCGGGCCCGGAGGCGTTGGCGGGTCGCGGAGAGCTGGCGGAGGCGCTGGGTAATGCGCTGCTCTCGCTATCGGCGGACGACCGCACCCTCGTGCTGCTGTCGGATGCCGAGGGGTGGACCGGGCCCGAGATCGCGGACCGCACGGGGATGACGGCTGGGGCGGTTCGTACGCGGTTGTCTCGGGCGCGGAAGCGGCTGCGGGAGACGTTGGAGGAGACGGGGTTTGGTGCTTAGCGATGCTTAGCGCGGCTTCGGTTGGGCTTTTCGGGCGTGCGGCTGGCGGCTGAGGGCGGTCGGACGGCTGAGGGCGGCTGATGCGAGGCTGCTGATGGCTGAGGGGCGGTCGGCTGAGGTGGCTGGGCGGGGCTGGGTTTTGGCCGGGGGTGGCTGGAGTCCGGTGGGTCGGTGATTCGAGCTGATGGAGGGAGAGCCGGTGCCTGCTGGCGTGGGTCCTCCCCATCCGCGGCATCGCGGACTCCGCGGCCGG
>JBLFXJ010000301.1:0-9958 GCA_047609825.1 Myxococcota bacterium
TGGGTGACGATCACGAACGCCGTGCCGTGTTCGCGATTCCACGACCGGAGCAGGTCGAACACCTGGTCGCTCGTGGCCGTGTCGAGGTTGCCGGTGGGCTCGTCCGCGAACACCAGCGGCGGACGGTTCATCAGCGCCCGGGCGATGGCCACGCGCTGCTGCATGCCCCCCGACAGGGTCCGCGCCGACCGGTCGCCGAGCCCGCCGAGCCCTACCGCGTCGAGCAGCGCCTCGGCCCGGGGCCGCTGCCGAGGGTGCAGCATGCCCTGCAGGGCGGCGGCCGGCAGCATCACGTTCTCCGCCACGGTCAGGGCGGGCAGCAGGTGGTGGAACTGGAACACGAAGCCCAGGGTCTCGCCGCGCAGCCGCGTGAGCTCGCCGTCCGACAGGTCGCCTACCTCCTGCCCCCGGATCCGCAGCGAGCCCGACGTGGCCCGATCCAGCAGCCCGAGCAGGTTGAGCAGGGTGCTCTTGCCCGAGCCCGACGGGCCCACCAGCGCCACCAACTCACCCTCCTCCAGGGTGAGGTCGATGCCGTGGAGGACCTCGACCTTGGTGGGGCCCTCGCCGAACGACTTCCGCACGTCCCGGAGCTCGACAAGCGCGGTCATCCGTCCCCCCGGATGGCTGCGGCCGGGTCCATATTCGCCGCGGTTCGGGCGGGCCACGCGGCGGCGAGCAGTCCGGTGATCAGGCTGATCGCGGTGGCCACGGCGGCCATCTGGGCGTCCACCAGGATCGGGAACGGCACCACCCGCTGCAGCCCAGCGCCGGCCAGCCCGCCCAACACCGTGCCCAGCGCCGCGCCGCCAATCCCGAGCATCGCGCCCTGCCAGAGGAACACCTGGAGCACCACCCCGGCCCGCACGCCCATGGCCCGCAGGATGCCGATCTGACCGCGGCGCTGCACCACGGTGACGGCGAGCACGCTGGCGATTCCCATGGCCACGGCGAGCAGTGCGAACAGCTGGATCAGCCGGGTGGACTGCGCCTGGGCCGACAGCGCCGAGAGCAGGGCAGCGTTGCGGTCGATCCAGCTCTCCACCGTCAGGCCGGTGCGTGCCGCGACCTCCGCGGCCACCACGTCGGCGGTGAACAGGTCGTCGACGGTGGCCTCGATGGCGGAGATGTCGCCCGGGCGGCCGAGCAGGGTCTGCGCGCCTCGGAGAGACACCACGAGCCAGCGGCCGTCCACCGCCTCACTGCCCAGCTCGAACACGCCCACCACGCGCAGCCGGGACTCGCCGGCGTCGGTGCGCACCCGCAGCGGGCTGCCCACCCGCACGTCCAACGCCTCGGCCAGCCCGACCCCGATCACGGCCCGATCGATGCCCGGGTTGTAGTCGCCGTCGACCAGGTTGCCGGGCAGATCGATGATCGACCGCAGCCGAGCGGGGTCCGCGCCCCGGATCACCACCGCCTCCTGCGCGCCGCCGCGGAGAGCGAGTGCAGAGCCGGTGAGCACCGGGGCGGTGGCGAGCACCCCGGGCGTGGCCTCGGTTCGGTCCAGGGCGCGCTGCCACTGGTCGAACGGCCGCTGCCGTGGCTCGGCCGACACCACATGGCGCAGCACGCGACGACCGTCCGCGGGCACGTACAGCGGCTGCGGCTCGGGCGGCTCGTCGAGCACCGTGAGGTGGGCCTGGGCGCCGAGGGTCTGCTCCAGCAGGTTGCTCTGCACACCCGCCATGGTGGCGGTGATGAACACGTACGCCGCGACCCCGACGGCCACGCCGGCGAGCACCAGGAGCGACTGCGCGAGCCCTTCGCGCAGGAACTTCCAAGCGAGCTGGAGGGCGAGCACTCAGCGGACCTCGGCGGAGGTGCGAGGACGGGTCGGCGTGAACATCTCAGCCCCCCGGGGGCGGCAGGGAGGGTGCGGGTGGCCGCACGCGGACCGGCTCACCGACCGCGACATCGGCCTGGGGCGGGAGCACCACGTCGTCGGCGTCCAGGCCCGACAGGACCTCCACCGCGTCGGTGCCCTCCAGGCCGAGGCGCACGTCGCGCCGCTCGGCCGTGCCGTCGTGGGCCACGAGCACCCACGGGCGGGTGCCGCCGCGGTCGCGGACCAGCGAGGTGGGCAGCACGAGCGCATCTTCGGTCTCGCCGAGCAGCACCTCCACGGTGGCCGTCATGTCGGGCCGGAGGGCGAGCCCATCGGGCAGGGCGGCCAGGGCGAGGCGCACCTCCACCGTGCCGCGAGACGGATCGACCCGGGGCGCGATGTGCACGACCGTCGCGTCAAGCACGGTCTCGGGGAACGCCTCGGCCCCCACCTTCGCGGACTGGCCCACCGCCAGGCGACCCAGGTGCACCTCGTCGGGCGTGATGCGCACCTCGAGGGGACCGGCCTGGGAGAACCGGATCAACGGGTCGCCGGGCCGCACCACCTGGCCAGGCTCGACCAGCCGCTGGAGCACCACGCCGTCGGAGGGCGCGCGGATCCTCGCGCGGGAGAGCGTGGCCTGTGCTCCCTCCAGCGACGCCTGCGCCCGCGCGAGCGAGGCCGCCGCCGCCTGGCTGTCGGCACCACCCCGCCCGGTGGCAGCCGCCTCGAGCTCCGCGCTCACCCGCTGGCTCAGCGCGCTGTCGCGGCGCTGGCGCACGGCATCGAACGCGGCTTCGTCCAGCGCCTCGGCCGTGAACAGCTTCTGCTGGCGAGCGAACTCGCGCTCGGCCTGGCCGGCGTCGAGCCGGGCCTGGGCCAGGCGCTCGTCGGCCAGCTGCCGCCCCACCCCGCGCACCTTGCCGAGGCGAGCCGCCGCCTCCGCGACCTGGGCCTCGGCCTCGCGCAGCTGTGCGGCGGCCTCGTCGTCTGCCAGCCGCACCAGCAGGGTGCCGGCGGCGACCTCGTCGCCCTCGTCCACCGGCACCTCCACCACCGTGCTCTGGGCCATCGAGCCGAGATCGGTCAGGGTGGGCTGCGCGAAGCGGCCGGTGAGCAGCAGGGTCTGGGCGAGCGGCTGCCGCACCGCGACGAACGACTCGACCCGGGGCCCCTGGGTGGTGCGCACCGCCCCGCGGAGTGCGAACCCCGCTGCCCCTACGACCACCACCACGACACCGATGATCCACACGCGCTTCATCTGCATCGCATACCCGATCCCGCCTGCGGCTGTCAGCCGCGGCACTGGTTGGTCGGCGTGGTGCCCACCCATGGACCGCAACTCCCGTGCAGAGCAGGTGCACCTGCCGGCAGCGTTCGTGCTCCGTGCGCTCTGGCCGGACCGCCCTCGCCCCCTCGAGCGGAAGCCCGGGGGTCGGGCGGTGCGGAGCGCTGCCCCGCTGGCACCCCCATACGCCGGTGGCATACGTACGAATTCGTCACGCCAGGCCACCGAGGACGATGGGCCGGATGCAGCACGACCACTACGACTGGATCATCGTCGGCTCCGGGTTCGGTGGCGCGGTGTCGGCCCTGCGCCTGGTCGAGAAGGGCTACCGGGTGCTCGTGCTCGAGAAGGGCCGCCGGTGGCGCCCGGAGGACTTCCCGCGCTCCACCTGGGACGTGCGGCGATTCCTCTGGCAGCCCGAGGTCGGCCTGCGCGGCCCGTTCAAGATGACCTTCTTCCGCCACCTCACGGTGTACAGCGGAGTCGGGGTGGGCGGCGGGAGCCTGGTGTACGCGAACACGCTGCCGGTGCCGAAGCAGGGGTTCTTCACCCACGGGAGCTGGGCCGGCCTCGCCGACTGGCAGGCCGAGCTCGCGCCCCACTACGCCACCGCCCAGCGGATGCTCGGCGCCGCCACCAACCCGCGGCTCACCGCGCCCGATCACGCGCTGCAGCGGGTGGCCGAGGGCATCGGCCGGGCCGACGCGTTCCACCCGACCGAGGTGGCCGTGTTCTTCGGCGACGCGACGACCGAAGTGCCCGACCCGTACTTTGATGGCGAGGGGCCGCCGCGGGTCGGGTGCTCGTTCTGCGGCGCGTGCATGACCGGCTGCCGCCACGGCGCGAAGAACACCCTGGACAAGAACTACCTGTACCTGGCCGAGCGCCGCGGCCTGGAGCTGGCGGCCGAGCAGACCGTGCAGGCCGTGCGGGCGCGGGAGCAGGGCTACGAGGTCGAGACGGTCGACACCTTCGGGTGGCAGCGCCGGCGGCAGACCCTCACCGCCGACCGGGTCATGCTCTCCGGCGGCGTGCTCGGCACGGTGGACCTGCTCCTCCGGATGCGCGCCGCCCCAGACGGGCTGCCCGCCCTCTCTGGCCAGGTGGGCCAGCAGGTGCGCACGAACAGCGAGGCCCTGATCGGGGTCACCACGTCGCGCCCAGAACTCGACCTCTCCGAGGGCATCGCGATCAGCTCGATCCTCCACACCGACGCCCACTCCCACCTCGAGCCGGTGCGGTATGCCGCGGGGTCCGGGCTGTTCCGGCTGCTCGTCGTGCCCCACGCTCCGGGCGCCACCCTCGGGCAGCGCCTCGCCGCCACCCTCCGGGTCACCCTGACGAACCCGCTACAGATGCTGAAGACGTGGTTCGTGCGGGACTGGGCGAAGTCGACCACGATCCTGCTGTACATGCGCTCCCTCGAGGGCACCCTGGCCCTGGAGCGGGGCTGGTTCGGCATGCGCACCCACCTGTCCACCGGCGCCACCCCCACCGCCGCGATCCCCGAGGCCAGCGCGCTCGCCGAGGCGTTCGCGGCCGAGGTCGACGGCACCACCGTGTCGATCTTCTCCGAGACGATACTCGGAACGCCGAGTACGGCGCACATCCTCGGCGGCGCGTGCATCGGGGCCGACCCCACTACCGGCGTGATCGGGCCCGACCACCAGGTGCACGGCTACCCCGGGCTGTATGTGTGCGACGGCTCGGCGGTGTCGGCGAACCCCGGGGTGAACCCCTCGCTCACGATCACCGCGATGACCGAGCGGGCGATGGCGGGCATCGCGCCCGCTTGAGTGACGCCGCCGGTGACAGCAGCACAGCCACCCGTGCACGAGATCTTCCGTTAAGTCGACGCTCGGTCGAATCCCGGCCAAGCCCAGACCGTTGTGACCACCGATAATATCGGCGATTCAGCAGCTCAAGTCGCCATTCAGCGTCTGTCAGGGGCGGTGCCGGTACGACGACTCAGCCCGTCCCTCGGCTCGCCGGCGCCAGGTTGGCGACCAACCCGTCAATCGCCTGCATGACCTCTCGCCCGTGGTCGGCGTCCACGGCCGCCGGGGCGGGTTCGGGTCGCCGGTCAAGTCGCCCGGCCCAGGGTCTCCGGCGTGAGACTCTGACCCACCGCCAACCGCTCCCGCACCACCTCGAACACCCGTCGGTCGTCGGCCTTCTGCGAATCCGAGCGGCGCTCCACCGACCACAGCTGCCGGCGGATGCGCTGCACGCCCGCCAGCGCCTCCCGGTGTCGCTCGAGGTAGGCCCAGTACATCGGGGTCAGCGGGCAGGTCTTCTTCGGGTGGAATGCACACGATGCGCAGTGGTCCCCCATCCGGTGGATGTAGCCGGAGCCCGCGACATACGGCTTGGTGGTCATCAGCTCGCCCACCGCGAACGTGCCCATGCCGAGCACGTTGGGCTCCACCACCCAGTCGTATGCGTCGGTGTAGGCGACCCAGAACCAGTCGGTGAGCGCGCGGGGATCCACGTCGAGCAGCATGCCGAGGTTCGACAGCACCATCAGCCGGGTGATGTGGTGCGAGGCGCCGTCCTCCCACACCGCCTGCACGGTGTCGTCGAGGCAGCGCAAGCCCGATTCGGTGCCCCAGTACGCAGGCGGCAGCGGGGTGTTGGCGGCGAGGAAGCCGGGCTGGGTGCCGGGCGCGCGGAACCCGTCGGTGGCCTCGTGCACGTGGCGCACGAACTCCCGCCACCCGAGCACCTGGCGCACGAAGCCCTCGACGCTGTTGATCGGCACATCGAGCGCCACCACGTCGTCCACCACCCGCTGCGGCAGCAGCCGCCCGTTGTTCAGCAGCGGGCTGATCCGGGTGTGGAACAGCGACCGGGACCGGGTGGACAGCGCGTCTTCATAGGGGCCGAAGTGCGGCATGCACGACCGGGTCGCCCAGCCCCACAGGGCCTCGGCGTCGGTCGCGGTGGTCGGCGTGGCCGCCGGGTCCAGGCGGCCGGGGTGGCTCGCGAACCGGGTGGCCACCAGATCGGCCACCTCCAGCGACACCGCGTCGGGGGTGAACCGCGGGACGGTCGGCGCCGGCGGGTCTCCGCGCCACCGCTCGCGGTTGTCGCCGTCGAACGAGTACCGTCCGCCGACGGGCTTGCCCCCCTCCATCAGCACGCCGGTGCGCCGGCGTACGTGGCGGTAGAACGCGTCCATCCGCCATGGGGGCGTCTCGCCGGCGGCGCGGAAGTCGTCCGCCGCAGTGAGCCAGCCGGTGTGGGGCACCTCCACCAGCCGCCCGTCGGCGACGAGCGGCGCCAGGTTCGACCGCAGCTCCCGCTCGGCGGGGCGCATCACCGTCAGCGGGCCCCGGTCCGACACCACCTCGGCGAGCACCTCGGCGTACGACCGGTCCGAGAACCGGTAGTCCACGGCCACGCCGCGGGCGGCCTGCTCCAGCGCGAACTGGCGCTGGTTGGCGAGCACCAGGTACAGCTTCTGGCGGTGCACCGCGCGCCGCGCCGCCTTCCACCCCGACTCGACGAGCACGATGCCGATCTCGGCGGGATCGGTGTCGGCGAGCGGTCCGAGGCCGTGGTTGAGCTGGTCGTACGGCACGTACACCCAGCGGCGGCCGGCCGGGTCGGGCTGCCGGTCGCGCAGTCGGTCGAGGAAGGCGCTCACGTGGCGGGTCCGGGCTGGCAAGTGGGACAGAGGTAGGCGGTGCGGGCGGCGATCTGCGCACTGACGATCGGCGTGCCGCACACTCTGCACGCCCGACATTTGTACACCCACAGCCGGTCTCGCCGGGCCCCGCTGGACTGCGTCCGCGCCGCGGAGTCCACGGCCTCGCCACCCACCGGCCCGATCACCCCCTCCTCCCCCACCACCCGGATGGCGTTGTGCCGCGTGCCGATCCGGAGCAGGGTGACTGAGTTGGCCCACAGCGCGGCGTGGGTGTCGGCGGACAGGTCGCACGACCGGGCGGATGGGCTCACGCCGGCGAGGAACGCGAGCTCCGACCGGTACACGTTGCCCACGCCGGCGATCACCGACTGGTCAAGCAGCACGGCGCCGAGGGTGCGCCGGGTCTTGCACAGGATTTGAAGCACCCGTGCCGGATTCGCGTCATCCCGCAGCGGGTCCTCGCCCAGGCTGTCGAGCTTCGCCTGCGCGGCTGCGGGGCTGAGCAGCGCACACTGAGCCGGACCGATCAGGTCCCACGCGTGGTCGTCGCCGACCAGCCGAAGCCGGACCGCCCCCCGGGGCTCGGGTGGCGGGGCCTTGTGACTGCGAAACCTACCATATAGCCCGAGGTGCACGTGGAGGATGGGGCCGTCGGCGCAGGACGGCGTGGCGCCGAAGCGGTAGAAGGCGTGCTTGCCCTTGGCCTCGGCGCGCACGAGCACCTGGCCGTCGAGCGCATCGGCGCCCTCGGTGAACCGGCCCTGGGGCGACGATGTGCGCACCCGCTGGCCCCCGAGCCGACGCTGGTGCTCCCGGGTCAAGTGGTGGAGGACGTGACCTTCGGGCATTCGTCGGCGCTCCTGAACAGGAACTGAATATAGAGGTGGAGAGGAGGACGCATGTCGCGAACGGTCGTGGTGCAGGGAGCGAGCCGGGGACTTGGGCGGGCGTTCGTCGACCTGTGCCTGGCGCGAGGCGACCGGGTGGTGGCCACCTGCCGCGATCCGGGCCGGACTGAGCTGCCAGCCCACCCCAACCTGTCGGTGCACGCGCTGGACGTGACGGACGAGGCGACGGTGGCAGCGGCGGCGGCGGCCGTCCGGAACGAGGTGGCTCGGGTGGACCTGCTGCTCAACGTCGCGGGCATCCTGGCTGCGCCTGGCCGGTCGCCGGAGAAGCGGCTGGAACACGTCGATCCAGCGCACCTGCACGCGGTGTTCGCGGTGAACGCGGTGGGCCCGCTGCTCGTCACGCGGCACTTCCTGCCGCTGCTGAAGCACGATCGGCCAGCGGTGGTCGCGAACCTGTCGGCGCGGGTGGGCAGCATCGGCGACAACCACCTCGGCGGCTGGTACGGCTACCGCGCGAGCAAGGCGGCGCAGAACCAGCTGTCGAAGACGCTCGCCGTGGAGCTGTCCCGGCGGGCGAAGAACGTGTGTGTGGTGGCGCTGCATCCGGGCACGGTGGACACCGACCTGTCGCGGCCGTTCCACCGCAACGTGCCGGCGCACAAGCTGTTCGGGCGGGAGCGTGCGGCGCGCCAGCTGCTGGCGGTGATCGACGGGCTCACGACCGCGGATTCGGGCGCCTTCCTCGCGTGGGACGGGTCGCCGATCCCGTGGTGACCCAGTCGCCCATGCGCGCCCCGTCATGCTGCACCAGACTCTGGCCTGCGGACGGTTCATCGAACTCTTCGACGCCGTCGCACCACGACGCCAGGTGTTGCACTCGACCCAGCGGAGCATCCGGTGGGCCCACCCACACGGCGCTCGACCTCAGCCATGTGGTACCGGGCACGCGACAAGTCCGTGTCTTCGGTAGTAGACGCTGGCGTTGCGCGAGGCCGGTCCATGCAGTCTCCCCACAGACCCGCGGCGCCGGTGCCCGAGGCCGTCCGGTCGGCGCTCATCGCGGCCCTGCTCCGCGACGTGCACCCGAGCGTGCGCGCATGGGACCCGGTCGGCGCGCAGCAGGGCGTGGAGGCCCGGGCCGAGACCGAGCTGCGGCGGTGCTCCGACCCGGAGTTCGCGGCGGGCTTCGCGCGGTCGGTTCCGGTCGCCGGCGCCACCCCCGATGACTACCTCCAGCGCCTGATCGAGCTCCCCGGCGGGCACTTCGCACTGGTCGGGATCCGGTTCAAGGGGCTGGACCGCGAGTGGGCATTCGTCGACCTGGTCGCCGCCACCGCGCCGTGGGCCGAGGTCCGCGACGCCCTGCTCGTTCGTCTGCCCACGCTATACCCCCGGTTCGCGCCGGGCTGGCTCCGCGTCTTCCTGCCCGTCGGAGAGCCCGGGGTCGGCGTGGTGCGGCCCGACCTCCGCCAGATCGCCGGGCCGCTCGCCGCACTGCACGCCCGTCCGCTGCCGGCTGGGTTCGACCGGATGGTCGTGCACGCCGCCCGCGATCTGGCCTGGCGCGACGACTACGACGCGCTGTACCGCCAGTTCCATCGTGAAGCGCCAGAGCTTCGCGACGAGGTGCTGCCGTCGGAGCCGGCCGACCTGTCCGACTGCGTGCACGCGGACCAGCTCTGGCTGGCCAGCGTCGACGGCGAGTGGGCCGGGGTGGTCGGCGCCCGCCCCGAGGCTGACGGCGCCCTGCGGGGGTGGTGCGTGGTCGAGGAGATCCTCGGACGCGGGTTCCGCGGACGCGGGCTCGGCGCTGCTCTCCAGCGTCACCTGATCGCCCGCCTGCCCGCCGAGGGGCTGCTCCACGGCACGATCCACCCGTCGAACATCGCGAGCCTGCGGGTGGCGGCGCGGTGCGGGCGGGAGGACGTGGGCGGCTGGTGGTTCGTGCGGGCCCGATAGCGGGCGGCAAAGTCACCGCTTCCCCGTCCGCGCTGCCCGCACCTCCTCGACTGGGACCGCGAGGGCGGCTCAACCGCTCAGGGACGGTCCAAAAACAAAGTGTGCAGCATCGAGAGGGTTCCAGGGAGTCCAGGGCAAGGAGGATGACGGAGGGGAGTGCGAGCTATCCCGACTGCGCTCCCCGGCGACGGGACCGTGCGCGCGGGGTGGCGGTGATGCGAGCACCTCACCCCGCGGCGGCGAGGGCCTCGACCACCTCAGCCAGCGCCTCCCGCTCGGTCGACGACAGCGGCTCGAGCACGTCGCGGGAATACAGCTGGGCGTCTTCGCCGCCCACCTCCAGGGCCGCGAGCCACGCATCCAGGAACCGACGCTCGCCG
>JBLFXJ010000302.1:0-9896 GCA_047609825.1 Myxococcota bacterium
GTTCCTTCAGTCCATCGCTCGCCGCGGGGGGACGCCTGTCGCTTCCTCGCTTGTTTACTTCGCTCGCAAGCTCACTTCGCTGCACGCGCTTCGTCGTGCCAGGGACCGCCCCCCGGGGCTGCGCTCACGCAGACCGTCGAAGAAGTCCCTGCCGGGCCTTCTTCGGCGGTCTGACTATCGCAGAGCGGTCAGCACGTGCCGGTTGAACGCGCGGGACGCCTCGAGGTTCGGCGCGTGGCGGGTGCGGTCGAGGACGACGAGACGGGCGTCGGAGCGGGTGGCGGCGAAGCGTGCGCCGACCTCCGGCGGGAACAGGGGGTCTTCGGCGCCCCACAGCAGCAGGGTGTGGGGTGGAAGAGTGTAATCACCGGCCCCCAGCTCGGCGCGGAGGTCGTCGAGGCTGCGGAGCAGCTGTCGCTTCTGCTCGCGCCGATCAGTGAACATGTGCGTGTAGACTTGGCGGAGCAGCCACCGCGGCGTTGGTGGGGGTTGGTACCAGGCGAGCTCGATCAGGCGCCGCACATCCTCCCACCGCTCCGGCACCACGATGTCGGCGACATCCTGCACATCGAACCGATTCAGCAGCCCGGCATGATCGTCGTCGGTGTAGGTCGGGCCTGGGCTGTCGACGAGGACCAGCCGCCGGACCAGCGCCGGCTCGGCCTGGATCAGGGCCTGGAGCACCAGGCCGCCGTAGGAGATCCCGACGGCGTCCACCCGGCGCACCCCCAGCGCATCGAGCCATGCGTGGATGGCTCCCGCTTGGTCGTGGAGACCGAATGACTGGTCATCCCCCTTCGAGAACCCGAAATATGGGAGGTCTGGGACCAGCAGCGTGCGATGCCGGGCCAGCGCTCGGATCTGGGGGTGCCAGCACCACAACGCGTCGCCACCGAACCCGTGTACCAGCAGCAGCGGGGGGCCCGACCCGCCGACCCATCCGTGCACGCTGCCGGTGGGCACCTGGATGGTGACGGGCCGCAGGCCGGCGGCTCGCACCCGGAACCGCAGCGCCTCCTCCAAGCCTCGGTAGAATCCGGGGATCATGCTGCCAATCCTCCGATGATGCCCAGCCCGATGTCGGGGCGGTCGGTGACCACGGCGCTGGCGCCCGCCCGGATCAGCCGCTGCAGCGCGCTGGGGTCATTGACGGTCCACACCCACACCGGTAAGCCCGC
This sequence comes from Myxococcota bacterium, assembly GCA_047609825.1. Lineage (GTDB taxonomy): Bacteria > Myxococcota_A > UBA796 > UBA796. The sequence goes on from JBLFXJ010000302.1 coordinate 1,179, forward strand.
CAGGCGCATCCGGTCGAGGAATCCAGCCCGCACCAGCTGCACATTCGGTGCGACGAAGGTGGCATCGCAGGCGCGGGCCCGGCGCGCGGGAAACAGCTCGGACAGGCGGGTGCGGATCCGGGAAGTGGGGGCCTCGAGGCCCAGGAGAAGACCGGCATCGGTGTCGGGCGCGAGCCGGCGGATCCGGGCGACGCTGGCGTCGACGAAGGACGTATATACAGTGCGCTCGGGGGGGAGGTGGGCGCGCACGCAGCGGACAGTGTCGGCTTCCGTGCCCGGCTCCTTCAGCTCCACGTCGAAGCAGAGGGCCTCGCCCCAGCGAGCGAGCAGCTCGCCGAGTGTGAGTAGGACGCGCCCCTGACGATCGGACGCGCGGCGGGCATCGTCGAGCGACATGCGTGCCAGTGGCACGTCGCCGATGCAGGGATCGTGGTGCACCACCAACGACCCGTCGGAGGTGCGGCGGACATCGATCTCCGCCCACCTCGCGCCCACCGACACAGCGGCGTCGAACGCTTCTGGCGTGTTGCCGTGTGGCACCAGGCCCGATGCGCCCCGGTGCGCGACCACCCTGGTTCGCGCCAACGCCCCTCCGTTGTGTACACGTGAGCTAACACGCCGACCCTTCAGGTTGAGGTCCAGTCTGCTCGACTACGAACCGGCCCGAGTGCAGCGCAGGTACCTGCGCAGATCGGGCCGCCCCTTGACTCGGGCCTGGACCTGCTCCTGCCGCGTCAACCGCCCGCCGACGGGGTAGACTGCGAGCCCCACCCCCCAGTGGAGCACCGATGGCCGTCCGGATCACCGACGAGGTGAACCTCCCGACCAACCCAAACTGCGTGTTGTTCGGCGCCGACACCGCAGAGGTGCTCGTCGGGCGGCCGTGGGCGGATGTCCAGCGCATCGCCTCCCGCGCGCTGCGGAAGTTCCATGCCGCATCGGGATTGGCTGCCTCCGCCTGCTACTCATGGCGGGTGAACCTCGACCGGATGAACCGCCGGCACACCCAGGTGACGATGTTGTTCGTCATCGACGGTCCCGCGCAGTCGGCCCACCTGCAGCAGATCGAGGATGTGGCTGCGAGCTCCGCCGTGTACTGGTCGCCGAGCAGCATCGAGCGCATTCCGACCAACGTCATCCAGAGCCTGCTGATCCGAGACGGTCGGATGTACCAGCTGTGGACCCGCGCGGATCGCGCCGCATATTCCTACCGGTTGGTGATGCACGGCGCTGGGGTGCGCATCCACCGCACCACGCCCGAGCGGGCGCGCAGGGACGCCTTCCTGCCGGATCTAGCGCACGCCATCGGGCAGGTGGTGCTGCCTGAAGACCGCGACCTCGAGCGCATGCGTCTGGCCTTTGCCCTCCACTTTGCGCGGAGGGTCATCGAGGCGGATGGCGAGGTGCTTCAGGACGAAGAGGACTTCATGACGTCCGTGTTTCCGCCCGACGCGCTGCGCGAGCTCGAGGTGCACTCCGCATCCGGGCGGCGTCGGTGGCTCGGGGAGGGGCTGCTGGCCCTGCCGAAGCGGCTCGGGCACCACGACAAGCTCGCGCTGGTCGGGCTCCTGTTCTCGGCCTGCTTCAGCGACGGCAGTCTGGATGCGCGCGAGATGAAGGTGCTGAAGGAGGCCGGCGAGGCGCTCGGGCTGACCCGCGAAGAGGTGGTGAAGTACCTCCAGCGGTTCTGGTAGCGGCGCCTGTCGCGGTCGGGGCCGGGGGATGTGAGGGCCAGCGCCCAGCGGCGGTCGCTGTCGTGGCGAGTGGTGCGGCCCGGCTGTATAGTGCGCTCGCTCGCGGGTCGGAACGATGGAGACGCAGATGAATCGTACACTCTGGATCGGGGTGGCCGCCTTGGCCCTCGCTGCTTGCGGCAGCGACAAGGGCGGCGCCGATAGCAGCGACACCGCCACGAACACGCCAGGCACGGCCACGGGCTCGGCGACCGGAACGGCCACGGGGGGCACCGGCGGCACGGGTGGAACGGGCGGTACCGGCGGGACCGGTGGCACGGGCGGTACCGGCGGCACGGGTGGTACCGGTGGTACCGGTGGCACAGGTGGCACCGGCGGAACCGCGACGGGCACGGGAACGGGCTCTACGTCGCTCTCCTGCACCGACCCGCTCGTCGCCATCGAGCTTCAGGTCGGCGTCGGTGAGTTCGACTGCGCCTTCGCCGACACGGCCACCGAGGTGGTCCTGTTCAACGGCCCACAGGGGGGGTGGCACGTGGATGGGTGCTTCGTGGCGACCAACGTGCCCGAGGCGGTGTTCTTCACCACCAAGGTCACGCTGGTGGACGAGGGCGTGCAGATCGCCGGCAGCGACGAGCTCGCCGACCGGGTGGGCGTGGCGCTGGTCGACTACGACGAAGAGGCCTGCACCGGCCACTTCGAAGGCGCACGGGGCCTGGTGAACGACCTGTGGGTGGCCTGGCCGTCCGAAGAAGAGGTGTGTGCCTGGGCCGGTCAGCAGGTGCGGGTCGAGGTCGAGGTGCACGACTTCGAGAACGACCGGCGGGGCAGCGCGAGCATCGTGTTGCCGGCCGCGCTCGAGGGGTCGGACGGCCCGTTCGACTGCTCCGAGTTCACGGGCTGACGGGCGCGTCCGGGCAGCGGTCCGGATGCGACTCGCAGTAGGGGCCCACGGGGATGGTCGCCTCGTGGGAGTAGCCCACGGGCAGCCACACCACGCCGAGCGTGGTGCGGTACCACACCTCCCACCCGTGGTAGCCCCGGTAGGCCAAGGGTGATTCATCGAGCACCGACGCGTACCCGCGGACCGCCCGCACATAGCGATCGGACTGGTTGTACGCCCAGAGTGCCTTGTCGAGCTTGTCGGGTGCGCCCCGGGCGTGGAGGTACCGGGCCGCTGCGAAGATGGCGTCGCGGTCGTCGTCGATGTCGCCCTCGCCGTACGCCTCCCAGGTGGCGGGCATGAACTGCATCGGGCCGCGAGCCCCTACGTGGGAGAGCCCGCGCAGGCGGCTGGTGCGGGTCTCGACGAGGTGGATCGCGGCGAGCACGGACCACTGCACGCCGGTCTCCGCCTCGGCCGCGCGGTAGTGCCCCACCAAGGTGTCGGCGTCGGTGGGCGGCGCGATGGTCCAGTCGGGCAGTGAGGATCGGCGGCGGGTGACGGTGCCGCTGGCGTCGCGCGTAGCGGCGGTGTTCAGGCGCACCACCTCCCGGAGATCCTGCGGCAGTGCTGCGAGCACCTCCGCCTCGAGGGCGGGGTCACGGGTGAGCGCACGGTAGATCCGCTGCTGCAGGTGCCCCCAGGCGTCCAGCACCGGACCTGAGTGTGCGGGGTCGCGGAGGGTGCGCTCGACCTCCACCAGCTGATTCGCCAGCGCCGCCGCGCCCTGTACCGGCAGGGGCTCCGGTGCCGCCAGCTCTGGCTCTGGCTCTGGCTCTGGCTCGGGAACTTGCGCTGGCAAGGGTGGCGGCGGAGGCGGTGCTGCCGGAGGCGGCGAGGGGGACCCGCACGCGAGGAGCACCAGCAGCCCGATCATCATGGGGCGTCCGGCACGAAGGTCAGGCACACGCTGTTGATGCAGTAGCGGAGGCCGGTAGGCCGGGGGCCATCGGTGAACACGTGGCCCAGGTGGCTGTCGCAGCGGGCGCAGAGGACCTCGGTGCGGGTCATGCCGTGGGACTGGTCGCGCACGCTGCGGATCGCGCCTTGGTCCGCAGCGTCCGAGAACGCGGGCCATCCACACCCCGAGTGGAACTTGCTGTCGGCGTGGAACAGCTCGGCCTCGCAGGCTGCGCAGCGGTAGGTGCCGGGCGCGAAGTGATCGGTGAGGATGCCGGTGAACGCGCGCTCGGTGCCCGACTGGCGGAGCACTTGGAAGGCCAGGGGAGACAGGCGCTCGCGCCACTCGTCATCCGTCTTCGGCAGGTCGTTCGACATCGGTCCTCCGGGCATGTCTGTACCCCGTCATGGCCCGGCTGGGGACGGACGCCCGTGCCCGTGCGTCTGTGGGATACCGAGGCTCGTGGAGTGCACGTGATCGCTGTGGTGTTCAGTGCGGCGCTCGTGCAAGCCAGTGATGCGGTGTCGCCCGACGAGTGGCGTCCACGGCTGGAGCCGTACAGCGTCGAGCGGCACGTGTTCGTCCTGCGCGACGGCCTTCGGGTCGTCGTGGAACAGCACGCGAACGCCTCGGCGATCCGGGTCGTGTCCCGCATCACCGGCGGTCGGGTGGCGGAGCCGGCGGCCGGTGCGGCCTGGCATGGGGTGGACCTGTGGCGCGGTGCTGCGGTGCGCCCCGGGCTGGACGTGACCACGGCCTATGCGCTTGTCGGGGCGGGTCTCGACATCACGGTGTCGCCCGAGACCACCCTGCTCGTGGTGGAGGGGCCGGCGTCCGCCGCCGAGACGGTGCTGGGTCTCGAGCGCGCGCGCGGGAGCGAGGAGTGGCTCGCTGTCGCGCCGGACCATCGTTCCCCGTCGATGCCGGCGTGGGCGGACGAGCGGGACGGCGCCTGGCTGGGCCCGCTGTTCGACGCGATCTACCCTGAAGAACACCCCTACAACGGGATGTACGGCACCGGCTCGAGCCGCGAGCACGCCGAAGCATGGATCCGGACCACCTGGCGGCCCGATCGCACAACGGTGGTGGTGTCGAGCCCGCTGGCTCCTCGCCGCGTGTTGTGCAGCCTCGTGGGCGCGGAGGCCTGCCTCACCGACGTGCTCGGTGCTCGGCCCGTCGAGGCCGAGCACGTGGTCTCCGCCGACCTGGACGCCGCTCCCGCCGGCGGTTCTGAGCTGTGGATGCGCCCGCTCAGCCCCCCCCGCTCCACCGACCTCGAGCACGCGCGGTTTCCGGTGGCGTCGCCGGTGCTCCTGGTGGGCTGGTCGGGTCCAGGCAGTGACGCGCGACTCGGCGGGTTGCCCGTGGAGCAGTTCGTCGATGCCGGCGTGAGGTGGGTGGAGGACCAGCTCCGCGACGCGATCTCCGAGGACCACGTCCGCCGCACGCGCTGCTGGTGGATCGACGGCGACGCCAGCGGCACCACGGTCTGCGCGCTGTTCCTGCGGCACGGGGCCCCGATCGACAGGGTCGGCCGGCGGGTGACGCGCGGCGTGGGCACGCGCGGGCTCGCTGAGCACCTGGAGGCGTGGCGAGGGCGCGCACGCGCCGACTCGATCTCCGCGCTGGACGACCCGAGCGGCGCGGTCCAGCTCGCCACCCACTTCGCCCGAACCGGCCGCACCACGCTGCACACCGATCGCCTCGACGCTGTGAACGCGGTGGACCTGGAGATCCTGCGGTCGATGGTGCTCTCGGTGTACGGACCGCGCCGCGCTGCGAGAGTGCTTGTCGAGGACGCCCGAGAGTGAGGTAGCCTGGGGTTGTGGAGGCTAGATGTCCTACTTCGACCACGTGCGCTGCCCCTCTTGCCGCTCGATGCTGGATCCGGAGAAGATCGGCGGCCGAATGGGGTTTGCGTGCCCCTACTGCGGCGGGCAGCTCTCGGCGAAGGACCTGTTCGGCGTGGCGGCTGCGTTCAGCGAGGAAGACCAGCCCGACCTCACGCTCGACGATCTGATGAAGCCCGACGGGGGCGTCGGTGCGCCGCAAGACTTCGGTGGAATGCCGCACGCGACGCAGCAGGCGCTCCAGCGGGAGGCGCAGCAGCGCGGCGGCAATGCGATGGTGCGTCGGGGCACGGACGACGACGACGATGACGATGCGGGTGGTGGTGGCAGCGCGATGGATCTGATGCGGAAGATGAAGCGCCGCTGACCGTGGGATCAGTCGGCGTGGGAGGATCCGCTCACGTCGATGGAGCCCGCACCGGCGACTGCGACCACCGCGTGGCCGGACTGCTCGTCGTGATGCACACCGGCGGTGTGGACGTGCCCAGTGCGGGCGTCCAGCTGCAGGTCGTAGCCACCGGGGGGCAGGACCAGCCCGATGTGTCCCCCGCTCACGATCGCCTCGACCCTCCCTGGCGCGAGTGCGAACTCGGCGTCCACATCCCCGGCCGCGGCCGCCAGGTGCACGTCGTGCCCGCTGATCTCCCGGGCGTACACGCTGCCGGCGGAGACCACGGCCCGCAGGTCGCCGTCGAGAGCGTCGAGGGAGACGTCGCCAGCGCCCACCATGGCGTCGAGTGTGACGCCGGCGGGCAGCTCGAGCGCCACGTCGGCGCCGCACAGGTCCAGTCCGCCGCATCGGTAGTCCACCGTCAGCACGCCATCGTGCACGGACAGGCCGTCCACGCGGCCGAGGCCGCCGACGTCAGCCTCCACCACCACCCGGTCGCCGGAGCCCCGAAACACCTGTAGATCGCCCTTTCCCAGCTCCGCGATCACGGTGTGCACCGGCTCGTCGATCACCGTAGTGCCATCGAGCGCGGTCACGCAGCTCGCAGTCGCCAGCAACCACCAGGCTCGATTCCACATGACGTCCCTCCTGTGTCCGGTCAGACACCGGCGGGTCGGTTCTGCGTCACTCGCAGGCAGCGCTGCAGCTCGCGGGCAGGCGGCCGGCCGTCAGCTCCACGCAGTCGAAGCGGGCGAGGTCGTCCACGCATGCGCTCGCCTCGGAAGGCACGAAGCGCTCCCCATCAGAACAGGCGCCGGCGTCATCGGCGTACCATCCGGCGACCGCGTCGGCGCAGGTGGCTTCGTCGGTGTACAGGCACTGCACCGATCCGCAGTCGGCCTCGAGGTTGGCGTAGCAGGTGAACAATGCGGGGCAATACTCCGCCTGGAGCGCGTCCACGAAGTCGCGCTCGGTGTAGCAGCCGCCCGCGAGCAGGCACAGCCATCCGGCGAGACGCGCCCACTGGGGAGGTGTCTTCTGCCCGGTGACGTTGTATGGATTGGGCATGCGGTCGAGCTTGTTCATGTTGCCCCTTGTTGCCGCGTGCGGTGGCGGACCCGAGGTCGCCTCCGACTATCTCCTCAGCATCGTGCCGCGAGTGCTGGATGGGCAGGACCCTTTCGAAGGCGCCCCCACGGTCAAGCTGTGGATTCAGGAGCAGGGCAAGTCTGCCGAGGTGATCTTTGCGGGCACGGCATCCCAGGGCGTCGAGCTCGGCGAGCAGCCGCCGATCCCGGCCGGCGCGGTGGTCGGCCTGATCATCGAGGAGGGTGGGGCGAGCGGGGCAGAGTGGGATCCGGGGCGGCTCACGGCTTGGGGGAGCACCGTGCTCGGTGCGGAGCTGGCGCTCGGGGGCGCCGACGAGCAGGTGTCGATCACGGTGCCACTGTCGGGGGCGGTCGGGGATATCGGGCGGCTGTCGGCGTCACGGGCGGTGATCCACGGTGCCGCCGCGATGATCCCGGGCGGCGACGTCCTGGTGTTCGGCGGCACGAGCGATCACCTGGCGGCTGGCAACGAGACCAACCGGATCCTCCGCCTGCGCGACAGCGATGATGGGTCGTGGGAGCTGGAGGTGCTGGGCGTCAAGCTCCCCAGCGCATCCGCTGGGCTGACGGCAACCGCGGTGGCGCGGGACGGCCAGGTCCGGATCGTGGTGGCGAGCGGGTGTACGGAGCGAACGACCGACCGTTTCATCACCGACACCTGCACCCAGTGGGTCGGCGTGTTCGATCCTGCCAGCGAGACGTGGGTGGTGGACAAGGCCCGCGCGCTCACCGATCCGCTGGGCGACCACCGTGCGGTGGCGTTCAACAACGGCCGAGTGCTCCTGGTTGGCCGGTTCACGGCGTTGATCGACGAATACGCTCCGTATTCGCTATATGATGCCTTCGACGAGCGGGTCGTGGCCGACGGCACGCTCGACGGCATCGGCTCACTCGGCCCGATGGTCGCGGCGCGTGGGAACGATGGCGCGCTCGTGTGCGGCGGCGCCGTGCTCACGAACGTGGCGGCGGGCACACCCGTCGCGCCGCAGACCGCCTGCTACCGGATCGACCTCCAGGGCACCACATTCCCCGCCGCACCACTTCCCGATCCCACAGCGTACGGCGCGATGGTCGGCCTGGAGGGCGGGAAGGTGTTGCTCACCGGCGGGATCGTCGGGGATCTGAACGACGACGAGGTCGGCCCCGCGTCCGCCGCAGTCTGGCGTTTCACCGGCTCGCAGTGGGAGCAGGCCGGCGACCTCCGCTCTGCGCGAGCCTTCCACCGCATGTTGCCGATGCACGACGGCGGGGCGCTCGTCGTGGGCGGAGTGTCCGAGAACGGCCTGTGGACCTACCGGGCCGGAGACTCCGTGGACTGCGTGGAGCGCTACGACCCCGGAACCTCCCAGTTCACGAAGGAGGGGTGCACGGCAGCGGGCGCTGGCGCGATGCCCCAGGCCAGCTGGTGGCCTGGCGACGGGGCGTTCGTGCTCGAGGGCTATGACGCAGACGGCCGGGGGGGCGGCAGCTACGGGCTGGTCGGCATGGGTCCGCCGACTGAGTGAGTGGGTGTGCGCGGCCGCGTCGGGTAGAAATACGCATGCGATATATCTGCACGGCCTGGATGGTTGCGCTCGCAGCCTGCGGCGGAGGCGGCGACAGCCTCTCCGACTACACGCTCACCCTCACCCCGCGAGTGATCGACGGTCAGGACCCGTTCGCGGGCTCCGCGACGGTCAAGCTGTGGGTCCAGGCTCCGGGCGAAGAGCCGGTGGTCACCTTCGTGGGGGGCGCCGACGGCTCTACCGAGATGACGGAGCAGCCGCCCATCGCGACGGGCTCCCGGGTGGGGCTGGTGGTGGAGGCGAACGGGGCCGACGACGGCAGCTG
>JBLFXJ010000303.1:0-9828 GCA_047609825.1 Myxococcota bacterium
GGCGCTGTCGCGCGCGACCGCGGAGTCGTCGCCTTTACCATCCGCCCCGCACGCAAGCGCTCCGAGCACCAAACCGATCGTCCACCGCATGGTCACGCCTCCCCCGTGCTGGTGTGTACCCGCCCGATGCACCGCGCGTCACCACCCAGGTTGCCCCGGACAGCGTCCACCGGCGCTATAGTCGGACCGCCACGGAGTGTGAATGCGTCCGATCGTCTTGTCGTGCATGCTGATGCTGGCCTGTGAGCCCCCACCCCCGGTCGACGGGGCTGCAGGCGGCGGGCTGGAGATGGACGTCCAGATCATCATCCCACTGGCCAATGAGGTGATCCCCCTCGATGATGACTGCGTGCTGCGCACGCTCGTCGCGTGGGACATCGATGGGCTCGAGTCCGTCCCGTTCAAAGACGCCACGAACACCCCCGGCGAGGGGCATGTGCACGTGGTGTGGGCCCCACCCGCCTACGAAGCGACCTCCGACCAGTCCATCGAGCTCGAGCAGGCCGGGCTCACGGTGGGCTCGTCGCTGACCATCTCGGTGGATCTGCGCGAGAACGAGCACGCCTCCCTCGAGGTGACCGCCGAGACCGAGATCGAGATCGGCCCAGACGCGGGGAACAGCTGCCCGTGAGCACGACCGCCTCGACGGGCGCCGGCAGGCGGTTCCACCTCAAGGCGCGCATCGGCTCCGGTGCCTTCGGTGAGGTGTTCCTCGCCGAGCAGGACAGCGGCGCCGGATTCCGCCGGGATGTGGCCCTGAAGGTGCTGCACCCCGAGGTGGCGAAGCACCGCGAGGCCTCCACCCGGATGCGCGACGAGGCGCGAATCCTCGGCCGTCTGTCGCACCGGAACATCGTCAAGGTGCTCGATCTCGTGCAGCTGGGCGATCGGTGGGCGGTGGTGATGGACTACCTGCCCGGTGTCGACCTCGAGCAGGTGGTGCTCGCGCTGGACGACCGCGGAGAGCGCGTGCCAGCACCCGCTGCGCTGGAGGCCACGGCGGCCGTGTGCTCAGCGCTCCACGCAGCCTACACGGCGGACGATGGTCGCGGCGGGTTGCTCTCCGTCGTGCACAGGGACATCAAGCCGAGCAACGTGCGCCTTACGGCCGACGGCGACGTGAAGGTGCTCGACTTCGGCGTGGCGCGCGTCGAGAACCTCGACACGCGAGAGGCGAAGACCCGCGGAGCGGGGTGGATCGGCACCGAGCGCTACATGTCGCCCGAGCGCATCCTGATGGAGGGCGACTCGTCCGAGGGCGACGTGTACGCGGCGTTCGCCACCTTGGTGGAGCTGCTGTTGGCGAGGCCGCTCGGGCGCACCCCTGTGCTCCCCGACCGCCACACGCCGTTCGTGGAGGAGGCCCTCACCGCGGTGAGGGAGCATCTGCACGGCCCGGACGAGGCGGTGGAATCGCTGGTGGATCTGATGCGGCGGGGGCTGCACGCCGACCCCGAGGCCCGCCCCAGCGCCGACGAGGCCCGGCACGCCCTGGAGGGGCTGTGCCGCAAGCTCGAGGGCGACCCCCTCACGACCTTCGCCCGCGCGGTCGTGCCGTCTGTAGAGGCCACCCTCGGTCCGCCAGAGGCAGCGAGCGGCACGCTCATCGTGGCCGGCGGCAGCTCGGGCACGGTTCCCGCGCAGGTCACCAATATCGATCTGCTCGATCCGCCACCCCCTCCGGCCGATCCCGAGGCCACCTCCGCCGTGCGCACCCCGGTCATCGCGGCCATTGGAGCCGCGATCGGTGTGGTGTTGGTCGCCGCTGCCATCGCTGCACTGCTCGGCATCGTGTTCGTCGGATGGATGTACAGCCCGGAGTCGGCGCCGACGATCGGTGCCGGCGGACCGACCATCGGTGTGGCCCCGGGCACCCCGGGAATGGTCGCGCCTGCGCCCGTCAGAGCACCGGTCCCTCCGCCCGTCGTGGCCGAGCCCGCACCCGCACCCGTTGTGGCCGAGCCGGTTCCCCAACCCGCTGTCGCCGAGCCCGCTCCGGCACCCGCGCCTGCCGCGGCGAGCGCCCCCCGCCCAGCCCCGGCCCCTGCTGCCGCCCCGGCGGTGGATCCCGATGCCCCCATCGTGAGCCGGGCGATGTTCGTGCTCGACAACGCCTCGGCCCTGAGCGCCGAGTGCAGCGGCGTGTCCGGATCGGGCACAGCGAGCCTGAGATTGCGTAGCTTCCCCGCCGGAGCGTGCCGCGTGCGCGCCACCTTCGTCGGGCAGGACTACTCCACCGAGGTGCGGGTCGAGCGCCCGCGCGAGGTGGTCTGCACCGTTGACGGAGGAGCGCTGACGTGTCGCTGATCACTTGCCTCATCGCCGCCGCGACCGCCGCCGAGGTGGTCTGGCTCACGCCCCCCGAGGCCAGCGAGCAGGCCGCCGTGGCCGCGTCCGCCGGAGCCCAGGGCGCGCCGTTGTCGTTCATGGACCTGCGCACCGCCGCCAGCGGGGCCAGCTCAACGGATGACGACGCCTACCGCCGACTGGGGCAGGTGCTCGCCGACGTGCGCGCCTACGAGACCAAGCTCGACGGAGAGCTGCTGATCCTGCGCGACCTGGAGGCCCCGCTGGCGGACATCGGCGTGGTGCGCGACGGCACCGACCGGCAGGCGGTGTTCGACGCGTTCGCCTACCAGGGCTTCGCCGCCAACCGGTTCTGGGGCTCCGACCTCGCCACCGACGACGAGGCCGCCGACTGGCGGGTGGAGCTCAACGGCCAGACCCTCGAGCGGCCGTGGCGCGACGCCGCGTCGGTCCACCCCGAGGCCGAGGTCACCGCGTACCAGATCGCCGAGGCCCCCCAGCGCGTGGCATATGACGCCGTGAGCAAAGCCGTGGCGAGCGCCCTGCCGTCGAGCCTGGTCGCCGAGGGCCTGCCCGCTGGGGCTGAGCTGGTGATCGATGGTGCCGTCGGCGCGCCGGGTGCGGCGGGCGACGTGAAGGTGCCTCCCGGGCGCCACTGGGTGCATGTGCAGCTCGATGGCCACGTTCTGGTGCGGTGGACCGTGAGCCCGGAGCCCGGGGAGCAGCTCACGCTGGACAGCAGCGCCGACAGCGATGTGTGGACCGACTGGCTCGACAGGCTCTCCGCCGACAGCGAGGTGCCCGCGCCGGTGGCCACGGCGGTGAACGCCCTCGGCGGTGAGGTGTGGATCGCGTCGGGCGCCGGCCGCGATCGCATTGTGTGGGCCGTGACGCCTGCCGGCGTGTCGGAGGCCGACGTGACGGCCGCGGTGGCCGACCGCAGCGACAGCGACAGCGACGACGGGGCCTCAGTGTGGGTCGTAGGCGGCGTCGGCTGGTTCTCGAGCGGGAACTTCTACACGGACGCCGCCGACGAGGCGCCGCGCACCGGCGCCACGGTGAACGCCATCGCGCCGAGCGTCGGCCTGGGGCTCGATGTGGACGCCGGCTGGTTCCGCGCCGGAGTCGGCGTGGACATGGCGGTGCCGCTGGGCGAGAACCACGCCGCCGAGATGAACGACGGCAGCCTCAGGCCCCGACCCCTGATCCAGGCCAGCGTGGGCGTGCGCCCGGTGCAGGCCGTGTTCGGGTACATGCTGCCGTATCACCCGGTCGTCGGCGGGCAGGCCACGTGGACGTTCGGGAGCGTGGAGCTCCGCGGTGGCTACGCAGCGGGTCTGCCGGGGATCGTCGACCGGGACGGCGACGGGCCGGACTGGGAGCGACTGGCGGTGCACCGGGCAGGAGTGGCGGTCGGAGCTCGATTCTGACGTAGGCGTCGAGAGGTTCAGGATCGGCTTGGTGTGATGAACTGCCGCACCGGAATCCCCTCAGACCGCGCCGAGCGCCGGCCTGCAGGGGAGGTCAGATCCCCGCACCTGAGAAGATGTGGATGGCGCCCTCATCGTGGAATTGACTGCCCGTCGCGATGAGGTCGTCGAAGCCATCACCGTCCACATCGCCAACCAACAGGTGGCCACCCATCGAGGTGGTGGACTCCGACTCGAGCCTCGCCACCGCATCCTCTTCGAAGAAGGAGCCCGGCTCAGGCTGCAGGATGTACACGCGGCCGGTCGGGGGGGAACCGCCATACAGCGGGGCGCCCAGCGCAAGGAGCGTGTCGCCGTCGACCGTGACCAGTGCAGCATCGCCAAGGCCGATGCCCAGCGGAAGCGAGTACCCAGCAGTCGCCCACGCATCGTCGCGGGTGGCGTCAGTCTCGAACGGCCCGATGAATACCTCCACCGAACCGTCCAGGCTCGCCCCGCCGAACAGGGAAGGCGTATGGGTGATCAGGTCGTCATGTCCGTCCCCGTTCACGTCACCAGTCTCTAGACGGACGGCAAAGCCGTCGGCGCCATCGTCCGTGAGGTGAACCTCCGCGTCGTCGGTGAAGTGGATGCCCGTTGCTGACGGCAAGTCGTGGAGGATGTGCACCGCGCCCGGGGAGCCCCAGTAGGCCACGCCATCCGTGTTGGGCTCGGCAACCACGCCGTCGAGAACACCATCGCTGTCCGCGTCGAGCACGTCCAGGTCGACGCCGAGGTAGCGGCCAGGGGTTCCCACGATCTGGAGACGCAGTTCGTCGCCACGCGCGTCAGGGTCGTAGACGTGAACGCCATAGATGGTGGCGAGGCTGGGGAAGCCCAGGGCCAGCGTCGAGAACGCGCCAAACCGTGTGTGCTGGATGTCAGTTGTGGGGATTGCTGATGACTGCCACTGCGCCTCCACCGCGGGCAGGGATGCCGGCAGAGAGACGATCATCAACTCGGCGTCTGGCAGCCACGGCGCGTGAGGCCCAGCTGTTTCACGTGCCAGCAGAATCGAATCAGACGAGCACGAAACCGCATCGCCCAGCATCCCTGTTGCCGCTATGAAAGAGGATTCTGCGAGAACAGGGCCAACGAGGGACTCGATGTCTGGCGCAACAGCATCGACGACGTGCAGCACGTCGCCGTGCGCATCATCATCGATGAAGCACAACGCCGCGGCCGCGGTTCCAACCGTCGGTACTACACGCGCCGCCACCCCATTCAGCCGCAACCCACACCCCAGCCCCTGTCCATCGCAGTCATCGTCCAGCCCGTTGCCGCACCGCTCCGGCATTGCTGGGTTCACCCACCAGCGGGTGTCATCGCAGTCTGACGCATCCGCCACATGGTCGGTCGGTGCCAAACACACGACATCCGCCGACTCCGGGTCGCCGTAGCTGTCCCCATCCACGTCTGCGAACCACGTCCGTGCCTGTACCGACCAGTCCAGATCGTCGCAGTCCGTGCCGTCGAGAGTCCACCCGTCGGGTGGGTTGCACATCCGCTCGCCACCGCCCGCCGCTCCCGCGTCGTCTTCGTCCGCGTCCGGGTGCCACATGGCGAAGACGGCGTCCTCGTCCACCGTGCCGTCACAGTCCGTGTCCACCCCGTCACACAGGTCGGTCACTCCAGGACGCACAGCCGGGTCAGCGTCGTTGCAGTCGTCTGCTGTGGCCGCATGTCCCAGTGGCTGGTCACACGCCGTTGCCGTGCCTGCTGCCGTGCCAAACCCGTCCGCGTCCATATCGACGAACCACACGAGCTGATCAATGCCGTTGACGTCCACCAGGCCGTCACAGTTGTTGTCCAGACCGTCCCCACACAGCTCGTCGGCCCGTGGATGCACCGCCGCATCGGAGTTGTCACAGTCTCCCCCGCCTGCCGCCACCGGAAGGAACCCGTCTCCGTCTCGGTCTAGCGCAGCTCGCAGCTCCGCCTCTGTCACACAGCCCAGCAAGCCCAGTCCAGCCAACGCGACCCACAACCGCATCGCTGCCCTCCCTCCACGAGCTTACCCGAGCGGCGGCTTACAAGGGAAGGTCGGCGATCGACCAGCCCTTCACCAGGAGTGCCGAACGCCGAAGCCTGGCAGTCACCTCTGGGTGTCCAGAGCTTCCGTCCTCATCCTTGCACCGACGGGTAGTGAGCTGACATCCAACGCGCTCCACTGCTCAGTTCGGCCGTCACGTGAGCGCTCGACCCACCGCCACCCGCAGCGCCGCCCCATCCGCGGCGGTGATCCGATGCCCATCACCCGGCTCGACGACGACCTCGAGCTCGGAGACCACCTCAGCGAGCGCCGCGCGGGTGCGCTCGAATCGGTCGCCGGGAATCCAGGGATCGCCCTCGCTCTTCGACAGGTACACCGTCGACCCGGCCAGGTTCTCGTAGTCACCGGCCACGTCGAGCGCTGCCCCCGACAGCGCGAGCAGCGCTCGCGGGGCGTGAGGCCGTGAGCGCGCCCAGGACAGCGCCAGGCAGGCGCCCTGGGAGAACCCGACCAGCACCACCCGCTCTGGCGGGACCACGGCGGTGGCGGCGGCGAAGGCCGCGTCGAGCTGGCCCAAGGCGCTGTCGAGGAACGGCTGATTCTCGGCGATGGGTGCCGTGAACCCGAGGGGGTACCACGCATTGTCCACCGCCTGGGGCGCGAGCATGCACAGGCCCTCGCGGTCTGGCAGGTGCTGCTCGAGGTCGTTGCAGATCCGATCGGCCGACGCACCCCGGCCATGCACCGCGATCACGACCGCACGGGCCTCTGTGAGCGGGACTCCGCGCTCGGTCGCATGGAGGGCGGCGTGCGGCCCCACCCCGTCGAGGCGCCGCCGACGGCTCACCAGCGACGGCCGCCGGCTGTGGTACGCGTCATCCACCAGCAGCGCGAGCGCCACAGCGGTGACCGGCCGCGGGTTGCCATAGCCCCGGGAGAGCACGCCCTGCACGAGCCGCGGAAGGTCGGCGCGAGTGAGCCCGAGCCCCTTCAGGTCATGGGCCAGGCCGAGCGCCCGGATGCGGTCATAGAGTGCGGCCGGAGGGTCCTCTCCCAACGCGGACAGAGCGGCCATGGCGGCCGGCACGGCACGCCCGTTGAACGCGGTGGCGTAGGGAAGCACCGCCGCGTGGGTCGCCGCGTGGGGCGTGTCGAAGGTTCCGCCCAGGCTGTGGGCGAACGCATGCTGCAGCGCCAGCGGCACCCGCTCGATGGCGGCTGCGGCCAGGTAGGCGCCGTACATCGCCTCGGTGCGGGCCTCCACATCGGTGGGGTCGGCCGCTACGCCGTCGATGCCCGCCAGGAGGTGGCGGACGGCGTCGGCGCTGGAGTCCGACCCGCCGGTCCACAGCTCGCCGATCACGTGGGCCAAGCTGTTGAACAGGCTCCGGAGCGACAGATCCCGCGGCAGCGCGAGGGTGAGCAATGGGTCGTAGATCACCAATGCTGGCCTCACCCGGGGGTCACGTCCGGTCCGCTTGCCGTCCGGCCCGGTCATCCCCCAGATCGAAGTGCGCTCGGAGCCGGAGTAGGTCGTGACCACTGCCCCCACCCGCACGTCCTCGGTGAGCGCGATGGCCTTGGCGAGCCCCGTGGCCGAGCCGCCCCCATGGGCCACCACCCAGTCCGCGCCAAGCTCCCGTGCCGTTGCCCGCGCCCGGTCCACCAGCGCTGTCGGCACGTGCTGCGCCACCTCGGCGAACACCCCCACACAGCGGTCGCCGAGCTGGGCGGCAAGCCGATCGGCGCCTCCGCGGTGGTGCCCCTGGCATACCAGCAGCACCCGGCCGGCCCCTCGCGCCACGAGGTGATTCGCGGCGAGATCCGCCTCTCCCGCGCCGAACACCACAGTGTCGGTCGTGAAGCTCCGCGACATGGGCCCTCCCTGTAGGGAGGAACCCTATGGACTGAAGGGCGCCGCGTCCTGCACCCGGGACAGGGCAAGACCCGGATTCACTTCGACGATGCCTGCAGGCGATCAGCCGTCGAGCGCTGCCCGCACCAAGCGGTTGACCGTCTCCGGGTCGGCCTGGCCTCGGGAGCGCCCCATCACCTGGCCGATGAAGAACCCGAACAGGCCTGCCCGGCCTCCGCGGTAGTCCGCCACCTTCGCCGCGTTGGCGGCGAGCACAGCATCGACCCAGCCCCCGATGGTGGCCTCGTCGCGCACGGTCTTCCAGCCGCGGGCCTCCACGATGGCCGCCGGGTCGCCGCCCGCACTCACCAGCTCGGCCAGCACCTTCTTCCCGAGCTTGCTCGACAGCGTGCCGTCCGCGAGCATGGCCGCCAGTCGGCCCACCGCCACCCCATCGAACGCCAACGGGCCATCCTTCCGGGCCGCGGCCACGTCGTTCAGCACGAGCTTGGCCACAGCATCCGCCGGTGCCAGCGCTGCCCCCGCATCGAACAGCGCCGCCAGCTCGGCATCGCCGGCCAGCACGCCCGCATCGTCCGTGGACAGCCCCAGCCCGGTGTACCGCGCGTAGCGCTCGGCCTCCTCGGGGGAGTCGGGCTCGAACACCCGCCGGGTCGGTGCCGTGGACTGAGCCTGCTGCGCGGCCTTCGGCGGCTGGCGCGGCTGCGTCTTTGGCTTGCCATACCCCGACTTCAACGCCACGATCCGGTTGAACACTGCAGCGGTAGCCCCATCGACTGGATCGCGCCAGAAGTACCCGGTGCGCTCGAACTGCCACCGCGCATCGAGCGCCCCGGCCATCACCGCTGGCTCCACGAACCCGTGCGCCACCACCAGACTCTCGGGGTCGATGTAGTCGGTGAAGTCGCCCTCGGCGGAATCGGGCGTCTCGTGGGTGAACAGCCGCCCATACAG
The DNA here is from genome assembly GCA_047609825.1 of Myxococcota bacterium. Lineage (GTDB taxonomy): Bacteria > Myxococcota_A > UBA796 > UBA796. The sequence continues at coordinate 8,600 of JBLFXJ010000303.1, forward strand.
CCGGAACTCGGCCGGCACTCCCTCGGTGGCGCTCACCCAGTGGATCGTGCCGTTCGGCTTGCGACCGTCGGCCGGGTTCATCCCGCCCCGGGTGGCCGGATCGTGGGTGCACCGCAGCTCCACTACGGTGCCGTCGGCGTCGCGCACAACCTCGTCGCAGCGGATCCAGTACCCATAGCGAAGGCGCACCTCGAGGCCTGGGCCAAGGCGCCGCCACTTCTTCGGGGGAACCTCCGCAAAGTCGCTCCGCTCGATCACGATCTCGCGGGTGAAGGGCACCGGCCGCGACCCCTCCTTGGGGATGTCGTGGGGCCAGTGGTCGGCCTGCAGCGTGTCGACCTCGCCCTCGGGCCAGCTCGTCACCACCACCTTCAGTGGGTCGAGCACCGCCATGGCGCGCGGGGCCTCGTGGTTCAGGTCGTCCCGCACCGAGAACTCGAGCAGCTCGAGGTCGACCAGGCTGTTCGCCTTCGCCACCCCGACCCGCTCTGCGAACGCCCGGATGGCCTCGGGACGGTAGCCCCGGCGGCGCATCGCGGCGAGGGTGGGCATGCGCGGGTCATCCCACCCGCGCACGTGCCCGTCCTCCACGAGACGCTTGAGCTTGCGCTTGGACATCACGGTGTAGCCGAGGGCCAGCCTGGCGAACTCATACTGGCGCGGGCGCGACGGCACCGAGCAGTTCTCGATCAGCCAGTCGTAGATCGCCCGGTTGTTCTCGAACTCCAGCGTGCAGATCGAGTGGGTGATGCCCTCGATGGCGTCTGACAGCCCGTGGGCGTAGTCGTACATCGGGTACACATTCCAGCCCTCGCCGATGTGGTGGTGGGCCACCCGCAGGATGCGCCAGATCACCGGATCGCGCAGCTTCATGTTCGCGTGGTTCATGTCCATCTTGGCCCGCAGGGTGCGGGTGCCCTCGGCGAACTCACCCGCCCGCATGCGCTCGAACAGGTCGCGCGATTCGGCTGCCGGCCGGTCACGCCACGGGCTGTTGGTGCCCGGCTCGGTCACCGTGCCGCGCGCCGCGCGCATCTCAACCTCGGTCTGCTCGCAGACATAGGCCAGGCCCTTGTCGATGAGCTCGAGGGCCCAGTCCCACAGCTGGGGGAAGTACTCCGAGGCGAAGTACAGGTGCTCGCCCCAGTCGAAGCCGAGCCAGCGGATGTCGTGCTGGATCGAGGCCACGAACTCGGGGTCTTCTGCCGTGGGGTTCGTGTCGTCGAACC
>JBLFXJ010000304.1:0-9798 GCA_047609825.1 Myxococcota bacterium
GCACAGGAGCTCGAACCCGATCACGCCCAGGGTGTACACGTCCGAGCGCACGTCGAGGGGCGCGCCGGCTCGCTGCTCCGGACTCATGTACGCGGGTGTTCCGGCCTGGCTCCGCGCGCTGGGCGCGTCGAGGGCCTGCGCGATGCCGAAGTCGAGCACCTTGGGCTGTCCAGCTCGGTCGACCAGGATGTTCGCAGGCTTCAGGTCGCGGTGCAGGATGCCGCGGAGGTGGGCGTGGTGCACCGCGTCGCAGATCTCCGCCAGCAGGCGCAGCCGCTTCGCCACGGACGCCCCCTCCGCGGCCCATTCGTCGAGCCGACGACCATCGACAAGCTCCATCGCCAAGAACACCCGCCCGTGATCCTCCCCCGCCGCGTAGACCTGGGGGATGCCTGGGTGGAGGAGCTGACCGAGCGCCTGCACCTCGAACCGGAACCGCGCCAGGGCGCCCGCGGAGACCCGCTCGGGGTGGACCGTCTTCAGGGCCACCCGCCTCCGTGGGTGCGCCTGCTCGGCGAGCCACACCTCGCCCATGCCGCCGCGCCCGACGACATCGACGATGCGGAAGCCCCCGATCGTGTGGCCGATCTCCGGCGCCGCGGCCTCGCCGTCGTCGTCGCCGCCGCCATCTCCGAACCAGGTGGTCACGCCTCCGAAGGTCCCATCGAGTCGGGGTTCGGTCGGCTCGGTCGGCCGGGCTCTCAGCCCAGGGGGCCTGTGCTTTGGCTCGGCCTCCGTCGCCTCCCGTCGGTCGAGTGTGCCGGGCGGCGCCACCGGCGCTCGCGGCGCGGCGAGGGGCTGGAGGTCGGCGACGAGCGCGTCGATGGTGCCCCGGTCTGTGGGGTCGGCGGCCGTGAGCCGATGGACCACGGCGGCGAGCGCGCCGATCGTCGCCGTTCCGCCGCTCAGGGGGATCCGCTTCGCATCCCGCAGCGCCTCGAGGTGGCCTCCGCCGAATGCGGTATCGCCGGTGAGGAGCTCGTGGAGGGTCACGCCGAGGGCGTACAGGTCTCCTGCCCGACCGACCGGCGCCCCGTCGAACCACTCCGGCGGCGCGTAGGCGAGGGTCGCCGGCGCGCGGCCCTCGATCGTGAGCCGCGTCAGGTCGGGCGCCGTAGCCGCCCCGAAGTCGAGGAGCACCGCGCGGCCGTCGGGAGCGACCCGGACGTTGGCCGGCTTGATGTCGCGGTGGACCACCTGCGCTGCGTGCAGGCGCGCGACGGCCTCGGCGAGGTCGGTCAAGAGCCGCGCCACCCGCTCCTGCGGCAGCGGCGGCCACGTGACGAACAGGTCGAGGGAGAGCCCAGGGACCAGTCCGGTGACGACATACGGGCGCCCCTGCCACACGCCGGCGTCGCACAGGGTCGGCAGCGACGGGTGGTCCACCGTGGCCAGCAGTCGCGCCTCGTGGACGACCCGCGCAGCCGTGGTCGGGCTGGCGACGTCGCGGGTGAGCTTCAGCGCGCCCACGGCGTCCCGGAGCGCGGTGCGGTGGGCGGCGTACACCACCGCGGTCGCGCCCTCCCCCAGCCGGCGATCGAGGGTCCACCCGTCGATGTGTCGCACTGGCAGGGGGGCTTCCACGGAGCGGGAGTGTCCCAGGTTCGCGCCGCCAGGTCCAGCTCGTCCACTCAGGGTCCGCAGCACGGCGCCGACAGTGGCCGGATCCCCAGCCCTGCGGTGCTCCAGCCTACAGCTGACGGATCGTGAGCGCGCCCACCCCGATGCGCAGGGTGCCGGCTCCGGGCCGGCGCTCGATGATCTTGGCGCCGCCTGGGATGCCGAGCTTCGAGAAGTCCTTGCGCGCCCGATACACCTGCACGTTGAGGGCTCGCCGGTCGAGGCCGAGCATGCCCTGGAGCATGACCGCATCCTGCCAGCCCTGCTCCTGGACGGAGGCGTCGTCGTCGGCCAGCCGGGCCCGGGCCAGGGTGAGCAGGAGGTAGGCATGGGCGCGGGCCGGGAGCAGGTGGGCGACGGCCCCGTGTTGCACCCGCACCTCGACGTGCTCTTCGTCACGGCTCACGGCGAACGCCACCTGAAGCTCGGCGAACGCCGCCAATCCGTCGTGGTGGGTCCACGTGGGCTCGTGGCCCGAGGGGAGGTGCACGACCCACGCCTGCCCCTCCACGTCGACGACCTGGCCGTCCATCGCGCGCCCCGCCCGGTCCTGGCCCTCGAGCCGCCACTCGCCGTCCTCCCCCTCGAACACGGTGAGTAGGGGGTCGTCGGGGTTCGGCACGCAGAGCAGGGTGTCCACCGCCGCCACCGTGGCGCCGCCGTCGACCCGGGTGGCCATGGCGGAGGGGCCGCCGGCCTGGGTTACGACCCACGACTGGGCCTCCTCACCGAACCGGAGCACGTCACCGGCGCGGAGCTGGCGTGGCGCGCCGGCGCTGAGCCGGTCCTCGCCCACCCAGGTGCCGTTCCGGCTTCCCAGATCGCGCACGTGCCAGCGACCGTCCCAGAAGATCACCGCGTGCTCGTTGCTCACCGCACGGCTCTTGATCCGGAGCCCGGCGGCGCGGGACCGACCGACCACGACCCGCTGCCCGAGGCAGCAGCTCCGGCCGCTCGTGGTGTGCTCGATCAGTCCCATGGCGCTCTCCCAGCGCCCGTTAACCGCCATCGGAGCGGGCCGCGGAGCCATGGCGTGGACCTCGGCCCACATCACCCACCGCTCCAGTCCCATGGAACCGGCTCGCCAGTCTCGAGGATGAGGTCCATCACGTAGACTACCATTCTCGTTTACACAGTCACCGCCCACGCCACCGATCCACACATGACAGCAGCTCCGGCCCATCCCGCCACAGTAGGCGGTTGACCCCGGATCTGTGCTGTCGCGGAGGTCGGAGTGGTCGCGTTGTGCGCCCTGGTGGCGGCTGCCCTTGCTGGGCCCGCCCCGCAGGAGGAGTCTGCCCGCTCGCCGTGGTTCGGCGGCGGAACCCTGGGCTCGACCTTCGTCTCCGGCCCCGTCCCCGGCGGCGCCCCCGAGGCGTGGAATCCCCGGCTCAGCACCGCCATCCGCGGGCAGCTCGGCCTGAGATCGAGGGGATGGACCGGCCGTCTGGGCTGGGGCCTGTCCCGCACCCAGGTGCTGTGCGGCACCTGCGACTCCCACCTCCAGGTCGGAACCGGCGGAGCGGCCGGCCGGTGGATCGACCCCGATCCGCTCTCGCTGTCGGTGGACAAGCTCCTCGGCCTCGGTGAGCGCACGGCACTCGATGTCGGCGTCGCGTGGTCTGCCCCCGCCTCCCGACAGGATGTCCTGTGCAACCCCGGATTCGGATCCGGCGGCCCATTCCTCGGCGTGCACGCGGTGTCCGGCCCGGCGTTCGTCATGGCCACCAGCCGGTTCACGGCCCACGCCCACCGGTTCTCGGCCGCGCCGGTCGACCCCGCGGGTTGTTCCCGTGCGCTGCGGGATCCGAGCGTGCCCACCCTCACCGGCGCCGTCACCCCCCAGTCCGCCGACGGCTGGTATGGCGGCGCCCCGAACCCGGCGTGGACCTCGTCCACCGGCGTGTCGGTGTTCGACCCGCACCGCTGGCTCCTGCCGAAGGCCGAGCGCTGGGGCACGGGGCTCTCCGCCGGCCTCGACCTCCGCCGCTTCCGCTCCGATGGTGCTGCGCAGGTCACGACCCTCACCGGCCCCGTGGACATAGGCTCCGCGACAACGCCGGTAGACCCTTGGCTCCCCGCCTCCCTCTCCGCCCGGCGCTGGCTGGTCGACGGCCTCTCCGTCTCGGCCACCGCCCGCGCCGCATTCCCCCTTCGTGTCGCCGATCCGGCCACACGCACCCGCGCTGGGCTCGCCCGCACCGCGCTCACCCTGGCCCTCGAGGCCCGTCCCCGGGAGGACCGATGATCCGCCTCACCTGTAGGCCCGTCAAGCAAGAACCAGCTGCATTCGAGTGCCCCAGGAAGCCCAGTTCTGCGTCGTCTTTCGTCGGGATAGCTCGCTATCCCCTCGGTCATCCTCCTTGCCCTGAACTCCCTGGAGCCCTCTCGATGCTACGCCGGTTGTTGCTTGACGGACCCCTGCTGCTCGCGCTCGCTGCGGGTTGTGCTCCCGCCACCGTCGACCGGGTGCAGCCCGGCGCCATTGACAAAGACGCCCTGAATGGCGAGTGGTTCTGGCGCCGCACCGTCGCCGAGGTGCCCTATGGCACCGCCTCCACCTTCACCGGCGCCCAGACCAACCTCGAGCGCGTGCGGTGGCGGATCGAGGAGGACCTGCTCCTCGGCTACCGGTCGTACGAGAACATCGCCGACGCCGACGCCCCTTCCGGGGTGGACCTCGACGGCGGCGCCTACTTCGGCGCCCCGCTGCTCGCGTTCCGCATCGAGAAGCACTTCGACATCCGCCGGGTCTACGACCCCCGCACGGGCGAAGAATCCAACGTGATCGACGAGAACGTTGAGCGTCCGTGGGATGAGCGGGAGTTCATGCGGGTGGACTGGGCGGTGAACCAGGCCGACGCCGGGTGGACCTTCGCCGGGGTGGACCTGCCCGTGGTGTCGTGGGAGACCAACCAGGGGGCGTCGGCGCCCCAGTTCGACGACACCGACGGCGACGGCACCCTCGACAGCCTCCTGCTCATCCAGAAGGTGCTCGCCCAGCCGGACATGACGAGGATCCCCGGGTATGGCGACGTGCCGGTGTGCCTGTTCTACGGGCGCGCCCAGTACGAGTGCGCCGCGTCCGAGGTCACGCTGCTGTCCAGCTTCATGCGGGTGGACCCGACCGACGACTATGTCGGCCAGGTGCACGACGACCACTTCATGCGCACCTACGGATTCTTCTCCACCGAGCGCATGCGCTACGACCGCAACTACGGCCTGGTGCAGCCCAACCGCACCTTCTTCACCAACCGACACGACCAGTTCGTCGACCACGTGGAGCGGGACGCCCAGGGCTGGCCGCTGTGCACGGGCTCGGACGGCTCCACCGCCGCGTGCCTGTTCTTCGACGCCGAGGACGCGCCGCAGCCGGTGCTCGTGCCGTTCCGTGAGCGCACCGTGAAGCCCGTGGTCTACCACGTGGGTCCGGACTTCGACCCCGACCTGGCGCCTGCGTTGGAATCTGTGGCCAAGGCGTGGAATGCGCCCCTGGCCGAGACCGTGAACGAGCTGCGCTACTGGGAGTGCATGGACGACGACGGGTCCCACGGCGCGTGCAAGAGCGTGCGCGACCGGGACCTGGCTGCGTTCGTGCTCTGCCCACACAACCCCTCACAGCCGGGAGATCCGGCGGTCTGCTCCACCGACCACACCGGTCCCCAGGGGCGGCCCGACGGCGTGCCCGACGTGGCCCAGCCCGGCGACCTCCGGTACAGCTTTGTGCACCTCGTGCGAAACCCGCAGATCAGCAGCCCATTCGGCTACGGCCCCAGCGCCGCCGACCCGAAGGGGGCCACCCTGCGCGTCGGGGATGGCGAGCTCGAGCTCGGCGCCGGCCGCATCCTGTCCGGCAACGCGTTCGTGTACGAGTACGTGCTCGACCGCATCGCCACCCAGACCGCCGACCTGGTGGATCTGCTCACCGGGCGGCTCGACGACGAGGCGTTCACCAGCGGCGAGTCGGTGGATGCCTGGGTGACGGCCCTGCGCAACGGCGAGACCCGCGACTTCGTTGGCCTGGACGAGCCCATCGACGCCGAGACCGCGCTGTCACGGATGCACGACGGGTTCGGACCCGCCATCCGCGGCGCGATGTCAGCGGACCGTCCCACCGATCCGGCGGCCTTCCACTCCTGGATGGAGCACGTGGGCCACACCATGGACACCTCCGGCGTGTTCGGCGCGGGTGCGGCCGAGGCGCGCCTGTCGTGGGAGCGGCTCGTGGCCTCGAACCACGATGATCGTCTGTGGACGCCCGAGACCCTGGGCGCCGCGGGCCTCGACCCGAACGCAGCGCTCGTGCCTGGCGGCTCGCCGCTGGACCTGGTGGACCCCGCGAACACCGACGCCGCCGAGCAGGCGCTGGTGGTGGCCGGGCAGCACGCCGTGTGCCTCGACGACGGGTTCTCCGACCCCGGTCTGGTGGGGCGCGCCCGGTGGTATGCCGACCAGGGCTGGAGCCGTGAGCAGGTGCTCGCCGACGTGCGCCTGAAGACCTTCGAGGCGGTGCTACTGCACGAGATCGGCCACACCCTGGGCCTGCGGCACAACTTCGCCGGCTCGTTCGACGCGTTCAACTTCCACGATGGCTACTGGGACCTGCGCGACGACGGTGACATGGGGCCGCGGCATGTGGACCCCGAGACCGCCGCCGAGCGCGACGGGATGATCCGCGAGTTCCAGTACAGCTCGGTGATGGACTACGGCGGCGAGCGGGCCGACGGGTGGCATGGCCTGGGCCGGTGGGACGAGGCCGCGATCAAGTTCGGCTACGGCCGGCTGGTCGAGGTGATGTCGGACCTGCCCGAGCGCGACGCCATCGACGGCCTGCCGAACGACGTGGCCATCGGCTACATGTCCAACTACAACCAGTCTTCTGTCTACCCCTCGGTGCTGCTGTTCACCACTGACGGCGGCATGCTCGACCTGCACTACACCGACTACCCGGCTATCGCTGGAGATCTCAGCGCTCGGGTGGATGTGCCGCTCAGCAAGCTGGTCCCGACCATCGACGCCGACGGCTACGCGGGAATGCTCACCGTCGGCGAGCGCATCCAGGGCGTGGTGGGCCGGGGCGCGCCTGCCGCCCCGTACCGGTTCTGCTCCGATGAGTTCGCCGTCGGCATGACCTGTGCCCGCTGGGACAGCGGGGCCGACCCCTACGAGGTGGTGCGGTTCCTCCAAGACCGGTACTTCAACGACTACGTGCTGAACAACTTCGCCCGTCAGAGGTACGGTTTCGGCGACGCCGGCTCCTATGTGCGCCGCCTGCACGGCCGCACCTTCGAGCCCCTGCGCACGTGGCAGCGGTACTACACCCTGTTCCACGGCATCTTCGGCGCGGCCGACGAGCCCCGCGTGGCGGACTTCTTCGTCGCCGACCGCGGCTTCGGCGGTTGGACCGCGGCCACCGACAGCACCTTCCGGTTCCTCACCCAGGTGGTCACCCGTCCCGAGCCCGGCGCGCACGGACCGATCACGCTGCCCGATGGCACCCCGCTCCTCGCCCCGACCTTCGACGGGGGCGTGGAGATCCCGCTGGTCGCCGGCGCATACTACAGCTCGGAGTGGGACTACGACAGCGGCTACCACTGGTTCGACCGCCAGGCCGTCGTCGGCACCTACTGGGACCGGATGCTGGCACTGCTCACCCTGGTGCACACCGAGCCCTCGGGCTTCGTCGGCTTCGACACCATCGTCGACCCCCGCGCCTACGCCATCGGGTTCAACGACCTGTACCGCGACCCCATCGCACGGTTCCTCGGCGAGCTCTCGGCCGAAGACCACAACGCGCTGGCGCCTGTGCTCCAGGACGACGGCACGCTGCGCTACCCCGACACAACCGATCTCACTCGGGTGCCGCTCGACGGCGCCCAGGTGCAGCCCGCCGCGCACTGGCTCGTGCAGTACGACGCCGGACTGTTCGGCAAGGCCCTGCTCTCCCGCGGCTACGACCGGTCGTTCCTCAACCGCAGCCGGATCTACGTCGAGGGCACGGGCGAGGAGCCGTTGATCCCCGAGGGCCAGGCGGTGGTGCGGTTCACCGATCCGGCGTCGGGCAAGACCTACGCGGCCTGGTCATTCGCGGCGGTGGACACCGAGGGTCACCCAGTGCGCTCGGGCGGTGTGCCGGTGGAGCTCGGCCCCAGCGCGCGCATGGTGCGGCACGCTCTCGCGCTCGACGCGCGGTGTGCCGAGGGGGTTCCGGAGGCCTGCGTGGGCCGGGATGCCTTCGTCGCCGACCTGGACCTGCAGCTGCAGATCTTCCGGACCTTCGACAGCCAGGAGTAGAGCCGGATAGCCGGCGGACGTGCTTCGACACCTCCGAGCCGCGCTCGTCATGTTCCACGTGGTGGCCATCGCCGTGCTGGCCATCCCCCAGCCGCCCGACAGCCTCCGCACCACCGAGGCGAGCCGCAAGCATGTCGAGGCGGTGGCCGAGTGGGCCGAGGCGGCGGGCGCTCTCGGCCTGCCCCCGGCCGCGGTGGAGCAGACCCTGCTCGAGGTGCTACCGCTGTGGTCGGCGGCGCTTCGGAAGGTTCAACGTCCGTTCCGGCCCTATCCGGCGATCACCGGCGCGAAGCAGAGCTGGAAGATGTTCGGCCAGGTGCCCACCCGCAGCGCGCGCCTCGAGATCGACGTCCGGCGCGCTGGCACCTGGGAGCCGCTGTACCGCCCTCAGTCCGCCGAGCACGGCTGGCAGGGGCGCCTGCTGCGGCAAGAGCGCATGCGCGCGCTGAGCTCGGCCTTCGCCCACCGGCAGTTTCGGCGTGGCCTCCGCAAGCTCGCCGACCGGCTCGCCGAGCGGGCGCGGGGGACGGTCCCGGGCGATGCGATCCGGGTTCAGATGCGCACGGTGCGCATCCCGCCCCCGCGCAAGCTGCGGCCGGATGGGTGGATCCTCGGTGAGCCCTACTGGGCCGAGGAGCGGGCCCTGTGATGGCCTGGACTCGGCTGGTGGCGTGGCTCGACACGCGGGAGCCCGTCACCTGGCTCGCGCTGTTCCGAATCGCGGTCGGGGCGATCATCGGGTGGACCCTGCTCGACATGGCGCAGAGCGGGGCGATGACCCTGCTATGGCTTCCCGAGAGTGCGGGTGGATTGGGCCACATCGACGGAAACCAGTGGCTGCTCGACCTCGTCGGCACGTCTCCTGCTGCGGTGTTCACCCTGGTGGGGCTGGCGCTGGTCTCTGCCGCCCTGGTCACGGCCGGCCTCGGCACCCGGGTGGCGGCGCTGGTGTGCGGCCAGGCGCTGCTCGCCCTGTTCTCGCTCCGACCGATCACCGGTGGGGGGCATGACCGCCTGATCACCAACGCGCTGTGGCTGCTGGTGCTCGCGCCGTCCGACCGATCGCTGTCGCTGTCGGCCCGGCTGCGCACCGGCCGATGGGTCGACCCCACGCCGATGCCGGTGTGGGTGCGGTGGCTCGGCATCTACCAGCTGGTGGTCACCTACTCGATCACGGGGTGGCAGAAGCTGGGCCCAGAGTGGTGGCCGTGGGGCAACCTCGAGGCGGTGTACCGCTCGCTGCTCCAGCCGCCGTGGGTCCGCGCCGAGCACCTGTGGGCCGGCGATCTGTTCGTGTTCACCCAGGCGATGACCGCCGCCACGCTGGCGTGGGAGTGCCTGTTCGGCGTGCTGCTGGTGTGGTACTTCGCGCGGTCACGCGGGTGGCAACTTCAGCGCGAAGTCCGCATCGTTCCACCCCGAGACCCGAGGGGTATACTCGCGATGCGGACGTACGTGCGGCTGACCGCATTGAGATTCGGGCGGTGGCCGGTACGGGCCGGGCTCCTCGGCCTCGGCCTCGTGTTCCACGGGATGCTGCTCGTCACCAGCGATCTCGGCCCGTTTCCGTTCATCACGGTGGCCTACTACCTGTGCTGCTTCGATGACGCGGACTGGCGCTGGCTGTGGGCCCGGCTGGGCGGCGCGCGCACGGCCTGAGGCCACCACCTCTACGGCTGCCAGGTGGTCTCCTCCACCGCCTCGAGCGCGTCGATCTCGAAGATCGACCCCTCGCAGGTCACGTCGTAGACCACGTCGTCGATGCCATCCATGTCGCTGTCGGTGCGGCGGTGCGAATACCACCCATCCAGGTCGTACCCGTAGGTGCTGCGGTAGTCGATGCTGCCGTCGTCGCCGTAGTCCCGGGTGTATTGCACCAGCTCG
>JBLFXJ010000305.1:0-9784 GCA_047609825.1 Myxococcota bacterium
CTGGTTCGGGGGGGCCCGGCCGGCGAATACACCCCCGGCGCGCCGCTCGACGCCGGGTTCGAGGTGCGCACGCTGGACGTTCGTGTGCCGCTCTACGCCCCCGCGCTGGTGCACCTGGCCACCGACCGCCCGCTGTACAAGCGAGGTCAAGATGTGCTCTTGCGCAGCGTCACCTGGCGGCGCACGGACCTGGCGCCGCTGGATGGGCGGCCGGGAACATGGAGGATCTACGCACCAGATGGGAGCCTGGTGCACGAGGAGCGGGCCGACGCTGGGCCGTGGGGGATCGCCGCCACTGCGTTCCCCCTCGACCGGCTGGCGACCGTAGGCACATGGCGGGCCCGCTGGGAGTCCGGGGAGGCGTCGGACGAGGTCACGTTCGATGTACGCCCGTTCAAGCTGCCGCGGTTCACTGTCGAGCTCTCTGCCGGTGCGCCGTGGTTCGGGATGTCGGACACGGCATGGCTGCAGGGGCGAGCGGTGTACGCCTCGGGCGCGCCGGTGCAGGAGGCGCCGGTCACCGTCCAGCTCCAGGTGAGCGAGGGGCGATGGCCGATGCCGCTTGCATGGGAGGCACCCGTCGAGGTGCGCACGGATGCGCGTGGACGGTTCACGGTCGACGTTGGGCAAGTGCCTGCCGATCTGCTCGAGCGGTCGGTGATCGTGGCGGCGGCGACGGTGGTGGAGCCGGGGGGCGAGGTCGCGCGTTCCAGCGCGCGGATGGTGTTGTCGGAAGACCCGGTGGCCGCAGCCGCTGTGACGGCATTCGGCGACGGCCTGGCGGAGGGCTTCAACAACCGCGTCTACCTCAGGGTCACCACCCCCGACGGCCGCCCCCTCCGGAACGCGGATGTGGAGGTGCGCCCGGCGTGGGACCCGTCCGCGGACGCACAACGGGCCCGCACCGACGTGGACGGCGTGGCCGCGCTCCAGGTGGACCCCGGCGCCCCGATCACGGTCGTCGTCCCTGCACCGCCGGTCAGGGTCCGCCCGCTCACGCCCGACTCACCCCGGCTGAACGAGGCGCGCGAGCTCGTGACTGGCGCGTCGCTGGGGCTGGCGGAGCGCCGGGCCCTCGACGCGCTCCATCCCGGCATCGCTGCGTGCGGCACACTGGCGCCCGGAGGCCGAGAGGTCACCATCGGGCTCGAGGTCGCGGCGAACGGTCGCGTCGCGGATGTGGTGCAGGGCGACGGGGACCTGGATCGCTGTGTTGCCCTGGTCATACGGCAGGCGGCGTTCGAGGCGGGTACGGCACGGATGTACCGCCTGCGATGGGCCGTCCCGGACACCCACCAGCCGAGCCTGGTGCTGTCATGGGAATCGGCGTTTGGTCCGGATGATCCTGTGCGCGAGGAGCTGGCTCGCGCCGCGTCGCGCGCCCGCGCATGCCTGCCGCGTGGGGTGGGCAGGAATGGTGCCCAGGTGATCACAGGTCGGTGGCGGACCGAGGCCGACCGTCGTGCGCCCCGTGTCGCGTGGTCCAGGCAGGTTGGGCATGGGCTGTCGCCGGGTCAGGTCGCGTGCATCGAGGGCGAGCTGGGGCGGGCGACGCTGTCGCGGGACCCAGTGGCCGCCATGGGGGTCGTGCGGGTGGGGCTCTCCGTGCCGCGCCCCCCGGGTACGGCCCAGGGCGCTCCCACGACAACCCTCGGCTACGAGCTGGCGGTGAGCGTGCGCTCTGACGGTGTGCTGGTCGGCGACACCCGCCTGCGGATGACCCCAGGCGACGTGCCGCCGCTGCGGCTTCGGGCCACTCCGTCCCTCACCACCACCGGCGAGACGGTCTCGGTGCAGCTCCTGCGGGGGCCGGCGTGGTCGGGGCGACTGCCGGAGAGCCTGCGTTTGATGCAAGGCACGGTCGAGCTCGATGAGCAGGATGTGGTGGACGGCGAGGTCCGCTTCACAGTGCCGGCGACGGTGGATGGATTCCTCCACGTCGAGCATGGTGGCGCCCGCGCGGTGGTGTTCGTGCGTCGGCCCGACCCGCTCACCGTCGACGTGAGCACCGCGAAGAGTGCATATGCGCCGGGCGAACAAGCGACCTTGGTGGTGACTGCGCAGGCCGGGGGCAAGGGCGTGGCTGCGGCGGTCGGGCTCATGGGTGTGGACTCCACGCTCGGGCAGCTCGTGCCACTGCTCGCGCCTGACGATCCGGGCCGCGTGCTCGTGCGCGCTACCAGCTCCGCTCCGGCCTTCGATGCGTTCGACGCCAAGGCGCTCGTGCTGGGCACGGTGCGGGGTGAGAACGCAGCCAAGGCTGCGGTGATGCGCATCGCGAGCCTCCCGATGGACCCCGCGGGCGATGCGCCAGTGGACGCATCGGTGCACGATGAGCCCGACGCTACGCTCGAGCTCACAGCGTCATTCTACGCAGTGCACGCGAAGCTTCGCGCAGCTGTGCGTGAGTGGGAGAGGGCGGCACCCCGTGGGGAGGTGATGGATCCGCCCCGCATGGCGAAGATGTGGCAAGCGGCGCTGACGGCTCATGCGGCCGCCGACGGGTCGGTGCGAGATGCTTGGGGCCGGGCGGTCACGCTGGACGTACTGCCACATGAGCTGCTTGTTCAGGTCGACCCGCGAGTTGTGGTGTCGCAGTCCATCCGGCTGCCGGAAGATGTCGTCGACTGGGTCTCCTGGGTGCAGAAGGGGGTGCGCTGATGCGCCCATTGCCCGCCGTGTTCTGCGTCGTGCTGCTGGCCGCTCTCGGGTGTGCGGCCAGCGACCAGCAAGGAGCATCACCCGCCATGGTGATGGACGGGGAGATGGAGGAAGATCTCGCTCCCGGGTTCGCCGCCGCTCCGACCTCCACCTTGGAAGCCAGCCGCGGCGAGCGCAAGCGATCCCAGAAGGGCGACGCCACGTTGAAGAAGTCGGCGGAGCTGGCGTGGGAGGGGGATGACGAGCTGGCCGAGCCAGAGGAACCATCCCCGGACAATGCAGCCGCCTCCGACGGTGGTGGCGAGGCTCGCACCTGGTTCCCCGAGAGCTTCCTGTGGCAGCCGCTGGTCGAGACCGATGGCTCCGGGAGGGCCGAGGTCATGGTGCGGGTGCCCGACCAGCTCACCACCTGGCGCGTGCTCGCTCTGGCCCACACCCGGGATGGGCAGCAGGCGGGCGCCGTGCACACCTTCGACAGCACGCTCCCGCTGTACGTCGACCCTGTGGTTCCCGCGTGGCTGCATGCTGGCGACACCCTCGCGCTGCCGATCCAGGCCGTGGGGCTATCGGGCCAGGAGGCGCTGGCGACACTGCGGGTGCAGACCGGCGGCCCGCTCGAGGGGGCCGGCGTGACCGAGGTCCTGGTCCCGGGAGATGGCTCGCGGTTCGAGACGGTCGGCGTGCGTGCCCTTGGCGCTGGTGAGGGCCAGGTCCGGGTCGAACTCACCTCAGCCCTCGGCGATGACACCGCCGTCCGCACGATCCCGGTGATCCCCCGCGGACGCCCGGTGTCGGTGGACCGCGGCGGCACGCTCGCCAGCGAGCGAGAGCTGCGATTGGTGGGGCCGGCGGGTGCCGATCCGACCACGCAGCAGCTTCAGGTCCGGGTGTTCCCCGGTCCGCTGGCGGTGCTCCAGGCCGAGGTGGAGCGTGCTCTGTCCGGGGACGCCTCTGCCGGCTACGGATTCCTCCTCGCGACCCACCTGGTGGACCTGGCGGGACGCACCGGAGCCGAGGTGGACGAGTCGGCAGTGCGGCGGCTGCAGATCCTCGGCTGGCAGCGTGTGGTGCAGACGGCGAGGGCCCCGGATCCAGGGCAGGCATCCGACCTCCTGGCGGTGCTCGCTCAGGTGGACGGACACGCGCTGGCCGAGCAGCTCCGGCCGCGACTCGTGCACACCGTCGAGGTCGGCCAACGGGGCGACGGCACCTTCGCGCGCAGCGATCGGGCGAAGCTCGGCGCCGTGCTCACCCAGACGGCCTGGGCGGCCCGCGCGCTCCCCCCGTCGGCCTCGTCTGCGCGCGCGAGAGCATCGGGGGCGCTCGAGCGGTACGCGGCCGACATCGACGATGGCTACACCGCCGCGGTCGTGCTCGCGTCCGGCCTGCTGTCAGACTCGCAAGCGGAGCCGCTCATCGCCTTGGTCGAGGCGGCGATGGGGACCGGCCCCGATGGCGCGACGACGGTGTCTGTCCCCAGCGGCGCGACCAACCCGTGGGGCTACCGCCCGGGTCGCTCGGAGATGTTGGCCTGGACCTGGCTCGCGATGCATGAGCGGGTGGGCCCGGATGTGGCAGGCGATCTGATCGCGGCGTTGATGCAGGGGTACGACGCGCGCGGCGGGTTCGGGGCAGGCATGGCCGATGCCGTGGCGCTGGAGGCGGTGCTCGGCGGGCTGCCCGTGGTCAGCGTGCTGGTGGATGTGGTGCTCGAGCTGGACGGTGAGGAGGTGGCGCGGGCCACGGTCGATCCGGCGCAGCCGCGGGTCCCCGCGCTGCTCGAAGGGCGCCCGGGCGGAGGAGATGTGAGGATTAGCCTGCGTACTGAGCCTGCGGTGCCCGGACTGGCCTACGTGGCCCATCTGGCGTCGTGGGTGCCGTGGTCGGGCGATGAGCGGTTGGCAGGCGTGGATGTCGAGGCGACGTTCGGCGCCCTGACGGTTGGGCGCTCGGGGACGGTCGGGCTGACCATCGCGGCGCCGTCCCGGTCCACAGTGGAGCTGGAGGTGGGCCTGCCGGCCGGAGCGGCTGTGGAGTCGGGCGCGCTCGCCAACCTGGTGAGCAGCGGCGTGCTCCAGAGCTTCGACGTGGGCTCCGATCGCGTCACCCTGGTCACCAAGGCGTTCGGGGCGGGCGAGATCCTGGAGATCACGCTCCAGGTCACGCCGGCATTTGCCGGACGGTTCGGTACCCGGCCGCTGGTGGTGCGGATCGACGGGCGCGAGCAGCTGCTGCCGCCGGTGGACTGGGAGGTCAGCCCGGAGGGATGAGACTGACCGTGAGGTCGGTTGCGCCGCGAGCCACATCGTCCACGCTTACCGTGGCGACAACGTCGTCTTTGCTCATCGGGTTGCCGTCTGCATCGATGGTGACGATCAGCCGAAGCGTCGGCGGGAACGGCCGTGGAGCGCCGCCCATCGCGATGGCGTCGGCTGTGGTGACCTCGAACGCCGCGGGCCAGTCACCCATGGGCATGCGCTTCGCCGCGAGGGGCGGGCCGCCGGCCGGGTTGCGCAGCGACACATACAGCGTCTCACTTCCCGAGAGTGCGTCCTGAATCGCCGGCGAGAGCTCGGCCACGCCGGACACCACGACCTCGGCAGGGCCGGTGGGGGCGGGCGGCGCCGCTGGACCACCGCCAGCGGCGGCTGCGAGCTGGCGGGCCTGGGCGAGCGCGCCCTGGAGCTGCGGATTCCCGGGCTCCAGCGCCACCGATCGCTCCAGGCTGACCACGGCGTCTGCAGCGCGTCCGCCGCGCAGCTCGATGATCCCCTTGTAGGTCCATGCCTCGGCATGCTCGGGGCTCTCCTCCACGACCTCGTTCAGCATCTCGAGGGCTCGGTCCTCCATGCCGACCGCTGCTGCGAGCACCGCCTTCCAGGTGCGCGCGGTGGGGTCGTTCGGGTCGAGTTCGAAGGCCTTGCGATTCCACTCCATGGCGGCGGGCGCGTCTCCGCCTTGAATCGACAGGATCGTCAGCTCGTTGATCGCCTCCAGGTCGTTGGGCTGGGCCGTGACGCGCGCCTCCAGCTCAACCTTCCGGTCTGTGGTGCCGCCGAGGTCCTGGTTGCCGGTCATCGAAGCGCCCGGACGGCGGTCCACCGAGTTCGAGTTCGCATACCCCAGCAGCCCACCGATCAACGCCACGACCGCGAGGGCTGACAGCGCGCCTCGCCACTCCGGGGCCAGCGCGCCGGTGGGCGCAGGCTCACCGCCATACACGCCCGCGATCGCCGCTCGCAACGCGTCATCGCCCAGCTCGGTCTGGAGCGCCAGCAGGCGCTCCATGGCTGGGGTGGCGGTCTCCGCGCCGACGGCGTCGCCCTCCTCCAGCACACGCATCGCAGCCGCGCCGCGGGCGACCAGTGCCTCACGCTCGAGCGTGTAGTCCTCGGGCGTGAGCTTACCGGCCTCGGACTCGAGGGCCCTCAGCGCCTCTAGCGCCGCCTTTCGCTCGTTGTCGAGGTCGAGACGGCGGGTCTGGTCCGTCACCGCCGCGTCGCCACCGCGCAGCCGAGACGCCAGCGCGAAGCCGGCGATCAGCCCGAGTGCGATCACCGCCAGCGGCGGGCCCCACTCACCCCAGTCGATGTTCGAAAACAGGTCCATTCAGTCGTCCAGCTCGGCGAGGAGGCGTTGTTCGTACTTGTCCTTCGCGACCAGTCCGACATCGCTGGGGAGGGGCACGTCATCAGGTTCTCGTCGCCACTGCATCGCGGTCATCGCGGCCCAGCTCAGCCCGACGCCAGCGGCGAGCGCGGGCGCCACCCACAGCAGCCAGTTCAGGCCGCGCGCGGGGGGATCGAGCAGGATGAACTCGCCATACCGGTCGATGAAGTAGTCCTCGATCTGCGGGCCGGTGTAGCCCATCGCCACCAGTCCACGGACCCGTCGCTGAAACGTGACCGCGGCAGCCGAGGTGCTGTCGGCGACGGACAAGCCCTGGCACACCGGACAGCGGAGGCGGGACGAGATCAATCGCGCCCGCTCGTCCACCTCGTCAGCGGAGGGTGGGGGCCCCGGGGGCAACCCCGGGATGCCCTCGTCGGCGTCGGCCAGCTCGGCGGTGGCAGCGTCAGTGGGCGCCGCCATGGCGGGTGCGCCCGCGAGCAGGAGGGTGAGGGAGAGCGTCTTCACCGCGACCTCAGAGCTGCGAGCCATGCCTGGAGGATGGTGGGATCGAGCGGGCCATTCTGCTTGTGGACCACGATGCCGTGCCGGTCGATGAAGTAGGTCTCCGGCACACCGGTGACACCGTAGTCGATCGCGACCCGCCCACCGGGGTCTTCAAGATGCGGGTAGGCGGTGCCCTGCTGCATCAGGTAGCGTCGGATCTTCGAAGGCTCATCTTGGTAGATCACGCCGAAGAACCGAACATCCGGGTTGGCGGACGCGGCGCGGAGGAGCATCGGGTGCTCGTATTTGCACGGCCCACACCAGGTGGACCAGAAGTTCAGCACCACGGGCTGGCCGACGAGCTCGGACAGCCGTACCGGCACGCCTTCGAGGTCGACCAGCTGGAAATCGGGTGCGCTCCGGTCGACCAGCTGGGACCGGATCGCCATCGGATTCGTGCCAAAGCCGGACGCCAGCAGCGCCACCAGCGGCAGCACCAGCGCGAGGCCCAGTGCGAGCACCCACACGTTGATCTTGGGACGGGACGCGCTCGTCACTTGGCGGCCTGCTCGCTCGGGGCGCTCGCAGCGGCGGACACCTCACGGCGCCCCGCCGGCCACAGGGAGATGAGGGACCCCAGCGCGATGACGGCCGCGGCAATCCACAGCCACACCTGGTACGGATGCGACATCAGCCGCACCACCACGTTCTTGCCGTCGGGCGCGAGCTCGAGGATGCTGAAGTACAGGTCGCCCGTGGGACGGGAGTGCACCGCAGGCGTGAAGATCGGCTCTCGCTGCGTTCGGTAGTAGTTCATGCGCGGCTCGAGCACGCCGATATCCGACCCGTCGCGGCTCAACATGAACGTGGCCTTCCGGCTGGTGCGGAAGGTCTCGTCCACATCCACGGCGCCCATGAAGGTGAGGTCCCAGCCCTCGAATGCGTGGGTCTCGTTCGCCGCGAAGCTGTAGTCCCGCTCGATTTTGTAGCCCTTGGACAGCGCCAGCGACATCACCGCGAGGATCACGCCATAGTGGGCGACGTGGCCGCCGAACCGACGGCGGGTGCGGGAGAATGTGGTGCGTGCAGCCACGGTGACCGGCTCGCCCCGGCTGCGCATGCGCACCAGGAGGGGCGTGATGAACTCGCCGATGTTCGCCACGGCCGCGAAGCCACAGAGGAACAGTGCGAGCAGGGTGTAGGGCTTCACGAAGCCCATCGCGGCGAACGCAGCGGCCACCACCACGCCCGCGATGACGGGCGCGATGAATCGCTTCTTCGCCGCCTCTGGGCTCATGCGACCCCAGGGCAGCGCGGGGCCGACGCCCATCATGAAGGTGATGGCGAGCCCGAGCGGCAGCGCCCAGCGGTCGAAATACGGCTCGCCCACCGACACCTGACGGCTCTCGAAGGCCTCGGTCACGAGGGGGTAGAGCGTGCCCAGGAGCACGAGGAAGGTGAACACCGTGAACAGGGCGTTCTGCACCAGGATCGAGAACTCGCGGCTCAGGAGGCGGTCCATCGCGCCGACGGCCCGCTTGCGGCCCAGCTCGGCGTCCACGGCCCCGGCGGCGTCGTCGAGGGTGTGCGACCGGAACGCCAGCAGCACCACGCTGTACAGGAGCGTGGCCGCGATGAACACCAGGAACACCGGGCCGATGTCCGACTGGGTGAAGCTGTGGACCGAGTTGAACACCCCGGACCTGGTCATAAAGGTGCCGACCAGGGTGAGGAGGAATGTGGCCATGCCGAGCACCAAGGTCCAGTCGCGCAGCTGGTTGCGGCGTTGGAGCACCATGGCGCTGTGCAGGAACGCCGTTCCGGTGAGGAACGGGTGGAACGAGGCGTTCTCGACCGGGTCCCACGCCCAGGCGCCACCCCATCCGAGCACCGCATAGGACCACCAGCCGCCGAGCACGATGCCGACCGCGAGGAAGGTCCACGGGATCAGCATCCACCGGCGCACCGGCTCCATCCACCCGGCCTCGAGCCGGCCGGCGAGCAGGGCGGCACAGATCATCGAGAACGGCACCGACATGCCGACATAGCCGAGGTACAGCGTGGGCGGATGGATGGCCATCAACCAGTGATTCTGCAGGAGCGGGTTGGGCCCCGGGCCGTCCGTGGGCACGGGATCGACCAACGCAAACGGGTCGGCGATGCTGGCCACGAGGAACGTGAAGAAGACCGCGATCCCGAGCAGCACGTGCAGGGTCCACGGCATGTACTCGCGGTAGCGCTCGCCGATGGTGACCGTGAGCAAGCCCGTGTACATCGCGAGGACGCCGCCCCAGAACAGGATCGACCCGTTCAGGCTGGCCCACAGCGAGATCACCCGGATGTGGATCGGCGTGGCGTGTGAGCCGACCTCCGCCACGTACGCCACCGAGAAGTCCAGCGTGACTAGCGCGTACACCATGAGCAGGTTGGCCGCGATCATGGACCCCGAGAAACCCAGCGCGGCCAGGCGCGTCCATTGCCACGCCTCGGTGCTGCGGCTCCGCCCAGCTGCGAATCCGGTGACCATGCCCACAGTCGCGCAGAGCAGTGCGACCATGACGAGCAGCTGGCCGAGCATTGAGATCATCGGCGCACTTCCTGATTCATGGACGAGCAAGCCCGGCGGGCCTCACTCACCTTCGACGAGGGTGGCGGAGGCGTTGGCCGCGTTGGCCGCGTGGGCTTCGGGGGCCTCGTACTCGTTGCTGTGCTTGACCATCACGCGGTCGGTGCGGAACACGCCATCGCTGCCCAGCTTGCCCTCGACCACAGCGCCGATTCCCTCGCGGAACATCTGCGGGGGGTTGCCGCTGCAGTGGACGGGAACCTCGTTGTCACCGTCGGTGATGATGAAGCTCGCGCGCTGGGCGTCTCGGTCCCAGTCCAGCGTTCCGGGCTTGACCATGCCGCCGAGACGGACCGTGGCCTCTTCAGCATGCGCAGCCGAGATCAGCTCGGTCGGGGTCCAGTAGTAGACCAGATCGTCGCCCATGTCGGACATGCCGAC
>JBLFXJ010000306.1:0-9768 GCA_047609825.1 Myxococcota bacterium
GTCAGGCTCGAGGACTGCCCTTACTCTGAGTACGGGGTCTTCGATGGCAACGCGGAGTGGATGGCTGGTGTGTGGATGGCCGAGAATGTGTGCGATCTGTACGAGTGCAGTCTCCTCCCCTATTTCGCTTACTGGCCAGTGGAACAGTACATCGTTGTGGCCTCGCTATGCGAGTCGTAACAACAGGCATCCACCTGCGACACCTGTCGCACGAACGCTACTGACCGTTCCGACGTCTCCTAGGCTTCCCGTTCCGACGCGGGGCGCCGGGTGACGGTTCGACCGGTCACGGCCCTCGGGGCCGGAGGAGGAGCAGGTGAGCCAGGACATGTCGTGTAATGCGCTCGGCACCTCCAGCACGGCGCACCCGCCCCCATAGGCCTCCGTGGAGCCACAGCCACCACCGCCGCACGTACTGCCGAAGGCGAACCCCGTCGCCCTCTCGCTCATAAAGCCGACGAGCACGTGTGCGGAGGCGACGCAGACTCTCGCCGGATGGCCGGAGCTTACGGCCTGGATGGAGTCGGTAGCCGAGAAAGTCGAACCCGCGTGAGGTGCGCCCGATGAACCGCTTCACGCGGTGCAGGCGCAGGTGTAAGGGGCGAAGGGCCGCGTGTAGGGCGGCGATGGCCCGTCGAAGCTGCCAGCGGCTCTTCGCCAGCAGCACCACGTCGTCCATATAGCGAACGTACTGCACCAGCTGCCCGCGGGCCTTCAGTCGGTCCATCGCTCGGTCGAGCGGCGCCAGGTACAGACCGCCCAGCAGCGGCGACAGCCCTCCGCTCGCCACCATCCCCCGACCCGTGGCGCCCGTGTCGGGGAGCGAGAGATAGTCGCGCACCACCGCCACGTCGTCGTCTGCTGCCCCCGTCCGCCGCAGCTGCGCCAACAGCACGTCGTGCCGCATGCTGGTGTAGTACGACGCGATATCGAACCGGGCGACGTACGGCGCCGCGTCCAGGTCCGTCCGCAGGACGCGGATGGCCCCCTTCACCCCGCCGCACCCCCGAAGGTGCGTGCACGACCGCGGAATGTGCCCTGCCAGGTGCACCGCCAGCCGACCGCGCACCTCCGCGCAGTGCGAACGGCTCGCCTCGTCCCAGCGGGCCATCCGCCGACCCTCCAGGGTCCAGAGGGCAGGTGGCGAGAGCGTCGGCAGGGTCGCCTCCAATCGAACAGGCACGCAAGATACCCGACTCGACTGACGGTGCGCTTTCGCGCACCCGCCACAGACGCACCTGCAACCGCGATCATCGAGTTTTCGCGCGGTCGACACAGGCGTGCATGGGGCCGCGAGAATGGCTCAACCGCGCAGCTCGACCCTGTACGGGCGCTCGAGCCCACCGCGCAGGAGTGGTGGGCGGCAATTCGATGGTGTGCACGCATCGACGGTCGGCCTGACGGCCTGACTTCTTCGAGTTCGAGGCACGCCCCATCCTGAACCAGATCGGCATCACCCTCCCACCCGAAGACCCAACCCCATGACCCGCCGCGTAGCCGACGTCGGCGTCGACCTCTGCTGGGCCCTGTGGCGCGAGCTCGGAGCCCCCGGCGTGGTCCGCCTCAGCCACCCCGTCGCCGTCGACATCGAGTGGCTCCTGGTGTTCACACCGCTGCTCGCCAAGACCGACCCGAGGCTGGATGAGCTGTCGTTCGGGTGGGCCGTCGAGAATCACGCCTGGGTCAGCACGCGCCGGCGGAGCTCGAGCGGGGTGGCCTCCTGGCCGTCCGCCGGTCCGGCAATGCGAACCTGTACCGGCTGCGCCGCCCGGCGTTGGTGCATCAGCTGCTCGACGCGGACGGGCTCCGATGGGCGCGGTGGCAGCGGCTCTTTGGCGCGCTGCTCGCGGCGCTGGCTGCGGAACGCGCAACTGAGAGCCCCGCTGCCCTGCGCCGTGTCACCCTGAACAACGCGCTGCAAGACGCCGCCTACGCCGCCACGCTCCTGGGCTGGGAAGCCCCACCAACGGTGGCCGACGCGCTCTCCCACGAACCCTCGCTGGTCACCGCATGGATCGAGAGCAGGCTCGCCGCGGAGGTCGGCCTGCCCGCTGCGTCATAGGCGGCTGTGGAGCAGCTGCTCCCGAACGAATCCCACCGACAGGAGCAGCTGGAGATGCTGCGAGGCGACGACCCAGTCGTCCCACGACTCGGGCCAACCCCCCTCGAGTTCGAGGGATGTACGCCACGCGTTCAAGACAGCGAGCTCCTGTGGCTCCCACTGTGGGCGACAGCGCTCCTCGAACTCTGCCATCCACGCCTCTGAGAGCAAGCGCCCGTCGTCGAGCGCCCGGGCGGTCAACGCGAGCAGCTCCGCTCGCGAGCAGGGTCGTCGAACCCACCCCTCACCCAGGCCGCCGAATCAACACCCTCCGCGAGCACGACGCCGCCCAGTAGTTCACCCCGTCCGTCCCGAGCACCCCGCAGCTGCACCCGCCAAGCCCGTAGTTGTACGTCCCATACGCGCACCCGTCCGCCAGGATCATGCAGTGGGTCGACCAGCCGTGGTCGTAGATGAAGTCATCGATCCCTGGAACATCTGGCGCCACCTCCCACCCATCAGGCAGTGGCATCGGCGTGGTCTGGCAGCTTCCGAAGGCGCCGTAGTCGGAGTCGACGGGGGTGTCGTCGATGGCGGCGTACACATGGTCGCCCCAGGCCACCTCGTTCGCCATCGGCGCGTAGTCGCAGCCGTCGAGGATGCCGTCGCCGTCGAGGTCGGCGTCGATGCCGCCCGGGCACACATCCTCCGCATCGCAGATGCCGTCGCCGTCCTCGTCGGGCTCGCCCGGCTCGCCGGGGCACAGGTCGAGCAGGTCGCAGATGCCGTCGCCGTCGGCGTCGCGGCGGTCGTCGCCGCCGGGGCAGGCGTCGAAGGCGTCGCACACGCCGTCGCCGTCCTCGTCCTCCGCGGCACAGTAGTCCACGCACACCACGTCGGACAGGGCGGTGGCGATGCCGCTGGGGCCGCGCGGGACGACCGCCTGGAAGCAGTACCGGGTGTCGGCCCACGGCGGCGCGATGAGCTCGAACACGGCCCGACCGTCCACGCCGGTGATGGCGTTCGCGTACTGGGACACGGGCGCCAAGAGGTCGACGCAGTAGCCGCCGATGCGGCGCGCGCACGGGCCCTCGCCCTCCTCGGAGCCCACGGCGAGCACGGCGCGCTCCCCGGCGATGCCATCGGTGAGCACCAGGTCATACCGGCCGCCCACCGTGGCGAATATCGGGCCGTCGAGGCTCACGTAGCTCGGCGGTGGAGCGTCGGAGAGGGCGTCTGGGGCGAAGGTGTCGGGGCCGCCCAGCTGAGGGGCAGCGGTGCAGGCGGACAGGACCAGCAGGAAGACGGCGCGCACGGGGGACCTCCACGGGCCAGGAGTGTACCGCGCACGCCGGTGCGGGTCAGGCGGACGGCGCTGTGGTGCGGACCCCGCCGGGCGCCGCAACCCCGGCGATGGGCGCGTCGCCCCGCAGCACCGCGAGCCAGTCCGACCGCTCGCCATCCCGCTCCGCTTCGAGCAGCCGGGTCCATCCCGCGCGCACCGTCGGATCCCGCGCATGGAACAGCAGGAACGCCCCCAGCGCCTGCCGCTGGGCCCAGGCGAACCGCCCAAGTGCCCCGGCGAACCGCACCCGGCCGTCCTCCGGACCGAAGCCAAGCCAGGTGTAGCCGTCGTCGAGGTGGCCTCGGGCCACGAACCAGCCCTCCGCGTCGTGCACCGCCGAGGTGCGCAGGAGGAAGGTCATGATCGCCGGCAGGTAGTGCTGCATCCCGGCCGCATCGAGCCACGGCAGCGCCCACTGGCAGTCCAGCACGTGCTGATCGGGCAGGTCCTGCCACCGCCCCACATGGTCCCGGCTCTGGTCGCAGCTCTGGCCGTTGTCTGCGGCCTCCGCCTGGTACAGCGAGGTGGTCAGCGGGTCGGGGCGCTGGACGGTCGCGAACGCCTCCGCCACCTGGGCGGTGAGGTGCGCGGCGTGGCTGTGCCGGTCGTGCAGCAAGGCCCACCAGTCGGCTGCCGAGTGGATCGTGTCGCGGTGCCGCCGCACCCACGTGAGGCCCCGCCAGACCAGGGGCTCGCCGCCGAGGTGGTCGAGCGCCACCATGGCCTCCTCGAGCACGGCACACTGCGGCAGCGTGAGAATCGCCGCCCGCGCCTGGGACCGCTCCGTGTCGGTGGGTCCCGTGTAGAACAGGTCCAACGCCTGGGCCACCGACATCTCGGCCCCGCGACCGCCGCCGCGCAGGGTGCTGCACAGCACAGCCGGCAGATAGTAGCGGAACGCCTCTGGCTCCATCTCCTCGAGCCGCAGCGATGCTCGCGACACCTCTGTGCGGTCGAGGTCCTGCCACCGCTCGGGCAGCACCACGGGCACCCCGATTCGCTCACCGGCGGCGTCGTAGCTCCGGCGGGTGAGCCGGGGTGCTGGCACGCCATCGAAGGCCCGCTCGATCCTGCGGATCAGCGGCCCGTGTGGCGTCTCGTCGTCCGACTCCGGACCCTGTTCGCCCATGGACCCTCCACACTGTCAGCCACCGTGTCTCTTAGCGTGGCGCTGACATCGCCGTCGGCCAGCGCGCTCGAGGGCCGGCTCGCAGCCCTGGGCCGCTCAGGACCGGGGGGGCCAGACGCGGGCGAACAGCGCCTTGAACGCCGTTACGAGCCCGGGTCGGTGGTCGTCCCCCGGCAGGGCATCGCGGTCAGCACCCACCCAGCCGGCGGGCAGCTCGGGGTCAGCTCGGCCCACGAGCAGGAACGCGGGCGGCCGGAGCGGTTCATCGGTCATGGGGGTCCTCCAGGAGTGGCCTGGCCGCGGCGGGGCACGGCTGTACTGTGCGTCGTCATGGACTGAGAACCCTGACAGGCCCTTTCGGGCAGCGCTGCTGTGAAGGGATCTGCCACGGCTGAATCGACGAAGACTTGCGATCGATTCTGCCCATCCCGCCACCACACGGTTCTCACTCACCGTCACTGGAGGCACCCATGTTGAACCGCTCCCTGCTCCCGCTCGTCGTGCTCGCCGGCTTCGGCTGCGCCACCGCGCCAGACACCCTGCACCAGGTCTCCGCTGCCGAGACCTCCGGCGTGCCGCGCGCTGCCTGGGCCTCCATCCCGCGGCTCGAGGAGGTGCTCGAATCGAAGTTCGACGCGGCGAATGTGCCGGGCGCCCAGGTCGCCATCATCAAGGACGGCGAGGTGGTGTGGGCCGCCGCATTCGGCGTCCGCGACGCGGAGCTGGGGGATGCCGTCACCGACGACACCTCGTTCATGCTGGCCTCCGTCAGCAAGACCGTCACCGGCGTGGCGCTGCTCCAGGCCTACGAGTCCGGGGCGTTCGACCTCGACGATCCCATCGCCCCCTACCTGGACTTCGTCGTCGACCACCCGGGATCCGACACCGAGATCACCTTCCGGCACCTGCTCACCCACACCTCGGGCATCCGCGACGACTGGGACGTGCTCGACGGGGGGTATGCGGTGGGTGATCCGGCAGAGCCGCTCGGCGCATTCCTCGAGCGCGTGCTCGACCCAGCGGGTGCGGACTACAGCCGCAGCCACTTCTACCGCTGGGGGCCGGGGGAGGGCTACGAGTACAGCAACGTGGGGGCTGCGCTGGCGGGCCACCTGGTGGAGGCGACCACCGGGGTGGACCTGCGGGACTGGTCGGCGGAGCACATCTTCGAGCCGCTGGCGATGGACCACACCTCGTGGACCTTGGACGGCCTCGACGACGCTCTGCTCGCCCATCCGCACCTGTGCGGCGCGCGCTGCACGCCCCTGCCACACTACGGCTACCCCGACTACCCGGACGGACTGCTGCGCAGCAGCGCGGAGGACATGGGCCGGTTCCTCGCCGCCGTGTCGAATGGCGGGGAGGCCTATGGGCGCCGCTTGCTCTCGGAGGAGACGGTGAACGAGATGCTGGCCGTGCACGTCCCGGACGAGGGCCAGGGGCTGATCTGGTACCACGACGAGCTGCGCGGCACCGAGCTGATCGGGCACAACGGCGGCGACATGGGCGTGAGCACCGAGATGTTCATGCGGGCCGACGACCACACCGGGTTCGTGGTGCTGATGAACGGCGACCCGAGCCGCTGGTCCCATGTGCAGGACGTGGAGTCCATCCTGCTGCGCGCGGCCGACCGGCTGTTCTGACGGACGCAGGAGGGGGAGACCTTGCCAGGGACGCGTGGTCGCGCGGGGTAGTGCATTGGGCCTGCATCGGGTGGGTCTGTGCCCCGCACCGTGGTAGCGGGTGCGCATGACCGGCTGGGACACACCGCTGAACTACGCGGCCATCGGCGCCGCCACCGTGTATGCGCTCTCGGTGCTCGGGCTGGCGCGCATGGGCCGCCCCCGCCTGGCGGTGGCCATCCCGCCGGCCATCGGGTGGATCGTGGCTGGGAGCCTGGTGGGGTGGCACTCCCAGGCGCTGATCGGCGGGCCGTGGTTCCTCCCGGCAGCCGCCCTCGGGTGGATGGCCTGCTTCTGGTTCGGGTCGGCCGGGGTGGGGTCGCTGGTGGCGGCTGCCGTGCACCGACCCACTCGGGCGATGTTCGCCGGGCTCACCTGCGGTGCCGGATTCGGCGCCCTGTTCGCGGCGGCCTGTGCGGTCTCCCTCGAGGCCTCCGCCGTGGCCTACGGCGGGTGGGGGTCGTGGCCCATCGCCCGCGGGTGGGCCTGGACGGCCCACGGAGCCGCTGCCGCCTCGGCGCTGGGGGTGCTCGGCGCGGGTGTCGCTGCCGTTCGAGTACCGGCCGAGCAGCGCGGGGTGGTGGCCAGCCTGGGCGTGGCGTTGATCGTCACCAGCCTCACCGCCGGCTACGCCGCATGGGTGGTGTGGGTGCTGCGAAAGATCCCGTCCGACTGGGCCTTGTACGGCATCCCGTCGTGGGTCGTCACCCCGGGGTACTGACCGCTGCCGCCACAGACCGCGGCCGGCAGACCGGCGATCATCGCCGGTCTCCACACCGTCCGCCCGGAATCCATGTTCACCGCCTCCCCCCTGCCCAACGGCGTCCAGCTCCGCAGCGCGCTCACGGTCGCCCAGGTCGTGCACACCTGGCGCAAAGACGCCGCCCCCTGGGTCGATGTCCTGCGAGCCACCCCGTTCGACGCCTGCTTCTGGGAGCTGCCGGCCCTCACCGCCTCCCGGCTGGACCGCCCGTTCGAGTGCGTGCTGCTCGACAGCCCGGCCCTCGCCGCCGCCGTCCCTGATTCCCGCGCCTTCGCCGAGCACTGGACCGACGCGCCGACCGCGACCTTCACCAACCTCGGCGGCGACGCAGGGATCGTCGCTCCCACCCCCACCCCCGCCCCCGGGCGGGCCTACCCGCACCTGCTCGCGTTCCACCGCCTGGCCCCAGATGACGCGGTTCAGGCGCTGTGGGCCGCGGTCGCCGCTGCGGTGGACGACCGCGTCACCGGTCGTGCAGCTCCGATGTGGCTCACCACCTCCGGTCTCGGCGTGCCGTGGCTGCACGTCCGTCTCGACGACCGCCCGAAGTACGTCCAGCATGCGCCGTACCGCCGGTGGCCCTGAGGCCGTTCCCGCAGTCTCGTCACTCGCACACCACGGCGGGACCGTCGAAGCTGCGGTCTCCCTGTGTCACATACGAAACAATTTTCGTGCAATAGATTTCGTAGGTCTGCGTACTCCAGGTCCACCCCTGACCGGAGATCTCATGGCCGCCACCACGACCACCCGCCCCACCCTTCGTCTCCAGGATGGAGAGACCGTGCTGCTCCAGGGCACGCCGAGCGCCGAGATGGTCCCGGCCGCGACCGTCGGCTCGATGCTCGTCGCCGTCGTCTGCGTGTTCACGCTGCCCCTGGTCCCGTTCGTGCCGCTCATCGTCCGCCAGAGCCTCGGCTGGCACCAGTGGTGGCTGACCGACCGGCGGCTGGTGGTGCGCGATGGCTTCATCGGCTGGTCGATCCGCAGCGTGCCCCTCGATCGCATCGTGGACGTGACCACCAAGGCCAGCTGGTGGGACCGCCTGTGGGGTGTGGAGCATGTGACGGTGCGCGACATGACCGGCGAGGTCGGCAGCGGCGGGGTGAGCACGGGCCTGCGCCTGATCGCTCCTTCCGATGCCGCTCGGGTGGCCGAGCGCATCCTCGCCGAGGCGCCCCGGAGTGCCGTGAGTGGGGCGGCCGGTGAGATGGGTGATGTGGTGCGGCTACTGCAGACCCTGGTCGATCGCGCCGCCTGACCCGGTGGGTCAGCGGGCCGACTCCATCTCGGCGAGGCGGCCCGCGACCGCGTCCAGCTCGCCGGAGAGCCACAAGCTCCAGCTCCCCTCGAGCAGGAGCACGGCCTCTCGCTGCTCGGCGAGCGCCTCTACAGGCTTGGTGTGCCGCAGGGCCTGGGCGTGGGTCTCGAGGATGGCGCCGCGAAGCACCGGCTCGGCGTCCTCCGGCACCAGGCCCACCGCCCGGTCGGCGAGTCGCAGCGCGCGCCCGTCGTCGCCCAGCAGCAACGTGGTCCAGGCCAGGGCGTTCCACGCGCTGGGGTCCTCGGGCGCCAGCTCGGCCCATCGCTGGTAGGCCGAGATCTGCTCGGTGAGCGTGCCGTCCATCGAGTACAGCAGCGCCCCGAGCATCGCCGGCGTCTCGGGCTCGGCCATCGCTGCGAGGCGCGCGTCGAGCAGCGCCCGGGACCGGTCCGGCGCGCCGGCCGCGTGCCAGGCGCGCACCATGCGGGCGAGCGAACCCGCGGTGGACAGGCCGTCCGGCTCCCGGAGCGAGGCCTGCCAGGCGAGGCGGGCGAGGTCGACGTGCAGGCTGGCGGTGGCCCGCCCGCCGTCGTGGGCCATGGCGCCCCAGCCGAACGCCGTGAACGTGATGGCGCCGCCGAGCGCGGCCCACGCCGGTGGGCCAGGCTCGTGCAGTGGGTCGCTCACCATGCCGGCGCACAGCAGCCCGGCGATGAAGCCGCCGAAGTGGGCCCAGTTGTCGATCACCGGGGCCACCAGCCACACCGCGATGCCGAGGGCGAAGGTGAGCCCCACGGCCACGAGCAGCCGTCGCAGGAGCATGGCGCGGAGGTCGGAGCGCAGTGGCTCCGCGCCATACAGGGCCCATCCCACCAGCACGCCGGCCAGGCCCATGATCGCGCCCGACGCCCCCACGCTGGCGTTGCCCAGGGGGTCGTTCAGCACAGCCGAGGTGACCGCCGCCGCCACGCCACACACCAGGTACAGCACCACCATGCGTGCCGTGCCGGAGATGCTCTCGACGATGGCGGCGAGCTGGATCAGGGCGAACCCGTTCATCAGCAGGTGAATCGGCCCGTAGTGAAGGAACATCGGGCACAGCAGGCGGTACCACTCGCCGTGCTCCGCCACCAGGTCGGTGCGGAGGGCGCCGAGTCGGGTCAGCGCGGCGGGGTCGGTGGTGCCCCCGGCGAGCGCCTCGAGGGCGTAGAACAGGACGGTCACCGCCACCAGTGACCAGGTGCCCGCGAACCGGGGCCCGAGCAGCACCCGGAACGTGTCCAGGCGACGGAGCGCGCTGTTCGCGGCGCGGTCGACGGCGGTGGTCTTGGATGCGGTCACTGCCGTCTCCCTACCACGTCGGCCTGGCGGAGATCGGCCCCACCCCGGCATGCGGCCGTCGGGTGCCGGCGCACGGCGCGGTGCGGGGCGTGTGTGGCGACCACACGACACCGGTGTCGGCCGTGTGACAGGCGCGATCACGCATCCGCGGCGCGCGACACAGCCGCGCCCGAGCGGCACACGGTCCTCTGGCTTTCTGGCGGACA
>JBLFXJ010000307.1:0-9740 GCA_047609825.1 Myxococcota bacterium
GAAGACGAGTTCCTCAGCGCCGACGGCGACTGCGTCTACCTCGACCCGGATCGCGTGCCCGAGCTCCCCCCGGAGGCGGAGGGCCTGCCCGAGTGCACCCTGGCGGCACCGAGCAACCGAATGGAAACCTCGGTCGGCTGTGCCGATCGGGCGTGCCATGACGGCACCTATGACGAGTGGGTCGCAGCGCTGGGGCCGGCGGATGTCTGTTCGAATACCAGCGGCATCGCGTTCTGCGACTGGCAGGGTGGGGCCCTCGAGACCTTCTTCGACGACGACGACAACGACGGCATCCCAGACCCGGGCGCCACCGCCGCCGGCGTATTCCTCAACGACGGCTGGTCCGGCGCGAACGCTGACGGGCTCGCCCTGGGCATCAGCCTGCGGTGCTACCTCGAGGTGTGGACCGGTCGCGTGCTCGACTTCGAGACCACCGACGGCGTGATCTCCGAGGTCCACTTCGACAACCCGTCCGTGATCATCACCGACGCCGACATCCTCGAGGCCCCCGACGGCCTCGTCGACCGTGTGAGCCTGTTCGGCCCCTGATCGGCGCTACTCGAACATCCAGGTTCCAGCATCCGACGGAACAGATCGGTCGATGACGATCGCGCCTGTGGCCGACGCCTCCCACGGCGTATGCGTTGCCGGCAATGTGGCTTTCCACTCGTTCCCAGGCTCGCCCCACACCACATGCCCAGCGAGGCGAACCTGCGCTGGCGAGCCGAGGACCGCCCACGGCACGACCGCCGACAGGGTGTGCCGGTCGGCCGCCAGGTGCCGATCGACACCCGCTTCGAACCGCATGCGACGCTCGTAGCTGCCGTCCGGGCCCACCGCCCACACCCCTGGCCAGGGGTCGTCACCGGGCTCTGCGCGCAGAGTGATGGCGTGCGTCGGGGTGAATGACAGCGCGGGCACCAGGCCGTCCACCTCGAGGCCGATTCCAGGGCTCGACACACCGGGATCCCCCTCCAGATACAGGACGAACGGCGCGAAGTCTTCCTCGAACGCCGGGGACACCACCGCGATGTACAGGTTTCGCTCATCCCAGGCGAGGCCGATGGCGGACCACTCCGCCAGCGCTACGCCGGGTGCCAGGCGCGCCTCGGCGGGGATCGCTGCGAGATCGTCCACCCCGTCGAACATGATCCCGGGCGCGGGCGCCGCTGCCAACGCCTCGACCGTGAGCACCTTCAGCGCCGCAACATCCACATGGTTCGAGGTGGACAGCCCGCCGCCCTCCCCTCCCGTGTAGACGATGAAGTGGGCGAGAGAGGTCATGTTCGGCGCGTCCACCACCCGCAGCGTGTACGCCTCATCCACGTCGAACTCGGCCGGCACGAGGCTCGAATCCCGGTACTGATCCCACCCACCCGTGTGTGGACACGCCACCGTGCCCTCGGCGACGACCTCGCCGGTGGAGGCCAGCTCGACGACCAGGCGCTTGTGGCCCGCCGTCACCCCGGTGTTCAGCGGTCCCGCCCCGTTGGCGAAGGTGAGCTGGAGCCAATGAGTGCCGCTGAACCCTGGCTGGAAGCCGTGCACGACGAGCTCATCTCCCGGCTCGCCCCAGGCCGCATGGTGGGGCCGGCCGTTGTCCTCGGCCCACACGCCGCCAAGGGACACCATCCGCCACGCCGACACCGTCTGCACCCGAGCGCCGTCCGCACCCCACCAGCACAGCGGTCGGGTGTGCTGCGACCGATGGCCACTCCCAGGGAACTCGGATGCGACCGCGTAGCAGACGGTCTGGTCGGCTGGCACATCTGAGTCGACCCACGAGCGGGTGTCTCCGGGCAGATCCGCTGCCACCCGCAGGCCGTCTCGGAACACGTGCAGAACGACCCCGGCCTCACCGCCGTCGTCGAGGTCGAGGCGCACGCCCTCCCCGTCGGCCGACAGCCCGTGCAGGCCCGGCTCCACGGGGGCGAACACCTGGGTGAAGTCACCGTCGTCGACCAGCTCCGTGATCGCCCCGGCCACGTCTGGGCCGGGCCCGAGCGCGACGACGATCCTGGACCCAGGGGACAGGGCGTCCAGGGGAATCGGGCTCGCCATGGGCACGCCGTCCACCGTGAGTTTGCGCACCTCGAGATGCCCATCCTCGCTGGAGATCGGCGGCAGCTCCAGTACCACATCCACGGAGCGGCCGTGCACCGGGAACCTGCGAAGCTCCACGGCATCCGCGTAGCCGAGCCAGCTCCGCCGCAGGCCTCGCGTGATGAACGGATCCACCGACAGCCCGTCTGCCGACGCGCTCAACCCGAACATCCCCTGCGTGACGAGGGAGAGGTAGCCAGCCACCGACCACAGCTGCCTGCGCGAGTTCACCACAGGCCCGCTGTAGGGACCGTCGTCCACCGAGTTGGCGCCGCTCAGCACCTCGAGGTTCTCGAGGTTCGACAGGTTCAGCGCGGCGCCACGCACCAGGCTGTGCGCGCCGCGGTCGAACACGGTGTCATTGCCCGCCAGTCGCGCCGCTCGAACGCCATAAGCAGTGACGAACGGCCAGATCGCGCGGTTGTGGTAGATCGGCACATGAGGCTGTTGCGGCGCCAGGACGGGCGGGCCGTGCACCCCATGGGGGTAGGCCGCCACCGCCCGAGCCGCGTGCGCTGGGTCGCCCAGGTGAAGCGATGCCAGCGAGGTGCCGAGCCAGTCCCACCGCTCAGTGGGCGTAGGATCAAGAGCAGTGGTGATGAAGCTGGACCAGTTGCCCGCCGAGTCGACCCACAGCCTCGCGTCGACAGCCGCCGCGAGTGCGTCCGCCCAGTCCCGGTATCGGGCCTCGGCGTCCGCATCTCTGCGCTCGGCGGCGAGGTCCGCGGCGAGGGTCAGGGCCACATGATGCCCGACGTTGGTGGACAAGGCCTTGGACTGCGCGATGTGCACGAGGTCGTCGGCGGTCCACGAGGGGTAGCTCTGTTCCCGCCAGTCGAGGAACGACTGCTCGCCACGATACAGCCCATCCGCGGCGTCAAACACGGCGATCCGGTCCAGCTCCAGCGTTGGGACCAGCGCCGCATAGGCCTCGTCCGCGAACGCAGCCCGCTCCGGCTCCGGCAGCCACGCGAGCACTTCTGCGGCACCGATGGCCCACACCACCCGATCGGTGCTGATCGGCCACGACCCTCCGGTTCCGGTGTCTTGAACCAGCTGCGGGCCCACCATCTCGGCGCCGGGCTTGGCCTCGGACAGCTTGAACCGCAGGCTGTCTGCCGAGCGCTGGGGATCCAGCCACCCGAGGCCCAGGTCCACCGCGTAGGCGGTGTCGCGGGTCCACACATAGGTCCACAGCTCGCCGGTCTGAAAGCAGCGACACGGCTGCGGAGCGCCCGCGTGGAAGGCGCCATCGGTGATGGCATCGACGCTGTTCAGCCGCGCTTCGAGCACGGCCTGGGCGAACAGGGCATCGAACAGGAGGCTGCCCGAGCGGAGCACCGGACCCTCGGCCTCCTCGGGCACCTCCCGGGATGAGGGACCGTCATCGCGCTGCGGGTGGGAGGAGTTCAGCGTGTAGGTGCGTGGGTCGGCGGACGGGTCCGACACGACCACGGACACCTGATCGTCTCCTTCGACGTAGACCGAACCGTCGTCGGTCGGCCCGCCCGTCGGGGCCGTGCTGGTGGGCACGGTCTCGGCCGTGCCCGTGTCGACCTCTGACGGCATCGAGCCTTCCCCGATCTTCGGCGCACCACCACACGCCACCAGCAGGGCCCCCAGGCACCCAACCCGAGACACACCGTAGGTCGCCCGGAGGCTCTGGTCTGCAGCCCACCACATGCCCATCCCCACACCGTAACCCGAGACAGAGTCACCATGGTATCCAGGACACGTGCCGGCGCCCATGGCATGCTCTGCCCTGCGGAGGCGACATGCAGTGCCCACGGTGTGACCACACCCTCGACGCCGGCCAATACGAGGGGGTGGATGTTCACCGCTGCGCTGGATGCGGCGGCGTGCTCGCATCGCAACACCGCCTGATCCCACTGATGACCGAGCTCACCCGGAGCCTGGCGAAGCATGTGGACCTCGACCAGCCGATCCCTCGGATCCCTGACCTCCCAGGCGAGGTGCACTGCCCGAAGTGCCGTAAGAAGATGGCCAACTTCGGCTACATGGGCATGAACTCGATCATGATCGACCGGTGCCCGGAGGACTGGCTCGTATGGATCGATCCCGACGAGCTAGGCGCGATGGCCGTGCTGTTCGCGCGCACCGAGAAGCGCACGAACGCACGACACAGCTTCTACGAGGAGGAGCTCGCCGGCATGAACCGCCGCGTGGACCGTCTGTTGGTGCAGCGCGCCATCGCTGACGGGTTCGCCGCGGGCGCGCTCTGACCCATCGGGGCCGTGCGCGGCGCGCGGCAAGCGGGTATCGACGTTCGCGGAGGATACGAATGCGCGTCTGGATCAGCCTCGCGATGTGCACCGTCGCGTGTGGCGTCTCCACCGACCGGGATCGCTACCCCGAGCAGATCGCCAAGGCACAGTGCCAGTTCGACAAGGCGTGCTACCGCGCCGAGTTCTTCTACGACCACATCAACGTGCCGGACTGCTTCGACGAGTCGATGTCCATCTGGGCAGACGTCGCCCCAGAGTATGACGACTGCTCGTTCAATGAGGACAAAGCCGTCGAATGCCTCGAGTGGTACTCCCGCTCCTGCAAGATCACGGGCAAAGAGCTCGACCAGCTGATCAACGACTGCGAGTCGGTCTGGCGCTGCGGCTGACCCGTCCGCCCGGAGGGGCCCACGGGTCCTCTGGAGGGCCCGATGCAGCGGGAGTCTCGTGAGGGACCGGCGCGATCCACCGGCGGACGTCCTCGACCACGGCCGGCGACGGCAGGTCGCGCTCGCGTAGCAGCACGGGCGGCGCGTTCCGAAACCGGAGGCACAGACTCCCTCCTGCAGAATCTGCCGCGACTACGTCGGCCCAGCTGAACCGCCGGACCCCGCCTGCGTCGTCCACCCATCCCGAATCCGGCCCGAGCCGCACCTCACGCGCGCCGCATGGCCACAGATCCGGGTCGCGCCACACCGCGAGCCGGGTCGCCCAGCCCGACACCCAGCCGGTGCGGCCGCGGGCATGGCGTGCCCAGTCGGCGGGTGCCACGGTCGACCGCACCTCCCACACGGCGTCGTTGGGCGCAGAGGGGGCGTCGGCGCGTCGCGGGCGCCGACGCCACAGGTCGATGTGCGCGAGCAGCGCGCCCTCGTCGTCCACTGCATGTCGGGGCACATGCCACACGGCTCCGGCCACGTGTAGGTGGAGGTGGCCGGCCCCGATCACCAGCCGCTCGAATGCGCCCCAGGGCACGCGCAACCGGGTCGCATCGGTCACCTGGGTCAGGCCGCTGGCGTTCAGCTCGAGGCTGTACTGCACCCCGGCGCCCTCACGTCGGGGAAGCCACCAGCCGAACCACAGGAGCAGGCCAGGCAGCAGCACCAACCCGGGCACCAGCACCCACAGCAGCTGGCCGTCGACACTGCTGCCCGTCACCGAGAGCAGGGCCGCCGCGGGCAGCAGGACGCCCAGCGCGCCGACGGTGAGCGCACGCGCCACGCCGCGCCGACGCATGTACTGGACCCGCGCCGACGCATCCTCCGGCGAGGCCGACCACGTGAGCACGACTCCCGGGCGCTCGGAGCTCGCCGTGCCCGGGGCCAACGCGGGGCTACAGCGGGGAGAAGGTGGACGTGACCGCGCCGACGATGTTCGTCATCTTCCCGATGATCGATGCGGACCGGCCCGGCAGGCTGGTGGCCACCTTGAGGTTGCCGCCCACGGCCTTGATCGTCTTGGGGAGCTTGAACAGCAGGTCGAGAAAGCTCCCGCTGTCCTTCATGAACTCGTCCTTCACGTTCGCCGGCATCTTGGCGACGGACGAGGAGAGCTCCTTGCTCTGCTGGACCGCGTCGCCCAGGTCGCCCAGCGACGCGGAGAACGACGACACCATCACGTTCACCGCGTTGATCGCGTTCTCCACGTTCTTCGGCACCGCGTCGGTCGCCTTGAGCGAGGGCACCCCGCCCTTGGTGGCCACGCCGATCTTGCCGTCGGCGCGGTTCTTCAGGTTGTCGAGCCCCTTCTTGACGGGCGTATCGTTCTTGATCCCCAGCGCCGAGTTCAGGTTGCGCTGCGACTTGTTCGCCTCTTTCTCGGCGGAGCCGACCGTGTTGTCGAGCTTGCGGAGCTGGCGGAAGACCTTGTCGAACGACTCGATCCCCACGAGCTCGACCTTGGGGGACTTGCCCTTCGCGTTCTTCTTGCCCTTCTTCTTCGCCAGAGCCGATCCGGGCGCGCCCAGCGCCAGGAGGACCACTGCGACCACCATCAACCACTTCGAGGCGCGTACGATTGCCACCATGGTGTCTCTCTCCTGATCAAGGGGACCGCGAGCCGCGATCACATGTGCCACGTACCCCAGCTCCCGGGCGCACCCAAACACCGGAATGGCGTCACGGCTTCCCCGTCAGCCGTCGACGATTCTCACACGCCACTGGCACCCCTGCGGTGCACGCCTCTGCGTACAGGTTCACAGCCTTCTCTGGATCCGCGTCGACGCCCAGTCCGTGCTCGTGCAGCCACCCCAGGTTGTTGCACGCGGTGGCGTAGTCCGCGGCACAGGCCCGATGGTACAGCTGGGCCGCTCGCGCCGGATCCCCAGACACCCCGTTGCCCTCCCGGTACAGTCGACCCAGGTTCGTGCACGCGGGACCGTAGTTGTGCATGTCGCAGGCTGTGGCGTACAGCTCCGCCGCAGCCTCCGGGTTCCCGCGGTTCCGCTCCAGGTGGAAGCCGAGGTTGTTGCACCCCGCCGCGCTGCCGCGGTCGCATGCGCGGCGATGCAAGGCCTCCGCGCCTGCGAGGGCGATATCCGACGAATCGTCGGCGGTGAGGAGGCGGCCGAGCGCAGTGCACGACTCGGGATCTCCCAGGCTGCAGGCGCGCCGGTACCGCTCGGCGGCAGCGCCGGGATCGGCGGCCCCCCCCACGCCATCGCGGAGCCGATCCGCCAGCACCCCACACGCCAGCGCCTCCCCCAGATCGCAGCCCCGGGTGAGCAGGATCCGGCCGTCCGCCGCCACCACACGTTCCGCCAGGGCCCGGCAAGCCGCGCCATCCCCGAGCTCGCAGCCACGGCCGAACAGCTTCGCTGCAGCCTCTTCGTAGATGTCGATCCCCTCCCCGAATGCGTAGGTCTCGGCCAGCGCCGTGCAGCTCTGCGCATCATCGAGGTCGCACCCGCGGCGGAAGGCCGCCAACGCACCATCCGCGTCGCGACCGGTCGCCCAACCGCCATCGAGGGCCTGCCCCAGGGCATGGCACCCGCTGCCTCGCCCGACCTCGCAGGCGCGACGCCAGCCCTCGATCAACGCCACGTCCACCTTCCGTGCGCTCACGCGAGCGCGGGCCAGGCGCACCTGGACGGCGCAGGCATCGACGTGGCCCGCGGTGCACGCCTTGTCGATCGCGGAAGCCCCCGCCTCCGCCGCGGGCACACCGAACCGCCCCTCGACCTGGTGGACGCCGAGATCGAAGCACGCCGGAGCCAGCCCGGCCTGGCAGCCCGCCTCGAGGAGCCCGCGAGCGCGCATCGGATCGGGCTGGCCGGTGACCCCGTCGATCAACCAGGCGGCCTGCAGGCGGCAGGCCCGGTGATCCTCCAGGTCGCAGCCCATGGCGGCCAGCTCGGCGGCCGCCGTCAGGTCCGCCTCGAGCCCGACCCCCGCCTGATGCATCCGCGCAAGCTCGGTACAGGCCGCGCCGATGTCGGCCTCGCAAGCCGTCTGGAGGGGCTCCAGCACCAGGTCGGGATCGCCGCCGTCAGCCGACAGTCGGCCGGGTGTGCTCCGCAGCGTGGCCCACGCCACGGCGAGGCAGGCGGCCACATCGCCACGGCTGCACGGACCTGAGAGCAGCTCCACGGTGGCAGCCTCGTCGGGCCCCG
The DNA here is from genome assembly GCA_047609825.1 of Myxococcota bacterium. Taxonomy (GTDB): domain Bacteria; phylum Myxococcota_A; class UBA796; order UBA796. The sequence goes on from JBLFXJ010000307.1 coordinate 7,960, forward strand.
CAGGAAGACGCCACAGCGTGTCTCCACAGGCCCAACCTGCGTCACAGGCGGCATCCCACCCCGCCTGCCAGCGCTCCGGTGACGGCACGACGCCGTCTTCACCGAAGTCCAGCGCGAGCGCGTCGACCACCGCCGTCGAGGGAGGGCCGCCGCCGCACGCCAGCAGGACGCCGCCCGTCAGCAACCCGACCGAGAACAATGCCACGCCACGCATGGCCGGAGTCTACAGCAGTCCGCACCGCAGAGGGGATCGGGGGCGACGGCACACCTCACCTCCATCTTGCGCCGGATCAGGCCCGACGCCCCCGCAGCAGATCGGCGGCACGACCGCGGGCGTCCAGCTGGGTGGCCACGCCCTGGAGCCGTCCCGGACGGCCGCCACCGCGCGCTCCGAGGATCTCGAGGATCTGTGGCTTCAGCGCCGCTACCACCTCGGGCGGCGCCTCCACCAGGAACGCTCCGTCGGAGGCCCCCGCCGTGAGGAATACCCACGCCTCGGGCGCATGCTTGCGGGCCGTGTTCGCGACGGTATCGAGGAAGCTCGCATCTCCGTCGGGCCGGTGGAGCACGAGCACCGGCTGGCCCGAGCCGGCCAGCTGACGACCGATGTGCATGGCCAGCTCTCGCTGCAAGGCAGAGAGGTGCTTGGCGGACGATTTTGCATCCGCCGCGACCCGCTGGACCGCTGCGAGGATGGTGTCGGGCCCAGCGGACAGCTCGGCTCCCAGGGCCCGCTGAAGCTCGAGCGCGGCACCGAGCTCCCGCCGCACGCGACCGCCGGCGAGCCAGGGCAGACGCACGCCGCGCCGGATCCGCTCGGCGTGCAGAAGCTTCACCGCACCCAGCTCCGCCGTCGAAGAGACGTGGGTGCCGCCGCAGGTGTTGAGATCCACCCCGTCGATCTCGACCAGGCGCACCGGCCCCGCCCACCCTTGCGGCATCCCCCGGGTGCGGACTCCGAGCGCGGCAAGCGCGTCGGATGGCACCTCCCGGGCCCGGATGGGGCGTGCCGCACGCACCACCGCGTTCACCGCCTCCTCCAGCTCGGCCACCTGGGCGGCGGAGACGGCGTCGGTGTCGAGCTCGATGTCCGAGATCTCGGCGCGCAGGTGGAAGCTGGTGGTGGCCCACCCGAACCGCTCCTGGGCCACGGCGGTGATCAGGTGCTGGGCGCTGTGCTGCTGCATGTGGTCGAAGCGACGCGCCCAGTCCACCTCGACGCTCACTGGGCCCAGCGCAACGGCGGTGGCCGTCCGGTGCCGCACCTCTCCGCCCACTGACTGCACGTCGCTGACCGGCACCCCCGCGATGGTGCCCCGATCCGCGGGTTGACCGCCTCCTTCCGGGTACAGCACGGTGTCGGCGAGCACCACGTCGAAGCCAGTGTCGACCGGATGGCAGGCGATCACCTCGGTCTCGAGCACTCGCGTCTGGGGGTCACGCTGACATGCGAGCAGACTCATGTGCACCTCCCCAGCGGAGCTAACAAGTGTGTGGAGCCATCGCGGGCGCTCGATGGAGCGGCGCATCGCTGTCGTGCGGACCGCACCTGCCGCGGCTACCCTCCTCGAGATGCTCTTCGCTCTCGCCCTGCTCTTCGCTTGCACCGCCACCGACCGCGGCCCTGGGGCCGGGGCGACGACGGACTCCGCCGCCAGCACGTCTCAACCCACCTGGCACGCCGACATCGCGCCCATCCTCTCGGCCCACTGCAGCGGCTGTCACGCGGCCGGCGGGCTGGCGGCCACGCTCCCGTGGACCCGCTACGAAGACACGGCGCC
>JBLFXJ010000308.1:0-9701 GCA_047609825.1 Myxococcota bacterium
CTTTCTCTCCTTTTCTCATCCAACATCGCCATCGCCGGTGGCGCGCCACCGACGCTCACCATCGATGGCGCCTGCCCCGGTCGCATCGCGATCGAGGCCACGCTGACGCCGGGCGCCACGGCCACGGTGCTGTACTCGAACAGCCCTGGCGCCAGCGTGCTCCCGTTCGGCCGCTGCGCCGGAATGGTCACCGGCCTCGACCGTGGCCGGTGGGCGTTCAACGCCCCGGATGGCGACGGTGATGGCGCCCTGTCGTTCTCGCCGGTCGCGCCCGAGGGTGCCTGCGGCCAGTGGCTGCAGGTGATCGACACGTCCACTTGCCTGGCCAGCCCGGCCGTGCAGATCGGCGCCGATGACCCGTTCGCCGGCGGCCTCGTCGCGGGAGATGGCCGCAACGGTATGGACAATGGCTTCTACCACATCGATCTCGATGCCGGCGTGGCGATGCGGGTCGGCAGCCCGCGGTCGTACACCGGCCTGGCGTTCGATGCCTCGGGCTCGCTGTGGGGGGTCGAGGCCAACGGGTCGGGGGAGCGCAACCTGTACGAGCTCGACCCCGCGACGGGCGACGGCGCGCTGATGTACACCGATGGCTATGCCGCCTATGGCGGCTGGTCTGGGCTCACCGCGGTGGGCGACGACCTGTACCACTGGGATGAGGCCGATGACGCGCTGTACCACCTCGACGTGGCGTCGGGCGTCGACACCTTCATCTACAGCGACAGCTCAGGCCAGCACTGCATCGCCGCCAACGCGGCTGGCGAGATGTACCGGATCGACAGCCGGTCGGTCTCCTCCATCGACTACATCGCAGGGACGCAGGTGTACCTCGGCGACATCTCGGGGCTTGGGAGCTCGGGCCAGGGCACGTCGTGCACCTTCCACAACGGCAGCCTGTACCTGATCACCGGCGGGGACTACGGCGGCTACTACTACGGTGACGATCCCGCGCCTCCCGGCGGCTACTACAGCCCCAAGGCGATGTACCACGTAGACCTCGACACCCTCGTCGCGACGGATGTGGGCATCGACCTCGGGTCTGAGAGCATCGACGCGTTGGCCAGCCCGACTCCCTGATCCCAGCGGCAGGTTCCTCACGGCGCGTCCGAGCGATCGGGCGCGCTGTGTTCGTCTTGCGCGTGCGGACCCAGGTCCGCCCGGGGTCAGGCACCTGGCGGACCCAAGTCCGCCCGGGGTCAGGCACCTGGCGGACCCAGGTCACGGGGCTGCCCGAACCCAGAGAAACGCATCGAGACCCGCTGAGCGTGCGGGTCCTGCCGCCATCCACCGGCAGGTCGTCGTGTGGATGACGAGTCAGGACGTAGAGAATCACGCCCTGGCTCTCCCGCGGAGTACCCGCTCGATCAGCCTCTCGCACCCCGGCCATCAGGCGGCGCGGATGCGCGCCACCGGTCGACGGCCCGGCGGAGGTCGTCGCGGAGTGACGGCGGCGGGTCGGGTGGAGCGCGCCGGAGCAACCGGTCGAGTGCCTCGAGCGCGTCGGCGGGACCTCGGGCGCGGGCGCCCCCTGGGCGGTTCTGCACGTCCAGTCCCAGCGGTGGCCCGAGCGCGTGGGCGAGCGCCGCGGACGGTCCCGACCAGGTGCGGGTGGCGTCGGGGGGCGGCGGTGCGGCAGCGCGGGCCTCGGCGAGGTGGTCGAGGGCGTCCACCAGGGCAACGGCCAGGTCGGGCGGGCTGTGCTCCGGCGCGGGCTCCGGCGGTGACACCTCCGCCGGATCTGCAGGCTCTGGGGCCGCGGGCTCGGTGGACTCCGGTTCGGGGGCTGGCTCGGGCGCGGCTTCGGCCTCCGCCCGCTCCGCGTCGGCCCGCTCCGCCTCTGCGCGGGCCGCCCCCTCGGCGATGAGCGCCTCCAGGCGACCCCGCAGGTCCTCCCACTCAGCGCCATCGTCGAGCCACGCCGACGCCTCGACCTGGGCCGCGAGGCTGTCGAACAGCTTCGCCGCCGCCTCCCACCGGGGAACTCCGGGCACCTCGATGGGGTCGATGGTGTCGAGCAGGTCGCGCAACGGGGCCGTGCCCAGCTCACGGGCCAGACCCTGCTGCCGGACGGGGTCGAGCTGGCTCACCCGCTCGAGCTGCGCCATGGTCCACGTGTGCCGCTCGGGACGGGCGAACAGCGCTGGCACCACCTCCCGCTCCAGCCCCTTGCCGATTCGCAGGTGGCGGCGCACGGTGCCCTCCGTCACCCCTACGCTCTCGCCGATCTGAGCGGTGGTCACGCCGCCCGAGTGGCCCCGCCGCGCCCGCTCGCCGCGCTCGATCAGCCACGCCTCGTGGGCCAGGGTGCCGAACACCCGATCGATGGGTCCGAGCTGCTGGATCCGGGCCAGGTTCTCCTCCGCGCGGATCACGTCGGCCGTGGCGGAGGAGGCATCCTCCACGAGGAACAGCGCGAGCACCGGCTCGCCCGCGCGGCGGCGGGCCTCGTACCGGTGGGCGCCGGCCACCAGCGTGCCATCGGCTGTCAGCACCACCGGCGCGAGCTGGCCGTGGTGGCGCATCGAGGCGGCGAGACGCTCGACGTGGTCCTCCCGCAGGGCGGGCGCGTCCTGCGGGACGGTGATGCGATCGGCGGCGACGAAGAGGGGGAGTTGAGTGCGCATGGTCGACGGTAGCAGAGGTTGGGCGGTGGATGGAAGGGCGGGGTGAGGTGGGAGACCGGCGATCATCGCCGGTCTCCACTCACCCCCCCGGCTTCCGCGCCACCAGGAACGACGTGTTCCCCCCGGCCCCCACATCCGGCTCCTCCAGCCCGACGAACCCCGCCGCCCGAATCTCCGCATTCAGCGTCGCCTTGCTCACGATGCACACCATCGGCGCCTTGCCCACCAGCCGCATCGCCCACAGCAGCGGCCGGTACGGCACCCAGCTCTCGCCGAGGCACACGGTGGACGCCACGAGCACGCCCCCCGGCTTCAGCAGTCGGAAGATCGCCGCCAACGCCGCGTCGCGGTCGTCCACCAGGTGCAGCAGGCTGTACGAACACAGCACGTCGACGCTCCCCGGCTCGAGCACCGTGAAGCTGTCGTCGAACGCGCCGACGTGGAACGACACGTTGCCCGCCCCCTGGTCGACCGCCTTGCCCCGGGCGATGCGCATCATCTCCGGCGACACGTCCAGGCCGTGCACGTGTGCGGCACCTGAGGCGAGCCGCAGCGCCAGCGAACCGGTGCCGCAGCCGATGTCGAGCACGGTGGACCGCGGGGTGATGTGCCGCTTGGTCACTGCGATCTTCCGCTCGAACGCCTCGGGCAGGTCTACGGGCTTGCGGGAGTACTCCTCAGCGATGTTGTCCCAGAATGCGGCGTCGGCGGTCATGTTCGGCTCCTGTCGTTCGGTGCCCCCACGGTACGCCCGGCCCATCGATTCAATGCGGTGTGATTTCGGGACAGGCGAGTGCATCCGCGGTCCACCCCTCGCCGGTGAACAGCGTGCGGTGGCCTTGGAATGCTGCGGCCATGGCGCGCCGGGTGGCCCGGATCCGGGAGTTGTCGCGCAGGTCGGGGTGGCACAGCAGCCACAGGTCGGCCAGGTGCCGCAGGTCGGGGTGGGACAATCGCCGGAGGCTGGCGTCCCGGTCGCCGACGTAGGTGGGCAGCATGGCGATGCCGAGGCCGGCCCGCGCGGCCTGGGCCAGCAGCTCGAGCGACGCGAACGCGCCCCACGCCGGCAGGTGGGCGTAGTGGGTGTCGGCGGCCATCGCCTCGTGCACCTCCCGCTGCTCGAACGAGACCCAGCGGGAGTCGGACCCGGGAGCGTCTGGGTCGAGGCGCGCCGCGTGGGCCCGGGCCACGTAGGTGGCGATGGTCACCGGAGCGAGGCGCTGGCCGATCAGTCCGCCCGGCGGGTCGGCGCCGATCGCCTTGGTGCGGATGGCGAGGTCGGCCTCGCGCCGAGAGAGGTCGAACGGTCGGCTGTCCGCGGTGAACTTCAGCTCGATCTGGGGGTGCTCGGCGCAGAACGGGGCCAGCGCATGGAGCAGCAGGCCGGAGATGAAGGTGTCGCAGCAGGTGAGCGCGACGGGCCCGACCAGGCGCTCGTCCTGGCCCACCACGCCCCGCTCGAGGGCCGCCATCTCCCGCTCGACCCGCTCGGCGCCGGGGAGCATCTGCCGGCCGGCGTCGGTGAGGGTGAACCCGTCGCGGTGGCGGTCGAACAGCCTGGCTGCGAGCCGCTCCTCCAGCGCGTCCACCCGGCGTGCGACCGTCGAGTGGCTCACCCCGAGCGAGGCCCCCGCGGCACGCACCGAGCCGGTGCGGGCGAGCGCGAGGAAGTGACGTAGATCGTTCCAGTCCATGCCCGGTGGGGGTAGTCCCTGCTCCAACGGGCTGCAATGTCGGCCGGCCTCGTCCGAATAGGAAGGCCGAGGAGGCTCCATGCCACTCCTGCTCATCCTGTTCGCCTGCGGCGCCACCCCCGCTGACCCGCCGACCCCCGTGTCGGCTCCCGCCCCCGTCGCGGTCGAGGCCCACGGCGCCCCGGGGGAGACCCACACCGTGCACGGCCGGCCCCACCACGGCGGCGACCACGCCACGGTCGACCACTCGTTCGCCGACGCCGAGAAGTGGAGCGAGGTGTTCGACGACCCCGAGCGCGACGCCTGGCAGATGCCGGTGGTGCTCGTCGGTGCGCTCAGCATCGCGCCGGGCAGCACCGTGGCCGATATCGGAGCGGGAACCGGCTACTTCAACCCCCACCTGAGCGCCGCGGTCGGGCCCGATGGCCACGTGATCGCAGTGGACATCGAGGCGAGCCTGGTGGAGTGGATGACGAAGCGGGCCGCCCGGGACGGCACCGCCAACGTCTCGCCCCGCCTCGGCACCGCCGACAACCCCGGCCTGAAGCCCGCTGAGGTCGACCTGGTGCTGCTGGTCGACACCTACCACCACATCGGCGAGCGGGTGGCCTACTTCACCCGGCTGCTGCAGACCGTGCGCCCCGGCGGCCGGCTGGTCGTCGTGGACTTCAAGCCCGGCGACCTGCCCGTGGGGCCGCCGGAAGCCCACCGGATCCCCGATGCGAAGGTGGTGGAGGAGCTCGTCGCTGCGGGCTGGGCCGACAGCGGCGGCCTCGACCTGCTGCCGTACCAGTTCGTCCGCGTGGTGAGCCGGCCGGAGTAGCCCTCCTACGGCGGGCAGGCGTCGGCATCCCACCGGGCCGCCTCGCACAGCAGGTACATGTACGCCTCGGTGAGCTCGGGGCGCATGCACCGGTCCTCGCCCAGCGTCTCGTGTCCGGAGCAGCCGATGCCGTCGATCACGCTGGTGCGGAGCCGCTGTCGGTCGCCATAGGGCGGGCGCTCCACGTCGGCGTCGGCGGCCTGGGGCAGCATCCCGAACAACGACCACGACGCCGGCAGGCCGAGGTTCACGTCCTCGGTGTGCAGCAGCCCGAAGTGGGTGCAGCCGGGCGTCGCCCGCGGCCAGTAGGTCCAGTCGGCCAGCGCGGGCGCCACCTCGTCGGCGAGGAACCAGTCCTGCGGGCCGCCCATGAGCACCGCGCCGTCCACCGCCTCTCGTCCGGCGATGTAGGCCGCGGTGGAGGCGCCCACGCTCCAGCCGCCCACCACGATCTTGTGCCACAGGATCGCGCCGTTCGGGCCCAGGTAGCTGTCCCAGCCCTGGTCCGGATGCTCGGCGTGCAGGTGCGCGAGCAGGGCGCCGAGCCGTCGCACAGCACCATCGGCCGCGGGCGCGCGGATCACGTCGCTCGTGTCCACCCCGTACACCATCTCCTCCAGGGCCCAGCCGTAGCAGGCCGCCGGATCGGTGTGGTGGCGGCCGCAGGCTGTGCGCAGGGTCACGTCGTTCACGTGGGCGAGGGAGATCGTGCGGTACCCGGCCCACGCGGCCAGGGTCGGGATGCGCTGGGTCTGGGTCCCGATTCCCGGCGGCATGTACAGGAACAGCTCGTCCCGGAACTCGTGGTCATCGCGCCACCACACGCGGTGCAGGTAGGTGCCGGCGTTGTGCACCTCCGGCCGGTCTGGGTCGTGGGTGCAGTACCGCACGGCGCGGGGGTCGAGCAGGCACGGGTTCCAGGTCTCAGCGACGATGCGCTCGACGTCGAACCCGTCCGCGTCCGGGCACCAGCCGCAGGCCGACCGGTCCCAGCCCGGATCGTCCAGGTCCACCCGGCCATCGCAGTCGTTGTCGACGTCGTCGCAGAGCTCGGGGGCGTCGGGGTAGACCGCCGGATTCGCATCGTCGCAGTCCCCCGCGCAGCGCGACCAGCCGTCCGCGTCGGCGTCGCTCTCGGAGTCATCGGGGAGGCCATCGCAGTCGGTGTCGGGTCGGCCGTCGCACCGGCTGACGGCCCCTGGGAACACCTCGGCATCCGCGTCGTCGCAGTCACTGCCATCCGCGACGTGTCCGTCGTCCGCCGCGCAGGCCCAGGTGGGGTGGTCGGGGTCGCCGAAGCCGTCCCCGTCGGCGTCGACGTACAGCGCCACCCCGGTGCTGCGGTCCACCGATGGATCGTCGGCGTCCACCAGGCCATCGCCGTCATTGTCCACGCCGTCGCACACCTCGGGTGGCGGGATGGTCGGGGGTTCGGGTGCGGTGGCGGCCTCGGGTGCGGCCGGCGCTGCCGAGTGGCCCCGTTCGGGCGCCTCGGTCGCGCACGCGTGCAGCGCCAGCAGCAGGAATCCACGCCACATGGGCGCAGCATACGTGGGTCGGCGGCCGCATGCGGAGGCACAGGCTCTCGTGACCCGGCGCGCGCGAGGTCTGCGCGGTTAGGCCCGCTGCATGACGGCCCGCGACATCCCCGGCGCGCTCAACGGCAGCCGCTTGCTGCTCCAGCCTCGGTACGCAGCGGAGGTGGCCCGGTGGCAGGCCGCGCTCGATCGTGAGGGCCCCGTGCTGCTCGAGGTGGGCTTCGACCATGGCCGTCGGCTGCTGAACACCGCGCGGCTCAACCCGGACTGGCAAGTGCTCGGGATCGAGGTCCGGCGACGTCGGGTGGAGCAGGCCGCCGAGCGTGCGGCCGAGCGGTCGCTGGTGAACGTGCTGCCATGGCGGGCCGATGCGCGCACGGTGCTCGCCACGGTCACCCCGCCGGCCTGCCTCGACGTGGTGGAGGTGCTGTTCCCCACGCCGTGGCCCGACACCGGCCCGAAGTCCCGCCGGCGCCTGCTCACCGCTGAGTTCCTCGGCGATGTGGCCCGCGCCCTGCGGCCCGGCGGCGTGCTCCTGATGGCCACTGACGTGGAGGAGGAGGCGGAGCGCATCGCGGCGGCGCTCGCCCAGGTGCCCGGGCTGGTGGATGCCCCTGAGGCGCGGCAGGCGCGCCCGGCGTGCACCGCGCACTCCCGTCGGGAGTGGAAGTGTGAGGCGGAGGGGTTGGCGGTGCATCGGTTCAATCGGCGACGGAGCGGCTGAATCGAGAGTTCGCATCGGGGTCAGGCACCCCCGCGGACAAGAGTCCGCCTCGGGGTCAGGCACGGCCTCGGACCCAGGTCCGCTTCGGGGTCAGGCACCGCCTCGGCCCCAGGTCCGCCCGGGGGTCAGGCACCGCCTCGGACGCGGGTCCGCCTCGGACGCGGGTCCGCCTGGTGCCAGACCCCGCCTCGGACTCAGGGCCCGGGCGAGGTCCCGAACGGTGGGCCCGCGACGGACGCGACGAAGCCGTGTTGGATGGCGTGGTCGAGCAGGACCAGCGCCCATCCGGTGTCGATCCACCGGGTGGAGGCCTTGGGGGTACCGTCGAGGTACCGCAGGGCATTGACCCACGCCTCGTCGACCCGGTCGCCGTGCTCGTTGCGGCGGTCGTACGCCTGGATGACCCACGCGAGGTCGAGCGCTGAGACGGTGCGCTGCTTCATCGTGTCGTGGTCGATGCGCACGCCGCCGCGGGCGGAGCGGCCGTGGAACCGGCACCGGCGACCGCGGCCCTCGAGCCAGTCCCCGGGCGCGTGTGCGGCGTCGAGGTGGGCGACCATGGCCTCGGCGGCGCTCGCCCACAGCGGGTCGAGGGCGCGGCTGGCGCTGCGGCCTTCGCCGAGGGCGCGCCAGGTGGCGAAGTCGACGGCGGGGAAGGTCCACGCGGTGCCGTCCCAGCGGCCGACGCCGGCGTAGCGCCAGCCAGCGCCCAATGCAGTGAGCACGTAGGCGGTCTCGGCCTCGCCGCGGTCGCGCACGCGCCAGGCGAGGCGGTCCGGCGCGGTGAGAGCGCCGGGGCCGTCCACGCAGAGGAACAGGTGCCCGTCGATGCGGGAGGTGCCGGCAGGCGGGGGCTCGGACAGGCCGAACGCCGCGCCGATGTCGGACAGGACGGTGCCCTGGGTGGGCGCCAGCGCCTCGGGTCGCACGACATCGACCAGCCGGGCGATGACGGCGGTGCCGTCGGTGACCGGCAGCTCGGGCGACGCGGGGTTGTCGGACCGCAGGTGTAGCGCGCGCCCCCGCCGGACCACCCGCTTGAGGTGGTGGGTCTGGCCGGTGTGCACGTCGCCCCGGGCGAGCAGGCACACCGCTCCCACGACGGCCGCGGCGCCGAGGCCGCGGGCCCACTCGAGCACGGCCCAGTCGCCGTCGCGGATCGGCCGCATGCCGCCGTCCATGGAGTCGCCGGCGGCGCGGACCGCGAACCGTCCGTCGCCCCCGAACGGCAGGCGAACCGTGCTCGCGTCCATCTCGGACTGGGGTGCGCCGCCGGCACCCGCGGCGGCGCGGAGGGTGGGGAAGCACACGACCTCCCCCCGCGGGGGGAGCTCGATCACCACGCCGAGGGGCTCGGCCCACCACCCCTCCGGCGAGCGGCGGAACCGGACCTGAAACGCGGTGCCGGGCTTGCCGGCGGCCGGTCCGAACCAGCCGTACAGCAGGTCGGGCAGGCTGTTCGCCGTCGTGCCCACCGGGCGGGCGACGTTGCACGCGATCTTCTGGAATCGGAACTGCCAGATCCGGCCGTCGTCCATCCGCACGTCGGTCTCGCCGGTGGGCAGGCGGGACCGTTGGGCGTCGGGCAGCTTGAGGATCGGGTGGCGCTTGTTGTGGATCACCGCGCAGACGAAGCTCGACGCCCCGTCCGTGCGGGCCTGGGCCCGGCGCCGGTACAGCGCGAGGCGCAGGTCGAGGAGCTCGCGGGTGAGGGCGAGGAAGGCGTCGCGGACGGCGCCGGGTGGGGGCGGCTTCGTGAGCTGGAGGCGGTCGTCGGTGAGGTCGAACCACTTGCCACGGGTCCAGTCGCGCACCGGGTTCTTCCGCCAGTGGGCGCGCCAGGCGGGGGAGTCGGGGCCGGCGGCGAACGCGTCGACACCGCCCACGTCGACGCGGAGGAAGGGGTCGCGGGCGAGGAACGGGTGGGACCGGGCGGCCAGGGCGTCGAGGGGGAGGCCCGTGAACAGGGCGTCGGCGTCGAGGAGGACCTCGAGGGTGACCAGCATGTACGACTTGGTGGTGGGGCTCACCTCGAGGTGGGCGAACCAGTCGGGGGCGTGGCGGTACGCGGCCTGCTCGTCGGGGGTGAGGTCGCCCTCGTCGTCGACGAAGGCGAGCCAGCCGGTGGTGATCGAGCGCGGGTTCATGCCCATGCGGGCCAGCTCGCCGGCGGCAGGGCGCTGCTCGCGGGCGTCGCGGAGCTCGCGGTACAGGCGGATGGTCTGGTTCTTCGACCCGGAGGGTAGGAACTTGCGGAGCATGTCGATGACGGCGAGGTCGACGTCGACCTGGCAGCCG
>JBLFXJ010000309.1:0-9662 GCA_047609825.1 Myxococcota bacterium
AGATCGCCGAGGCGGTCGGTGTGTCACGGCGCACGGTGGGCAACCGGATCGGTGCCCTGCAGGCGCGGGCTCGCGCGGCCGCGGGCGAGGAGGCGGAGTGATGGGCGAGACCTTGCTCGGTCGAGACGGACACTTGCACGATCTGGCGGTCGACCGGCACCTCTCGGGGGACCTGGACGACGGTGGGCGGCGCGAGGTGGAGCAGCACCTGACCGCGTGTGCCGAGTGCCGGGAGCGGGTTGCGGCGGCGGTGAGCGAGGAGGCGACCTTCGAAGCGCTCCCCGTACCCGACTTCTCGGCGCTGCCCGAGCCCGCGAACACGCCGTGGCGCGGTTCCCGTTGGCTGGCCTTGGCGGCGGCGGCGACGGTGGCCGTTGGGCTCGGGGTGTCGATGAACCGGGACCCGGCCTTCCAGCGCGACGATGTGCGATTGAAGGGTGACGGGCTGCTGCTCGAGGTGTTCGTGGACGGCAGCCCGCCGCGTCAGCTCGCATCAGGTGATGAGGTCGTCCCCGGTGACCGCCTCGGCTTCCGCGTGCGGTCGGCCCGAGACGGTGAGCTGTTCATCCTCGGCGTCGACGAAGCTGGCACGGTCTACCCCTGTCTGCCCGCTCGCGAGGCGCCGCCGGTCGCGCACCCTCGGTCCGAGGCGCCGGTGGATGTGCAGGCAGCGGTGGTGCTCGATGCAGTCCTCGGAACCGAGCAGCTGGTCGCCGTCCACTGCGCCGATGCGGTCGGGTGGAGGGTGGTGGCGAACGCGCTGGCCGACGACGGGCCAGGCGTCGCCGAGCTGGTGCCCGGCTGCTCCCACGACGTGGTCACCCTTGACAAGGTACGCGCGAGGCGGTCCCCCTGAGACCCGCGCTCATCGGCCTCGCTCTGCTGTTCAGCCTCTCGTCATTTGCTGGGGAGCGGCGGTATGCCGTGTTGGTGGGCGTGGACGCGGGCGCACCGGGCGAGGTCGAGCTGCGGTACGCCGAGCACGATGCCGATCGGATGGCACAAGTGCTCGGCGACGTGGGCGACTTCCGGGAGGAGGACCGGGTGCTCCTCCGCCGCGTGGATCGTCGGAGACTGCTCGACGCGATCGAAGGACTCGGGCGGCATATCGCGGCAGATCAGATCGAGGAGCCCGAGACGTCGACGCTGTTGCTGTTCTACTACAGCGGCCATGCTGACGCGGACGCGCTGCACCTGGGCGGGTCGCGGCTGTCGTTCGCCGAGCTCACCGCGGCGCTCGAGGCGCTGCCGGTGGATCTGCGCGTGCTCGTTGTGGATGCGTGTCGGTCAGGTGCGCTAACCCGGGTGAAGGGTGCGACCCCGGCGGAGCCGTTCGCGATCTCGGCCGAAGACCGGCTGGCGGCCAGCGGTACCGCGATCATCACGTCGTCCGCCGCCGGAGAAGATGCACAGGAATCGGAGCAGCTCCAGGGCGGCGTGTTCACGCACCACCTGCTCTCAGGCCTGCTCGGCGCGGCCGACAGCTCGGCGGACGGGGCCGTGACCCTGACCGAGGCGTATCGCTACGTGTACGCCCAGACCCTCCGCAGCACGAGCTTGCAGGCGGTCGTTCAGCATCCCACCTATGCCTTCGACATCCGCGGCCGGGACGATCTGGTGCTCACCCGCCCGCGACAGGTCGCCCATCGCGGCACGCTCGGTCTGTCAGAGGGCGGCAGCTACCTCGTGTTCGAGGCAGAGCGTGGCGGGCGGCTCATCGCGGAGGTCCTGCTGGAGGGGCCTGGTGTGCTGTCTCTGCTGCCCGGGCGGTACCTGGTGCGCCGCCGGGGCGATGACCATGTGCGTGAAATCGAGGTCGAGGTCGAGGCGGCGAGCACCGTGCCGGTGGATCCTGCGCAGATGGCCGTGATGCCGTACGGGATGACCGCACGTCGCGGGACAGCTTCGCGCCGGCGCTTTGCCCTCGGATTTACGGCAGGGGGAGGGGTCGGAGGGGCGCCGCTCGAGGGCCTGGGCGCGGCACCGGTGGGCACCTTCGGCGTGCGAGTGGATCTGTCCGCGCTCACGTTGCACGCCCGCGGTCGCCTTGCGGCCCACGAGGCAGACAACGATGCGGTGTCGATCACACACCGGGGGGTCGGCGGTGACCTGACCCTGCTTCGGCTGTTCGATCTCGGGCGCGTAGCCCCCGGGCTTGGACTCCGTGCCGGACTCGATCGGGTCAGTCAGCGGTTCGACACCGACGGCCGCGCTCCGCCGCGCACTGCCGTCACGGGTCGGGCCGGGCCGGTGGTGCGGCTCGAGGTCGCTCCCGCCGCGAGGTGGGCGTTCGGGCTCGACCTCGGCGCCGACGCGAACTTCGCTCCCACCCGTGGCCCGGTGTCCGACCGGGCTACCCTCAGCACCACCGTGGTGCCGTATGCGCTCGCAGAGATCGTCGTCTACCTGTACTGAGCTGCTCGTGCTGCTGGCCCTCGCCGGTTGCGGTGATGCGTTGGTGGACGCACGCTACGCGGGCGAGCCCCTGGTCGTCGTGCAAGGCAGCGTGCTGTCCGACTTCACGCCCGAGGAGCTCAACCTCACCAGCGGCGCCCTCGCGATCACGTTGGACTGGGCCGAGCTCGACGAGGCGGAGTCGCCTCCCGACGTCGCCGTCCGCATCACCACCGACTTCCCGGCCAGGTATACGCTCCGGATCTACGGGCCCCCGCCAGCGGCGGCGTTCTTCGACGCGCCGTGGTCGGAGGGCGGTCGAATCGCGGTCGCGACCCCGTTGTTGTACATGGACGATGATGGCGACGGGCAGTGGGATGCGGCCAAGGAGCGCGTGGTCGGGGGCGCGCACGACATCGTGTTGCTGTTCACCCATCGGCCGGTGCACATCGACGCGGTGGAGCCGCCAGACTCCGGGTGGGCCTGGCAGCGGGATCCGGCGACGGGTGACTCGGGTGACAGCGGCTGGCGTCCCTGGGGCGACAGCGGCTGGGGTCCGGGAGACAGCGCGCAGACAGGGGATTCTGGGGGCTATTCCTGGTATCCGGACCGAGAGCCGGTGACCTTGGAGCCCGGCTACCACAAGATGTTCACCCGAGTGGACTTCTGCGACGGTCGCCCCGCGCCGGTGCCGCAGCTGCTGCCAGCGAGCGAGGCACCCGTCGACCTGTCCATGGGACCGCTGTGGTCTTTCCTCACGGACTGGGACTGCGACGGCCGGATCGATGACTGGTTCGACAGCGGCGTCTCGGCTCGCTGATCGCCTCAGTGCCGGCGAGGCAGGACCTGGGTGCCCGCCAGTCGGTCGCCCATGCGTCGGCCGCCACCGTCTCCCAGGATCAGTGCGCTGTCCACGGCCATGGCGATGGCGAACAGGGCCCACCCGATCACCTCGACGCCCGGGATGATGGCGATGAGGCAGGCGAGGATGAAGTAGCTGTTGCGGGTGATGGCCTGAGCGACGCTGGCGTCCTTGCCGGTCGCCGCATCCACTACGCGCATGCCGCCCACGCGCTTGCCCAGGCTCCGCCGCCCGCCCGCGGTGTCCTTCACGGTCCAGTAGATGGCGCCGAGCAGGCTGAACACGCCCCCGATCACCACTCCGACGAGCGTGCCCACAACGGGGACGACGGACAGCGCTCCGATGAGGCTGCCCGTCAGGATCTCGGCGACGAGGAACGCGACGTACTCGAGCCCGCTCGCGCCGAGCCGCCGGCCGATGGTGGTGTCGGGGAGCTGCACCACGGCCGGGATCAGAGCGAGCGGGCACAAAGGGTCCGCGCAGGCGCCCGTCGACGCGTCGCGCAGGCAGCGGGTGCAGGTGGCCACGCATCCTCCGGAGATGTCCGCAAGGTATGCGCGCTCACGCGGATGGAAAGCCCGCGCTCACTCCTGTCGGCGACGGAGGAGCGGCAGGAGCAGGAACAGGGAGGTGAGGGCGGCGGTGCCGGGGGCGGTGGAACAGCCGGCCGCGGGCTCGGAACCCACATCGGCAGACGGCCCCGGATCGAGGTCGCTGTCGGCCTCGGGGGGCGGACCGTCCGGGCACTCGGGGCGCTCGAGTTCGTAGCCGCTCAAGTCCTCGATCCAGGGCACCACGGCGTCAGCGCGCACGTAGATGGTGCCGGCGCCGCAGGTTGCGCCCGAGTCCCGGGTGCCGCGCGACACGACGCCCACCACGTAGTCGCCCTCGTCGGTGAGCAGGTAGGCGGGCCCGCCACTGTCGCCGAAGCAGGTGTCGGTGCCGTCCAAGCCCCGCGCGATGAACTCGCCGTCGGGCTGGACCGAGCGGATGCAGTCATCGTCTCGGGTGGAGCAGTCGTGGTCGGTCACCTCGAGGCGGGTCTCCTGCAGCTGGTCGACGTAGCGCCGGCCGCGGGCGTCGGTGGCGCCGTAGCCGACGGCTGCCACCTCGGCGCCGTCCACCATGTAGGTGTCGAGGATGCAGTCCAGCGCGATGGCCCGGGGCGGTACCGCCGAGGGTGTGTCGAGCTGGATCAGGCCCACGTCGTAGGTGCTGCCCCAGCGGGGGTAGGCGATCTTCCGGAGCGCCCGGATCCACTCGCCGCTGCCGTCGCCGATGTCGTTGGTGTCGAGCACGGCACCCAGCGCGCCGCTGATGCAGTGCCCGGCGGTGAGGACCAGGTCAGGCGCGATGAGCGTGCCGGTGCACCCGACCTCCATGCCCCCGTACACGATGCCCACGGTGTCGTTCCAGTCCCCATCGGCCACGTCCCAGCCGTCGACGATGGCCGCTGGGCCCTGCTCTTCGAGGAGCGCGAGTTGTTCTGGCGTGAGCACCTCGGAGGCGTCGTCGCGGGCATCGATCCAGGTTCCGCCGTCAACATCCTCGGTCCCGAGGGGACCGGCGTGGGCCAGAGTGAGCGCGAGCAGTGCGACCGTCATGTGTCCTCCTGTCGTGGCCCCCAAGCAGTGGGGACATCAACTTGGAACCTCCGCGAGTGGCGTTGGGCACCGTCGGTCGATCTTTCTTGCAGATTCTGGTCGCCACCGTCCGGTTAGACAGCGTGGACCAGAGGATCCATGAACTTCGTCCAGGTCGAATACCCGGCCTTCCTCGCACTGTTGCTGGCGGTGTACTGGGCGCTGCCGCACCGGCGATGGCAGAACCTGCTGCTGGTGGTGGCCAGCGCAGTCTTCTACGGCTGGGTGCACCCGTGGTTCCTGATCCTGCTGTATGGATCGTCGATCCTGGACTTCAGCCTGGCCCAGGCCATCGAGCGGTTTCCGCGGCGCCGGTGGACCTTCGTGGGCATCTCGGCGTTCGCGAACCTGAGCTTGCTCGCGTACTTCAAATACGCGGGCTTCTTCGTGGACAACGTCCGGGCAGTGCTCGAGTCGGCGGGCGTTCCTGGCGATCTGGGCACCCTCGACATCCTGCTGCCCGTGGGCATCAGCTTCTACACCTTCCAGACCCTCGGCTACACGGTGGACGTGGCCCGCGGTGAGCTCAAGGCCCGCACCTCGTTCCTCGACTACGTGCTCTACGTCAGCTTCTTCGCTCAGCTGGTCGCCGGTCCGATCGAGCGGTCCACCCGGCTGTTGCCGCAGATCGAGCGCGACCGTCGATGGTCGTGGACGATGGCCCGGTCAGGGGTGGGGCTGGCCCTGTGGGGCGGCTTCAAGAAGCTCGTGGTCGCCGACTCCATCGCGCCGTTCGTCGACAAGGTCTACGTGCTCGACGACCCCGCTGGGCCGCTGCTCTGGGCCGCCACCGCCGGGTTCATGCTGCAGATCTACGCTGACTTCTCGGGCTACACCGACCTCGCTCGCGGGTCGGCGCGGCTCCTGGGGTTCGAACTGCAGGAGAACTTCAACGCGCCCTTCCTCGCCACCACCACCTCCGAGTTCTGGCAGCGGTGGCACATGAGCCTTTCGTTCTGGATCCGGGACTACGTGCTGGGTCCGCTGGTCGGGGACTCGCCCGGCGGGGTGAGCCGATTCCGGTTCTTCTGGGCCACGGTGCTCACGTTCGTGCTGATCGGGTTCTGGCACGGGGCGAGCTGGAACTTCGTGCTGTTCGGGCTGTACCACGGGCTGTGGGTCATCGTGTACGGCCTCGTCGCCCGACGGATCCCGGTGTCTGTGCGGGCGATGCCCGGTGGGCGGGTGCTGGCCGCGGCGTTCCACTTGCTCGCGGTGGGGCTGGTGGGGTCGATGCTGTTCCGAGAGCAACACCTGGACCGCATCGTGGAGCACCTCACGCGCAATCCGCTCTCGGCCGGGCCGGCAGAATGGGTCGCCACCGTCGTGCTGCTGTCGATGACCGCCGCCCTGGCAGCACCGCTGGTGTTCGCATGGGCGTGGGGGGAGTGGGTGCGGCCGAGGGTGCAGACGAGCCCTTGGTACCTGCCGATTGAGACCACGACGTGGGCGATGTGGTGCGTCGCGATGTACGTGTTCTACCGGGTGACGGCGCAGGATTTCGTGTACTTCCAGTTCTAGGCACAGTCGGCGAAAATGGCAGGTTTTAGCTTGCCGCGCCCGACGTGGCTCAGGCGCACCAGCACTCGCCGGGCTCGACGTAGCCGCCCGACCAGCCCTCCTGCAGGCAGAAGTCGTTGCACACCGTCGGGTCGACATCGGTGCCGGCGTCACCCGCGCAGACGCAGTGGTACTCGTAGGGCTGGTCGTCTTCTGTGTGACTGTCGTATCCGAAGTCTGTACACAATGCCTCGCAGGTGGCGGGAGTGCCGCCGCCGCCGCCGGTGGCGGTTCCCGTCGTGTTCGTGCTGGCCGAGTCGTCATCCGACTTGCCGCCGCAGGCGAACAGCAGGAGGGTGAGGGCGAGCAGGGTCCTGTGCATGGGGGGCTCCTTGTGCTGCCTGGATCGGAACTGCGGCAGGTGCGGTGCAGCATAGCAGTCGGTTCGACTTCATGATCCTGCGTCCGACCACGCAATAGTCGATGCCCCTCGACCGTCTGGCAGGGGGAGGGTGATGTGGACAGCACGCGGACTGGGTTGCTGGTGCTCGCCTGTCTGGTCGCCTCGGTGGCCTTCGTGGCGGTCGACCGGCTGGGCATCGTGGGCGAGGGCGACACCGTGCCCATCTCGCGATTCTGCATCGGCGGTGGCGCGAACGCCGGGGTGTGGTGGCGCGCGGTGGCGCCAGCCGAGGGACCGTTCCGGGTGGGTGAGCGGGTCGTGGTGGCCGTGCCTGGCCGCATCAACCACCACGAGGCGCGAGTGGCGGCCGTGGCCCACGACAGCGTGACGCTCGCCGGTGCCCCGGGACACCACAAGTACCAGCAGTGCGAGGGCGTGCTCGGCGTCGTCCCACTCGACCGGATCACCGGCCGCTCGCCATGGCAGGACTGACCTTCTCGCGCTGGTTTGCCGAAGTCCCAGCTCCGTTCCAGGGGTCAGGGGCCTGCGAACTCCACGATGGCGCTGGCCAGCGCCGGATCGTTCTCGTTCGCCATCCAGTGTCCGGCCTCGTCGATCACCACCGACGTGGCGTTGGGCAGGCGCCACTGCAGGTCCCACTGGGACGCCCGCAACATGAACCCGGACGACGCGCCACGCACCAGCAGCACCGGCTGGGTGACCGCGTCGTAGGGCAGCGGGTACATCGCGGCGCCGGTCGCGATGAGCTGCTTCGGGGTGTTCGGATCGGAGAGGCGGCGGCAGCGGAGCGCCGTCTGCATGGCCTCTTCCGGGAACGCATCAGGGCTATGGAGCCGGGTGTAGCCCGGGCCACGGTTCTCGAATTGTGACCGGTCGCCGTCCACCACCTGCCGGTCGTACCGATCGGCAGCGCGCTGGGCCAGCCACTTCCACGGCACGATTGGGGCCTCCATCAGCACCAGCCGCAGCACGGCCTCTGGCTCCCTGGCCGCTGTGGCGAAAGCCACCAGACCTCCCAGGGAGTGGCCGATCAAGGTGACAGGCGCGGTCTGCGCGCGCACAAGGTCGCCCACCTCCGCGAGCATGCCGTCCAACGTGACAGGTTCGAGCGGTGGTTCCCCGCCATAGCCGGACATCGTCACCAGAACGACGTCGAAGCCCGCGCCGGCCAGACGGTCGGCGAGGGGAGCGTAGAACGGCCCACACAGATCGTTGCCGTGGAGCACGATGGCCGTTCCGAGGTGCGGGTCGGCGGCCTCGACGACCAGGGTGTCCATGCCGTGGGCGGGGAGGGCCAGCGCCAGCGCGAGAGCGATCATGTGGTGACGTAGCGTGACGGGTGATGTTCTGTCCGACGCGGGAGCGTCTCCCGGTATGCTGCCTTCGTACATACTCGTGGAGTGCTCATGTTCCGGACCCTCGCCGTCGCGGTCGCCCTCCCCATGTCCACGCAGGCCGCCGCCAGCTGCGCCTTCTCGGGGTCGCCCGCAGAGTATGTCCGGTGCATCTATGACGAGACCGTCGCGCTGTGGGGAGCGGTGGAGTCCCTGGACAGCGATGTGGAGCGCTTGGACGCCGATCTGTGCGACCGGGTCTCGTTCTCTGAGGCCGAGTGGACCTACACCGACCTGAACCCCGAGCTGGATGCCGACCCCTCCGGCCACACGGTGTGCGGCGCCGGCAGCCATGTGTGCAACGCCCAGGAGGCCGGCCTGTACGGCATCCTCGGTGGGTGCGACGGGCGCAATGCGTGGATTGTCGGCGGGTTCAGCAACACCGAGTACCATCGCCGCAGCGTGTGGAATGGGCAGGACTCGGTGCAGTGCGGCGAGGGTAGGTTCCCGTCCTGGTATGCGGCGTTCGAGGGATATAAGGGCCGGATCCACTGCCGCGATCTGGACATCGCCGCCCTCGTGGCCTGCTGCCGCGATCTGTGACGTTCACGGTCGGGCGCCGAAGTGGACCGGAGGCGCCTGGCCGTCCACAACGAGGAGTCGTTCGGCGGCCAGGTGCTCCGGTCCGTTGGTGGCGGGCGGGTGTGGTGCGCGCTTCACATCCTCGCGATGTCACACAAGCAGGATGCCCGCCTCGGACGGACGGCGTCACTCCGCCGGTGTCACCCGGTTCTCGTTGGGCAGGTCTGCAGCTCGATGAACTCGAGCACGCCCTCGAGGCCTCCCTCCCGGCCGAGGCCGGACTGGACCATGCCGCCGAACGGCGCCTCGGGCGTGGGGCCGGACGAGGTGTTCAGGCCGATGTGGCCGAAGTGGAGCCGGGCGGCCGCCCGGTCGAGCCGGTCGGTGTCGGCGGAGAACACGTAGGCCGCGAGCCCGTACTCGGTGTCGTTCGCAAGTTGGAAGGCTTGCTCTTCGGAGGTGAATCGGCTGATCGACACCACGGGGCCGAACAGCTCCTCCTCCCAGCACCGCATGCCGGGCTCGACCCCCACCAACACCGTGGGCGTATAGAACCACCCCATTGCGGGCGGCTCTGAGGTGCGACCGACCACGGCGCGGGCGCCGCTGGCCACCGCGTCACCTACCATTGCGTCGACCTTTCGCCACGCCCGCTCGTCGACCAACGGGCCCACGTCGGTGCCAGCGACGGCGCCGGGGCCCACCTTGAGCGCACGGACGCGGGCCACGACGCGCTCGACGAATGCATCGTGTACCTCGGCGTCGACCAGCACGCGGTTCGCGCACACGCAGGTCTGTCCGGCGCAGCGGAACTTGTTCGCCATCAGCTCGTCTGCGGCGCGGTCCAGGTCGGCATCGGCGAACACCACGAACGGCGCATTACCGCCCAGCTCCATGGACAACCGCTTCAGGCTGGGCGCGCA
>JBLFXJ010000310.1:0-9625 GCA_047609825.1 Myxococcota bacterium
GTGCGGCCACCATCATCTCTGGATGGTCCGCGAACAACACCACCACGCCGTAGGTGCCACGGACCTGGCGCAGCGCCTCACGGACTGCCTGGACCGGATCGCCCCGGTAGGCGCGGGCGATGAGGTGGGGGATGATCTCGGTGTCGGTCTCCGAGCGCAGCTCCACGCCCGCCGCGATGAGCATGCGGCGGAGCGCCGAATCGTTCTCGATGATGCCGTTGTGCACCACGGCGATCCGGTTGGTGACATCCATGTGCGGGTGGGCGTTGGGCAGAGTGACCCCGCCGTGGGTCGCCCAGCGGGTGTGGCCGATGCCCACGTGGGTCGTCGGACCGCCCTCCGCCTTGCGCGCGAGTCCGTCCACGCGGCCGACCTCCTTGCACACCCACAGCCCGCCCGCGTGAGCCAGCGCCACACCCGCCGAATCGTACCCTCGGTACTCCATCCTGCGCAGGCCTTCGACCAAGCGTGGGAGCGCGGGCCGGGGCCCGATATATCCGATGATTCCACACATCGATCACCTTCCATCATTCGTAGAGGAGGGGGCGCGAGAGCCGTCGAACAGCGACGTGGCAAGCCGCTCGAGCTGACCACCGCTCGCGAGACCGACCTCATACCTGAGCACCCCAGAGGGGTCGACGAACCAGGTGACAGGTAGATCCCACGCTCCTAGCCGTGCCGCCAGCTCCGGATCTCGCCCGGAGCTGCCGAATCGCTCGGCCCACGGCGCCAACGGAGCCCAGGTCTCCTCGTCGTCCACTGACACCGCCACCACGGCGATGTCTCTGCCTTCCCCTCGCAAGCGGCGTGCCAGGTCGCCGAGGGTGGCGATGGACTGCATGCATCGCTCGCAGTCCGCCGACCACACCGTCATCAGGACAGCGCGCCCTCGCAACGAGCGGCGCGAGACCGTGCCGAACCGTGTGTCCAGCGACCACTCGGGCAGCCGCTCGCCGAGCACCAATGGCTCGGACACGGCGGCAGGCGAAGCGGTGGAGGCGGGCGACACCTCGGCGACCGTCGCTGGGGCGCCATCGGATGAGGTGTCGTCAGGCGGGCTCCGGATCTGCGCGCGCGCGATCGCCGTCGGGTCCGGGGCAGGCCCCTTGTAGGTTCGCTCCAACGCCCCATCTGGAGCCGATCCCAGCGTGGCCGCGAGGGCCCACGCGACCCACGCGGCCTCGCGCTGCCCCAGCCCCTCGTGCAGCTCGGCGCGTAACACCGCCAGGGACGCCACATCCCACGGCGCGACGGCGTCGGCGGCGGCCGCGGCGACCAGCGCACTCTCCGCATCACCCAGCGCCGTCAGCGCCCGGGCCCGGATCTCCAGCGCTTCTGCAATCTGGTCAGCCACCACCGAGGTGCCGCTCTGAACCCCCAACAGGAGGAGGGCATCGTCGACGAACTCGAGCGCATGGGCATGTTCGCCAGCTTCGATGGCCTCGCCGGCGCGCTGGACCGCCACTCCGATTGGACCTCCACGGCGACCCGAGTGTCGACTGCGAACGGCATCGGCCAGCGATCCCGCGAACGGCGACAGCGCATCCGCGAGCTTGGCGTTCTGCTCGCCGCCCCGGAGGAGCGCGGCGAGGCCGAGGTCCTCCAGCGCATCTGCGAGCTGGTGGGCGCGCACCGCGGCAGCACCCCTCACGTCGAGTGCGGCGGACAGTCGCTCCGCACGCACGCCGCGCAGGTTGCAACCCAGATCGTCCAGAGTGGGTCCAGCCGCCGCTCGAACCGCCTCCTCGGCGATGGCCTGCGCCACATCGACCGGCGCCTGGTCCACCGCAAGCCGCGCATGCGCGAGTGCGGACTCGGGAGATCGGTCGGACTTGCGGAGCTGCGCCCACAGCGCGAAGGCGGCATCGCCCTCTCCCCTGGTGACGAGCCGATCGGCGGCCCGCGCGACCACATCCCGCGCCTCGCCCGGGTACATCCCGACCATCGGCGCTCCCTCTGCGAGCGCGACCGCCTGCCGCTCACGCTCCACCAGGGACCAGGGGGGCCTGGGCGGCGCCGCTGGCTCACCGAGTGCCCGCAACCTGGCGACCGCCTCGACCGCCGACCCGTCGCCATTGCCGAGCACCCGGACCGCGCGGTGCAGCCATGCCACGTCATCCGAGTGGTCGAAGACGGCGACCTCGACCCACCGCAGGGCACGCTCACGGTCACGCTCGAGCCGGCGGCTCGGTGAGCCGGTGTCGAACAGTGGCAGCAGGAAGTCGGGGCGATCGTCCACCCGCTGGCGCAGGTCACGGAGGGTGGCCGAGGCCTCGCGCTCTTCGTCGGCCAACAGGAGCATCCGAAGCTCCTGGGGCTCCAGCGGTGCCGTGCCAAGAGGCTCGGGGTTCACCGCGAGCTCCCGCGCCGCCAAGGCGCCGAGGCCCACCGCGGCACTCGCATCGAGGTACACCGCCCACGCCTCTGGATCGGTCCGGTCCGCTGCCAGCGCCGAGATCGCAGCGTCGCGTGCGGCCGCGGGCTGCCCTGCCGCCAGAGCTCCATAGGCGCGGCCCACGTCGATGTCGGCCGGTCCGGCGAGAGCGACCATCACGAGGAACCACACCACCCGCGCCTCCTCCCCGCTCTCCGCAGTGGAGTAGTCCCGCGGGGTCCAACGGTTGCTAATGTCGATCTGACCCCTGAGCGGCAAGTTCCGCGACGCGACGCCAGCAAACCCGCGATGGGGCGCGCGCCCCCCGTGCCGGGCGAGGCCGCCGACACCGCTCGAACTCACTGGTCCGGGGCGTGCTTCCTAAGCAATCGCTCGAGCTTGCTGACGTACAGCTCGTCGTAGCCGGTCTGATGGTCGACCACGGTGCCATCCGGAGCGACGATCCAGGTCGTGGGGAGCGCCGCCACCCGGAGCTGCCGTCCCACCGCCGGGTTCCATCCGACCACGAGCGCCTCGTACCGGTCACGCGCCTTCGCGCGCCGAAACAGCTTCTCGTTCTCGTCCATCGAGATGGCAACGCCGGTGACCGCGAGCCCGTCGGCCACGAGCTCCGAGACCACGGAGTCGATCTCCGGCATCTCGAGCTTGCACGGACCGCACCACGACGCCCACATGGTGAGCACCAGCGCCTGACCGGCGGTGGAGCTGTTGTCGAACACTGTGGGCCCCACGCTCACCGACCACGACGGCATCGGGTAGCCGAGCTTGACCCGCTCACGGGTGGCGCCCGACGCGGCCGCCGCCGAGCCGGCTTCGGCCTCCGCGTCGGGGTGCAAGGCGGCCAAGCGACCCTCGTGGGCCATCACCGCGGCGCGCCACGCCGCCCTGGCCGCATCGACCGGCGGGGATCCCAGGCCCACCCAGTGCCGCTCGATCGTCGCAGCATCGGCCCCTCCGAGCACGTGGGCCATGAACGCGGCCTCGGTGTGGCCCGCCTCAGAGAGTCGCTGCGCTCGCGCGGCATGGACAGCCGGATCGAGCGGCTTGAGCATCACCGCGATCGCCAGCGCGCCGAGCGCGGAATCCACCTGCGCATGGCGTGCCTGGTTCACCAACGTAGCGACCAAGGCCCCGTGCAGCTCACCGTCGGCGCCGGGCGCGGTACGGGACGCCTCGACGAGCACCGGGTCAACCGTCGCCCTTCCGGATTCGGCGGTCGAGTCGCCATCATTCGCCGCGAGGCAGCGCGCCCAGAGGGCCGCCCATTTCGGGTGAGGGTCTACCGCGTGCGCCACCCACGACGCCCACAGGGCCTCGCGCACGGCGCCGCGAGCCAAGAGCAGCTCAGCCTGGAGGCCGTGGGCCTGGGCGAGCGCCAAGGCCTGGCCAGCGGTGTCCAGCAGCGCCACGTCCGTGGGTTGGGGGGTGCCGACCGCAAGGGACGCCGCCACAGCCGTCTCCAAGGCCGGATCTGCCCGATCGTGCTCCACGAGGAGGACCGCGTGCGCGAGCGCCGCACGGGGCGAGTGGTCGGTCACACGGAGGGCCTTCCATGCGCCGTCTGCCTCGTCGACCCGGCCGCGGTCCACCAATGCGTCCGCCAGCGACGAGGTCATCTCGAACCGCTCGGTCGGGGTGCCTGGGGGAGCGACGGGATTCCGCTGACGGACCAGAACCCGTCCCATCGTATGAAGCATCGCGGGGTTCCACGGAGATCGCGCGAGCGGGCGCGCGTAGCCAGCGGCTTCGAGCCGTTCCGCCGCGAAGGCCGCCTCCTCCTTCGCCCGAGCAGCCGCCAGCACACGGATCACCCTGTACAGGTACGTCTCATCCGGCGACGCTTCGAGGGCCTCGCCGATCTGCCGCACGGCCCAGGCGCGCGCGCGCTCCACAGACCGGGAGTCGGGCCCATCCCACCACTCCTCGAGCACATCCGGCCGCTCGGGATGCGCGGTGAGCCACTCCCTCCCGATCCGCGCGGCGTCTCGAGGCCGATCACCGCGCAGGGTCGCTCGGAGCACGAGGCGCTGCGCCAGCGCATCGTCCGACGGGAGCGCATCCGACAGCGCGCCGCTCCGATCTCCGAGCCGCCAGCGAGACCATGCGAGCGCCACCGCGCCCGGGTCGGGCCGCCGCTCCGCCAACGCCTCGAGGACCGCCAACTCCTCCTGCTCACGACTGACCCGCCACCAGGTCCACACCACCTCGTCGAGCGGGTCGGTCTGGCTGCGCTCGACGAACTCCGCCTCGGCCAGGGGTCGGACCCCCGCCGCGGCGGCCGCCTTGAGGTACAGCCGACGGGCCGACCACACCGCAGGATCCTCTCGCACGGCCTGCACCGCCAGTCGCCGGGCCACATCGGGGTGCCCGGCCTCCAACTCGGCTCGCGCCCGCTCGGCCATGAGCGCCGCGTCACCCCCGAACGCCATCGCGACCACGCCCCAGAGCAGCATCAGGCTCCCACTCGGCGGCTGCGCAGGGCAGCGAGGACCACCGGGGGCACGTACCGGCTCACGTCTCCCCCATTCCCGTCGATCTCCTTGACGATCGACGACGACACGAAGCTGAGTTCAGGCGCCGCGAGCAGGAACATCGTCTCGATTCCCGTAAGGTCGCGATTCGCCAGCCCGTACCTGAATTCCGAGTCGAAGTCGGCGGCACTCCGCAGGCCTCGGAGCACCACCGTAGCCCCCTCCGCCTGCACCGCGTGCACAAGCAACCCGGTGAACGGCGCGATCCGCACATTCGACAGCTCGGAGCAGGCCTTCGCCGCCAGCGCCAGCCGCTGCTGCAGATCGAACCAATAGGTGCTCTTCGCCGGGTTGTGCCCGACACCCACCACGATCTCGTCGAACAGGGACGCGCCCCGGGTGATCAGGTCGAGGTGGCCGAGGGTGAGCGGATCGAAGGAACCCGGGTAGAACGCCACCCTGCGAGGCATCGGCTCACTCCTGGTAGCGAACGGGCGGCCGCCAACTGAGGTCAGGTGCGAACTCCGCCTGCGCCGCCTCACAAGGGTAACGTCCGAGATCGTCGCACGGCACCTCGGCCCAGCGCAGCGGCGCCGTCACCAGCACCGCGGCGGCCCGCGCGGCGAGATCCGGCTCACGATTCACGACGCCAGTCGCCGCGTCGAGCCAGCCGAACAACAGAATCGCGGCCGCAGTCACGAGCGCCAGCCGAATGTCCACATCCGGCATGTTCAAGCGAACCGCACGGGCTGGCGGGAGGAGCTCGAGCTCCAGGCGAGCGTCGTGCACCCAGCGGGACGCCACACCATCAGGATGCGGCGCGCCGTCTACCCAGAGGACACCTGCGCGGGTCGCCACGAGGATCCGCGGTCCTGGCAGGTCGATTCCCAAGCTGTCGAGGCACAGCTCGCCGCCATGCAGGTCGACCGTCCGGTCGTCGACCAGCGCATCGTGCAGCCACAGCGTTGCGCGCAGTCGCGCCACAGTCACTCCTGCAGCGGGGTATCTTCACCATAGTACGTCCACAACAGCTCCCGGAACTCCTTCGTCTTCCGGAGGACCTCGAAGCTGGGATCGACGCGGATGTCCTGGCGGAACTCGATGTGGTGGAGCGTGTCGAGCTCCTTCATCCCGCGCAGCGCCGCGTCGAGGTACTCGAGGGCGCTCTCCGTCTCCCCCATGTCAGCGTAGATCTTCGACCGGTGTAGGTCGGCGTAGGGGTCCTTGGGGTCGAGCAGCTCGAGCTGTGCCATGACTGCGAGCGCCTCGTCGTAGCGTTTCTGGTGTGCGAGCACGACCGCGAGGTTGTTCAGCGCCGTCACGTCGTTCGGCTCTAGAGACAACGCAATTCGGTAGAGGTTCTCCTCCGTGCCGTAATCGCCCTTCCGCTTGAAGATGAGCGCCTTGTTGTTGTAGCCGGCGGCGTCGTCCGGATACAGCTCGATATACCGGTCATACGTTCGTTCTGCCGCATCGTAGTCCATCGCCAGGTACTGGTAGTAGGACAGCACGGACAACGCATACGCGCTGTCGGGATCGATCCGGAGCAGGCGCTTCGCCGCAGACAACATGACCTCGACCTCGACCATGTCCTGCGTCGCATCTTCCTCGTCGTACCAGTCCGGCACACCCCAGCCCTCCTTCTCCTCGGCAGGGGGCTCGGGTGCATCATCCAGCTCCTCGTCGGTGGGCTCGAGCTCGACCACGCCATCTCCGCGCTCTCGCTCGGTCAGCTCGGGCAGCTCGTCCACCGCAGTGCCCACGTCCTCGTCGGCGTACAGAGGCTGCACGTCGGGCGCACCCTCCGTCAACTCCGGCACCTCGTCCTCGACCTCCGGCGTGCGCACCGGCTCGGGCGCCTGATCCTCGGCACCACCCTTGTCGTCATCGGGGCCGTCGGCGCCAGCCGGGATGTAGATCTCCTTCGCCTTCTTCTCGGCGGCGTCCCGCTCGAGATCCCGGGTGATGGCTCCCTCATCGTCGCCGGCGTAGTCCTTCTTCAGCAGCCGCTCGAGGTACTCGGCGGTGAAGTAGTCGGTGGCTGCTTGTTCGCCCGTCTGTGAGTCGAAGCAGTACGGCATCGCCGATACCCACTGCTCCTCGGTGAGGACCGCGCCACCGATGTCGCACCAGTGGTCGAGCACGATGGCGGTCTGGTTCACCAGCACCGACGCCAGCGACACGATCGCGAACCACGGGAGCATGCCGCGCAGCGACGGCGGCGTGATCCGCCGGAACAGGAACTGCGGCGCCAGACTCAGGTCCAGGCTCACCGCACCCAGTTGGAGGTGCACGCCCTGCTCGGGCGACAGCAGGTGCTGCTGGCCCCGGCCGTCCACGACCACCGCCGTGGAATCCGAGGTCCAGCTCACCCGCGCGATGTAGGGAACTCCGGCTGGAACCGGGATCGCCAGCGCCGGACTGTTGCCGAGCTGCAGCGGCCGACCTTGCCGGACATACGTCTCTTCGACCACCTGGTCGTAGTACGAAGCGCTGGCGTAGAGAGCATACCGGTCGGCCACTGGGTCTCCGTTCCCCGATCAGATGTGTACTCAGTCACGTCGACGGTGTGAGGCGGCTCCCCATTTCGACCGATCGTGACCGGCGGCGGTCAGCCGTCGACCACATCCGGCAGCCCAGTGTGCAGCATCGCCAAGGCCTCCGCCATGGCCTGGGCATCGCGGCTCTCGAGGGTCACGATGACCCGGAACGGGTCCTCCTCGTAGCGTGGGTAGGACCCGATCGCGACCGAGGGATACCGCTGTTGGGTGGCCGTCAACACGCTGGCGATGGCCGACTCGTGCCGCAAGGTGGACACCCGCGCGGTGAGCACCGGCACACCGCGCACGCGCTCGGCGATGTCCTCGAACTTCAACCGCATCAGCCGAGGCACGCCCGGCAGTATGATCACGTTGCGCACTCGAACCACCGGAAATCGCGCCTTGCCCCCTTCGATGAGCTCCGCGCCGGCCGGCAGTCGGGCCATGCGCCGGGTGGTGTCATCCACCGCCATACCCCACGACTCCATCAGCTCCACCACGCGGCTGTGGACCTCGAGCTCGACCCCGAACGCCTGGGCGATCCCCTCGAGCGTCACGTCATCGTGGGTCGGGCCGACCCCGCCCGTGGTGATCACGTGGTCGGCCTTGGCCGCACACTTCGCAACCTCTGCCGAGATGTCATCCAAGGTGTCCCGCACCACGGCGATCCGGACGAGGTCGCAGCCGAGCTCCCGCAGGCGCTTGATCAGGTAGGGACCGTTCTCGTCGGCGAACTTCCCGGAGAGGATCTCATCACCGATGATGACGACCGCGGCCGTGGTCATGGCGCCCACCCTCCGGCTGTGGCCCGCACCGGGCCCGTTCGACAGTCGAGCCGAACCTCGCACTTGAGTTACCGCGGGCGAGGTTCCGCGGCGAGGGGCAGGCCGGGCTGCGCCTCTTCGGCAAGCAGCTTGCGGGCCAGGCTGGACAACGCCACCGCTCCCGGCTCGTGCATCCACCTCACCTCGTCGTAGTCCCCCGCCGGCTGCAGATGCGGACGACCGGCGAGCCGGGCCTCGAACACGCGGCAGGTCAGTCGGCGATGGCTGAACACATGCACGACGCTGCCCAGCTCGTCCAGCACAGCGGGGTCCGTGCCCGTGGCTTCGTGCAACAGCCTGCGCATGGACGGGATCGGGTCCTCCCCCGCCTCGACCGCGACCCGGAGTGGCTCCCAGAGGCCCGCGAGGAGCCCGTCCGGGCTTCGTCGGCCGAGGAGCAGCTGGCCCTCCCACCGCACGATCGCGGCAGCCCCGAACACGGCTCTGGGCGGGCGCTTCGGCGCCTTCCGAGGGAGTGACTCGGCGATTCCAGCCGCACGCCCTTCGCAGCCCTCGGCGAGCACACACGAGGGGCAGTCCGGCGCGCGCGGGGTGCACACGAGCGCCCCCAGCTCCATCAGCGCCTGGTTGAGATCGCCGGGGTGGCCAGGCCATTGCCCGTGCAGCTCCTCAGCGCGCGCCCACAGCGCCTTGCGACCCGCCGTGGACCGTGGGTCCGCCTCGCGAGCATCCAGGCGCGACAGCACGCGCTCGACGTTCCCGTCCACCAGGCCAGTGCGCACGCCGAACGCGATCGACGCGATGGCGCCAGCCGTGTACGGCCCGATCCCGGGCAGTGCCCTGAGCCCGTCGACGGTTCTGGGCAGGCCGCCCATCGCGGTGGCCTCCTTCGCCGCGCGCAGCAGGTTGCGAGCCCGGGAGTAGTACCCGAGCCCGGCCCAGGCGTGCAGCACCTCGGCCTCGTTTGCAGCCGCGAGATCGGCGAGCGTGGGCCAGCGCTCCACGAACCGGTGGAAGTACGGGAGCGCGGTGTCGATGCGCGTCTGCTGGCACATCAGCTCGGACAGCAGAACCCGATATGGCGTGGGGTCGGAGCGCCACGGCAGGTCGCGCGACCCAGCTCGGTACCAGGCCACGAGGCGGCCAGCGATGTCGGCGGGGGGGAGAGTCATGCGCGACGGTAGCTCGGCGCCGCCCACCTGCCCCCTTTGCCCCACCCCAGTGCGGTTAAAATGTCGCAGACCCAACGCTGGAACGTGTTCTTTGTCCGTGAACTGGCTTGGCACGCGCCTTGAAGAGACAGGGGTTGCCACACCTCTGGAGAGTCCAATGCTGCGTGCCCTCCTCCCCTTCCTCGCCCTTGCCTGCGCACCTTCCTCACTCGCGCCGCGCGCCACCCACGGCCCCGAGCCCGTCGACTCCGACAAGGTCGAC
>JBLFXJ010000311.1:0-9610 GCA_047609825.1 Myxococcota bacterium
ACAACATGGGTGTCTCGTTACTGATCTATCCGCATAAAACCAGGACTTCGGTTTGTTCAAGGGGGGCCCGTCCAGCTACAGGGTCCGGTTTTCCAGTTGATCCATCGCCGCGAGAGTGCGATCGGGTTTCAAGTTGAGGAACCCGATGCCGAAAGCTCACCCAAAGGCGCTGCGTTCAAGAGCTGTCAAAGCGTACCTGAACAATCCGGTCGCAAGCATGAAGCACGCCTCAGAAAGGTTCATGGTGGGGGAAGCCAGCGTGAAACGCTGGGTCTGGAAGTTCCTCGCGACAGGCGAGGTTCCTGAGAAGGCGCGAATCAGAGGGCCGCTCCGAGCGGGCTGTGGAGGACCGTGAGGCGGGCAGACACCACCGTGGGTGGAGGAGGGGCTGAGGCGTCGACGGGGGGGGCCGTCTGCTCCACGACGCGGGGCCGGTCTGCCCTCGCCGCGTGCCGGAGTCGCGGGCTCCGGCTCGCGGGCCCCGCGGTCCAGGGCCTCGCGGGCGGCTCCGCGAGAGGGCAGGATGCACCGACGAGTGGACTCACGTTGCCTGTACACCGTGCGCGTCCCCGCCTGACCCGGCGGCGGGGCGGCGGGGCGGCGGGGCGGCGGGGCGGCGGGGCGGCGGATCCGAGTATGGCCCGCTCCGGAGTGTGCGGACGGCATGACAAAGAGTGTAGGATGGCCAGGATGCGCCGACGAGGGGCCTTGTGCTTCCTGTCCCCTCTGCGGCGTGGCGGCACCGCACGGCTCCCTCCCCGTTCCCCACGTCGACGCCCTCGCCCACCCCTGATTCCGAGCGCTGGAGTTCCGGATGTTCGTTCTGCCGCGTGCCCCCGGTGCAGTGCTCGCTGGCCTGGTCCTCGTGGCTGCGTGCGACCCGTCAGACAACGATGGCTACACTCGGGCACAAGGCGACTGTTCACCTCAACGATCGGCCGTGCACCCCGGTGCGCTCGATCTAGCCGGTGACGACATCGATCAGGACTGCGATGGCACCGACGGCAGGGACGCCGACAGCGACGGCTTCGCGTCGGTCGAATCGGGCGGGGCGGACTGCGACGACAACGACCCGCTCCTGTTTCCGGGTGCCAAAGAGATCTCGTTCGACGGCGTCGACCAGGATTGCAACGGCGCCGATCAGGCCGAGGAGGTCTTCATATGGGGTCCGCCAGGGAAGGTCGATCTGCTGCTCGCCGTGGATCGGGACTCCGAAGGCGACTGGGCCGTCGACGACCTGGAGGCTGAGGTGATCCCCCGACTCCTCGGCAGACTGCAGGCCATCGACACCGACTGGCGGATCGGCGTCCTGACCATGGACGACTGGGACGTCGAACATGCCGGCCGCCTGCTGCAGTCGTCCGATGGCGTCTTCATGGTCACCGCCTCGGATGACGATCCACAGTCGATGCTGGAGGACCTCCTCGACGAGCGTGACAGGCCCTATGGCAGGGTCCTGTCGGCAGCACGCAGCGTGATCAGCCAAGCCCACGAGAGGAACCCCTTCTTCTTCCGTGAGGACGCACCGCTCGTGAGCCTGGTGTACACGCACACCGACGACGCCAGCGTGTGGCCGGGCGTTCAGGAGTTCGCGGACTGGTATGCGGCGCTACGCCCAGCCGCCTCGCTCTTCGTGTGGTCTCCTGAGTGGGAAGGCGTCACCACCTGGTATGGACCCTACACTGGGGCCTACGACATCAAATGTGTGTCTGACCGGGGCGCCCATAGCTACGAGGAACTCGCTCTCGCGCTGCCCGGGATGCAGAGCTGGAGCAGCTGTGCGCCCTCGTGGGACAGCGAGGTCGAAGCCGTTCTCGACCCGTTGACGGGACCGACCCGCGTTCTGCGGCTGTCACAGCGGCCCAACGCGCAGACCGTCGCGACCTGGCGCGTCAAGCCCGATGGTGGCTCACGGCAGCGCCTGAAGGAGAGCAGCTACGACCCGGAGTCGGGGGAGGTCACGATCCTCCTCGACGACATCGAGTTCGGCACCCAAATCATCGTCACCTTTGACCCCGTGGCGCCCCCGGAGGAGGAGTAAGGCGCGCGTGGTGGCTGCTCGTGCTGATGGCATGCGCTGACTTCGACGGCGACGGTGCGCGCAATAAGAACGACTGCGCCATGCACAACAGCGACGTGAGCCCGTGGGAGAGCGATCTCGCCGGCGACGACCTCGATGCGAACTGCGACGGCGTCGACGGTATCGACATGGACCAAGACGGTGTTGCGTCACTGATCAGCGGCGGCAGGGACTGTGACGACCGCGCGCCCAGGGTGTTCCCAGGGGCCGACGAGGTGCCCGGGGATGGCGTTGACCAGGACTGCGACGGGTTCGACCTGAACGTACTGGTCGACCCCATCCCGGCGCCCGTGGACGTGCTCCTGGTCGTAGACCAGACGATCTGGGATCACTTCGGGGACGCCGAGGTCAACGCGCTGCCCCGGCAGTGGGTGCTCGCCGCCGAGGCCCGCCGCCTACCATGGCGCGTCGTCGCAGCCGTGCCCGACACGGCCGCGTTGCAGGTCAACCCCGAAACGGGCGGCACGGTCGTCGCGCACGACGACGTGAGGGTGGTGGGGAAGCTGGAGTCCCTGTTTCGGGCGCTGGATTGGCAGGAACGTCCACCCCCCAACTCCACCCTCGCGATCCTCGGGGCGCTTGCCGCCCCTGGCGCCGCCCTCGAAGAGACGCTGGGAGGGGAGCACACGCTGGCCGCCGTGGTCTTGTCACCGCGGGATGACGACAGCGACGAATTGGTATGGAGAGGCGCCGCCGACTTCCAGAAGTACCCAGCGCGCGTGGAACTGCACGCGCTCGTCGGCCGGCAGAGTGGCTGCGCCGAGGACGGGCGTCGCCTACGCGACGCCGCCGAGACCCTTGGCGGCGGGGAGCGCGACATCTGCAGGGTTGCCACGTGGGAGGACTTCCTCGTAGGCGTTGTTGCCTCTCTCAGCGCTGACATACCCCTCGATCCACCGCCGGCGGATCCGGGTACGGTCAAGGTCAAGGTGGCCGGCGAGAAGTGGGACGCATGGCGCTGGGACCCCGACCTCCAGTTCCTCGTGTTCTCCGAGCTACCGCCCGCTGAAGACACGATCACCGTCTCCTACCTCACTGCCATCGACCCCTACTGAGCGACGGACGTCGGTCGGTGACCACCGTCGAGAGCCGCCGTCCGGGTCCGTGAGACGGACGCAGCTGGATTCTGGGCCTGCACGGGCCGTGCAGCGCGGGGCTCGTGTCCGTCCCGTTCGCGATGTCCCCCCGCTGCGGGGTGTGCGGATCGCTCGGCGAGAGGGGTGGATGGTCCAGATGCAACGACGAGCGGCCTTAAGGGACTGGCCCAAAATAGGTTGTGCAGCACCGAGAGGGCTCCAGGGAGTCCAGGGCAAGGAGGATGACGGAGAGGAGTGCGTGCTATCCCGAGGGAAGACGACGCAGAACGGGGCTTCCTGGGGCACTCGAATGCAACAATCTATTTTGGGCCAGTCCCTCAGGTCACCCAGAGGCAAGTTGAACCCGCTGCTCTCGGTGTCGATTACGCGTGGGCAGTAGATGCAGAGCCCCCGTCGGTGACGACGTAGACCATGCGGCAGCTGCTGGACGCGTCGGTGTCGACCTCGAGGTAGATGCGGATGCAGTCGGTCCCGGCGGCCGCGTTGGGGGTCAGCAAGTTGGCGGCGAGGGAGAGCATGGACAGCATGGTTCGCTCCGGTTCTGTGGCGCGCCAGCTCGGCGCACCCACAACCTCGCTTCTCGGTGGTCTCCGGGCTTGATCAGCGTCTGATGGCCACCTGATCCCTCAGATCAGACGCTCTTTTCCCGGCGAAAAGCCCCCATCTACACGCAGGAACCAGGGGTGAAGCTCCGATGCGGACCTACGCGCGGCTGACCGTGGGGAGCTCCAGCGCTTCGGACAGCTGGGTCAAGGAGCGGCCGAGCTCGCTGTTCGGCTTGGAACCGCATATCCCGGCGATGGGGCGGGCTTCGTCCAGGGCAGCGCGGGCTGCTTCGAGCTCCCCCCAGCCGACCTGCGCGAGACCCTTGGCACACAACAGCCGACCCAGGTCTTCGAGCATGTCGGCGTCTCGGATCCAGACCTCGGCTTCGGTGAACCGCCGTCGAGCATCCTCCTGCCGTCCGGCCCCTGCGAGCGCGGTGCCGAGGACGACGCCGGCCGCGGCCCACGCGGGCCAGCTTCCCAGCTCGGCGAGCGTGTCCACGGCCTGCCCCAGGACCGGTACTGCAGCGTCGGCGTCCCCGGCCTCCAGCGCGATGTGACCGAGCGCGCTGCGGGAGACCGCCGCCGAGCGCCGCATGCCGTGTCGCTCGTGGGCCGCCACCACCTCGGTGATGCGCTCCCGAGCCGTCTCGGGGCGCCCCTGCAACAGGTTGACCATGCACAGGATGTGCAGGGGGGTACCCAGGGTGCGGGTGCCGTGTTGCTGGACCGCGAGGGCCCGCAGGAGGTGCTGCTCGGCTTCGTCGAGCCTCCCCTGCCGCGCGAGGGCCTGGCCGAGGTTCGAGCGGGCTGTGGACGCCCGGTACAGGTGGCCTGCCGCCTCGAGGGTGTCCGCGGCCTCTCGCAGCATCGCCTCGGCGTGCG
Organism: Myxococcota bacterium; assembly: GCA_047609825.1. Lineage (GTDB taxonomy): Bacteria > Myxococcota_A > UBA796 > UBA796. Next base: position 4,608 of record JBLFXJ010000311.1, read on the forward strand.
GGAGGTCGCCACGGTCCAAGGCTACCTTGCCCAGGTTCTCCCTGGATCTCGCCAGGGCCAACGCAGAGCCCGCCAGGTTGCCCAGGCGGCCCATCTCCTCGAAGTGGGGCGTGGCCTCGTCGAAGCGTCCCAGTCGGATCAGCGCCGTGCCGATGCGCTCGTGGACTGACGAGGCATCCAGGCGGGCGCTGGTACACCGCAGAGTATCGAGGGCGGTCTCGAACTCGCGGAGCGCGTCCTGGAGGCGCCCGCGATCGAAGTGCAGTCCGCCCTCCAGCATGTGGATGCGAGCCTGTATCCGTGGGTTCGGCCCGATCAGGGCGCGAGCCTCGTCGAGGTATGCGCCCGCTTCGTCGAGGTGGGCGGCCAGCCACGCCGCGTGCGCGGTCTCGACGAGGAGGCGGGACCGTTGCTCGGTGGTGAGGTCGTGGCGTCCCAACGCACGGCGCCCCAGCATCGTGGCGGCCTCGGCGCGGCCGGCCAGGCGGTCCAGCACGATCTGGGGCAGGTCGGTCGCGACGGAGTCGCCGAGGCGTCGTGCCTCCTCGACCAGACGGCTTGCCCGTTCGGTCTCGAAGACCTCGATCTGCGCCAAGGCCTCCGCGCACAGCAGCTCCTGGACAAGGGTGGGGCCCAGGCTGTCGAGCCGGCGGACCGCCTCGCAGCGCTTAATCAGCAGATCGATGGGGCCCTCGTCGTGCAGCGTCGGGGCCAGGCCCAGCAGGATGCTCGCGGCCTGGCTGGCGGCGCAGCGCGCGATGGCGTCGTCCAGGGAGAGGAGCCGGCTCTCGCGCTCGGTCGGGCCCCCTGGACGGCTGGCGTACCAGGCGGCCAACCGCTCGATCACGGGGCTGCGGTCGACGAGGTGCTCGGCCCCGAAGTCCCGGATGCTCGGCAGCAACCCCAGCAGCCCGGCCTCGTCGCGCCGGAGCAGGCTGTGGTCCAGGAGGTCGGCGAGGACGTTCACCGGGTCGTCATCGACGTCGACAAGGGCCTCCGCCGTGTCGGCCGACACCGGCTCTGGGAGGACCGACAGCTGGGCCAGGGCCGTCCGGGCGGGTGGGTCGAGGAGCTCCCAGGAGGCCAGGATGGCCGAGCGCAAGCTGGCGTGGCGCGCGGGCCTGCCGGCCTGGCGTCCGCCGCGCAGATCGAGCTGGCGGCCAAGGCGGCTCAGGAGCTGGGCCGGAGTCAGCAGGCGCAGGCGGGATGCCGCGAGCTCGAGGGCGAGGGGCAGCCCCCGAGGGCGCGGACGAGGCCCGCCGTCGCAGCAGCGGACTCGGGTCCGATCTGCACCCCGAGGGTTGCGGCCCGGCCGAGGCGCAGGCGGCTGGTCACGAGGATGCGCGCCTCGGGGGCGCCCCGCCGCAGAGCGTGCACCACCTCGGCCAGGGGCTCCACGATGTGTTCGCCGTGGTCCAGGATGAGCAGCAGGGCGCCGCGATCGCAGAGCTCCGTCGTCGCGGCGTCGACATCGGCCAGTCGCTGGGCAGCGAGCTGCAGCGTGCGCCCCAGGGCCACGCTGATCTCCGCAGACGTCGTGACGGCGTGCAGGTCACAGAACAGCGATCCGCCGTCCAGCGCGACCCGAGCGCCGAGCTCTTGGCTCAGGCGCGTCTTGCCCACGCCTCCGGGACCGGTCAGCGTCCACAGGCCCGGGCGCCCCCGCACGTGCTGGAGCAGCCGGGTCAACAGGACGTCACGGCCCTCGAAGTTGGTCTGTGGCGCACGGAGTACGGCCGGTGCGATCGCGCGGCGGTCGGAAGCGGCGACGACCCGGCCCTGAGCACAGACGCCATGCCGGCTCGGTATCACCCCAGCGGCGTCGACGGCGAGTGGGTCGGCCCCGCCACCGATCCGAGCGCGAGGACCCCAGCGAGCTGTGTCATGTCCGACCCAGAGGTCTGCAATCGTGATGGCTTGGATGACGGGGCTGGGCCTACGACGCCTGACCGCAGACCAGCTCCAGGACATAGTGAATCCACGGCGTGTCCTCGGTGCACGCGGGGTCGCCCTCAACCGCCGACGAGGGCGGTGCGACCCACACACACTCATTCGGTTGGAACAGGATGTCGTAGGTGAGCTCCAGTGGGGCGCCGTGCTCGCTGCAGAGGATCTCCGCCGTCTGCTGCATCTGTTCCGGGTCGTCGAGGTCGAGGCGGACGGGCAAGGCGGGCAGGTCAGCGAGCACGTCGGGGACAGCGCCGTCGCCGTCGTCTGTGGCGTAAATCGTACCTTCGTAATCGGCGGTGTCACCGGTGTCTTCGGTGACCCCCGGTGACCAGGCGTGGGCAGTGAACGGGGCGAGGGTCAGGAGCAGGGTCAACGCGTACATCGTGCCTCCGAGTGGGCGCGTGAGATGCGCCACACACACAACGTGCGGTGTGGATCCCGCAGGCTGATGTCAGCCGATGTCCGGCGACGCTCCGTCGGTCAGCGCGCTCGTGTCGCTCACACGTGGCCTCCGCGGGGGACCTCTGTACCCCGGTCCGGCGAGACGGTGCAGGCCGCCGCGGACCTCGATCCCGCCCTGCGGCACATGGTGGCGACCGTCGCCGAGCGGGGTCGGAGGGAGGCCTTGGCCGGGATGCACAGCCACCCGCCACCCGCCGCAGTCCTCCCTCCTCGGCAGCTGTTCTGGCTCCACCAGGCCTGCCACGATGGCTCTGCGGGAGCCTGCGTTCGGCCTGGCTGCGGCGGAGCCTCAGAAACATCCGAATCGGTGTGACACCTTCTCCGACCGGCGGTGTTGTAGGGGGCGCAACACCTTGGAGCCCATCATGCGCACCCTGTCCCTGTACCTCTCCGTCGCGGTTCTGTCCTCCCTGTTCGCGGGCTGCGGTGTGCAGACCGCCGAGCAGGACCAGCGCTTCTCCATCGACGGGCCGGTGCACCGGGTGGTGGTCACCAGTGATGCGGGCGCGGTCGACATCGTCGGCGAGGCCCGGGAAGGCGCTCAGCTCGAGGCCTACTCCAGCTACAGCCGCACGGCCCCCGAGATCACGACGCAGGTCTCCAACGGCACCCTGCGCGTGGACGTGAGGTGTGCCTCCCAGGCCCGCTGCTCGTCAGACCTGACCCTCTGGGTGCCCGTGCAGGTGGACGTGGACGTGGAGACCGGCGCCGGGCCGGTGTCCGTCAGCGATGTGGACGGCGAGGTGGTGGCCTTCACCGGTGCCGGCAGCGTGGATGGCGTCGGGTTGGTCAGCAACCGGGTTGTCGCCGACACGGGCTCCGGACCGATCACCCTCGAGCTGCTCTCCCCGCCGTCCCGGCTGGTGGCTCGGACCGACGCGGGGCCGGTAGATCTCGTGGTGCCGAGTCAGAGCTACGATCTCGACCTGGAGACCCGCGTGGGGCCTGTCGAGGTGGACGGCGTGTGGAGCGACGCCCAGGCGACCGGCCTCATCCGAGCGTCGACCGGCTCAGGCTCCGTCGCCGTGCACGGCATCTGAGCGGCTCAGCCACCGATCCCGCGGCGGCTACAGCCACGCGCCCGAGGACTGGCCGGGCCGCAAGGTCAACCGTCCGAAGTCGCCGCAACGCACGACATCCTCCATCGGCATCGCATTCGGCGCCGCCGTCGCGACGCGCTCATGCGCTGATGCGCTGATGCGAGCGTGACCTCGTCGGGCACCACGCGGTCGGTGCGCCACTGGGGTATCCTCTGGCCCTCCCCCCCCCCTCTGGAGGTCCAGCCATGTTCCGAGCCTGCTTCGTCCTGGCCGCCGTCGGCGTCGCCGCCACCGCCACCGCCCAAACCCTCGACATGTCGGGCGTCTGCCCCGGCCCCGTCGACATCATGGTCAGCGGCCTGACGCCCGGTGGCACCGCCGTGTTCCTGTTCGGCGCTGTGGGCGAGGGCTCGGACGTGATCGGCGTGGGCCGCTGCACGGGCACGGCCACCGGTCTGGCTGGGATCCGGTTCGCCACGCGCGTCACCGCCGATGGCGCTGGCAATGCCGCGTTCTCGCCGACGTTCCCCGACGGCCGCTGCGACACCCCGGTCCAGGTGCTCGACGCCTCGTCATGCGCGGTGTCCAACGTCGACACCGCCGCTGGCGGAGTGGAGCCCGGCGTGATGCGGTGGGAAGATGTCACCACGGGCTCCTGCCCGGGCGACATCGGTGTGCGGTTCGGCGAGATCGCCGCGGCGATGCCTGCCGAACCCACCAACGTCACCATCACCGCGCACCAGGTCGCGCCACTCGCCGACTATGGCCACTGGAGCGCCACCTTCGTCGATACCACGTGCGTGCGCACCTGGCTTGAGACCATCGCCGCGCGTGACGTCAGCACGTACGACAGCTGGGACCCCGCGGTGTGCAACGCCACCACAGACACGGGCGAGTCCTACTTCTTCGTGTGCAAGAACGATGGCGGCGGCAACCCGCAGATCGCGATTTACCCCACCGATGCCCCCGCCGCCGACTTCATGAAGCTGTACATGCTCGACCGCACCTTCGCTTGGTGCGATCTCGCCGGCGTCGACAACCGGCTCGGGTTCGACGCCGAGGTCACCAACAGCGACACGTTCGGGAACGCGGGCGACTACGTCGAGTTCGCCTGGTAGTTCACCGGGTGTGATGACGATTGTCTACGGCCGGTCGAGCGGGTCACGTGTGCATCGACGCCAGCAGCCCCGCCCTACGTGTCAACAAGGGAGGTGCTCGCGTCGTCACGGTCCGCCCACGACGCCTGACCCTGCCCCGATGCAGACCCGGACACCGATGCAGATGCAGACTCCCCTCCGCCCGCGGACTGGGGGTCGCCTTCCATCCGCCTGGAGATGAGCCGCATCCCGGCAGGAAGTTTCGCGATGGGGCGCAGGGAGGAGGTCGATTCACCTTGCCGGGTGGGTGAGCGCCCGGCGCACGGGGTGGACCTCATGCGGCACTTCTACGTGGGCATCTGCGACATCACGAGGTGCCGTCGAGCGGAGCCCAGCAGGATACCGGCCTCACCGGAGGCCGCATGCTGACACTCCTCGCTACCGCTGTGCTTGC